>NZ_CP085167.1:3097500-3434207 GCF_022788715.1 Sulfitobacter sp. DSM 110093
CAACTTGATCATACCTATGACGGTGATCGCCGAATGACTGAGATTGCGACAAGAGGTGGCGTGAACGCTGACGCGGCATAAGCACTCTTGGCAGGAATTAACACGGGCCGGCTCAACACGAGCCGGCCTTTTTTTATTTATAGGGCTTTGAACAAGACGAGAACCGCCTGCCCCCCCCTTATCATGGGATTGCCCGACAAATCCTCCCCAAAAAGAAACGCAAAAGGCCGCAGCAAACGCTGCGGCCTTTCGAAAGTCCTACAAGTCAGGCCCGAAGGCCCAACCCATAATTACTCAGTGATCTTCGACACAACGCCGGCGCCAACTGTACGGCCACCTTCACGGATCGCGAAGCGCAGACCGTTTTCCATGGCGATCGGTGCGATCAGCTCAACGCCGAAGGACACGTTATCGCCGGGCATGACCATCTCGGTGCCTTCTGCCAGCTGAACGGTGCCAGTCACGTCAGTTGTACGGAAGTAGAACTGTGGACGGTAGTTCGCGAAGAACGGCGTGTGACGGCCACCTTCCTCTTTGGTGAGGATGTAGGCTTCGGCTTCGAACTTGGTGTGCGGGTTCACGGAACCGGGCTTGCAGAGAACCTGACCGCGCTCAACGCCATCACGCTCAACGCCACGCAGCAGCGCGCCGATGTTGTCGCCAGCTTCACCACGGTCCAGCAGCTTGCGGAACATTTCCACGCCGGTGCAGGTGGTTTTCTTGGTGTCGCGGATGCCGACGATTTCGATTTCGTCGCCAACGTTGATCACGCCACGCTCAACACGGCCGGTCACAACGGTACCACGACCAGAGATCGAGAACACGTCTTCGACGGGCATCAGGAACGGCTGGTCAACAGCACGCTCTGGTGTCGGGATGTAGTTGTCGACTTCTTCCATCAGCTTGCGGATAGCGTTCTCGCCGATGTTTTCGTCGCGGCCTTCCATCGCCGCCAGAGCCGAACCGGGCACGACGGGGATGTCGTCGCCGGGGTAGTCGTAGGAAGACAGCAGCTCGCGGATTTCCATTTCGACCAGCTCGAGCAGCTCTTCGTCGTCGACCTGGTCAACTTTGTTCATGAAGACGACCATGGCGGGGATGCCAACCTGACGGCCGAGCAGAATGTGCTCACGCGTCTGGGGCATCGGCCCGTCGGCCGCGTTCACAACCAAGATCGCGCCGTCCATCTGAGCGGCACCAGTGATCATGTTTTTCACATAGTCAGCGTGGCCGGGGCAGTCGACGTGGGCGTAGTGACGTGCTTCGGTCTCATACTCAACGTGCGCGGTCGAGATGGTGATGCCGCGGGCCTTTTCTTCGGGCGCGCCGTCGATCTGGTCATACGCTTGGAAGTCACCGAAGTATTTGGTGATCGCCGCGGTCAGCGTGGTTTTACCGTGGTCAACGTGGCCGATTGTGCCGATGTTGACGTGTGGCTTGTTACGTTCAAACTTTGCCTTTGCCATGGTGGCGCCCTTTTATTTGAGGGGACCCAACGGGGACCCGAACCCTATCTGGCGGGCGATGTATTGGGTCTGGGCGGTAAAATCAAGCGGGACTTGTGCCTTGGTGCCACTTAAAACCCGCTCTCCCTTGATTGCCGCCCAATTCAAACCGCCGTGGCCGGGGTTATTTATCCTCTGGATCCGAGGGGGAAGCCACTGCCCTACCGCCGTTAAACCAGCCCTCTTCGCGGTTTTGTTTCACAAGGTAATTCTCAATCGACTTGGCCGCATTCTGGCTGAGATTCTTCAACTGTTCTTCGGCAGACTTCGTATAGCCCGACCCAACGACCGGCCCCTGATCCAAGGATTCGAACACAGTGATCTGATGCGGCTCGGGGTTCAGCTTCTTGTTCTTGGCGTCATCCCAAACGGTCAGATTAAGGATCAGAATGGATTTCGGCGCAAAGACCAGCGGGACGCCGGGCTGGGCCAGTACATAGCCTTCGACGCTGATGCCGAAATGATAAAACCGCTCCCCATCATAGCGGTCAAACCGCTCGGCGGTGGCGGCCTGAACAGCGGCGGCCAATTTATCCTTACTGACCTCACGACTGAGCGGGCCTTTTTGGGCCTTGGGGGCGACGACGATATTGTGGTGCAGGTTAAAATCGCCAAGCGGCGTGGGCGCGTCGCCCAAATCAGATGCGCCATTGCAGGCGGCCAGCGTCGCAACAGTCATCAGCACGGCAAGAACACGGATCATTGGCACATCCCCAAGGCGTTAATATCGGCAAAGGGGTAGCCGATGGCCAGAGGCGGCGCAATCATTTGCCGCAGTTGCGCCCCTGCCGCTCCGCCCTACTTTGGCAAAGAGTGAGGACATCATCATGACCCAGCCAGAACAATCGCCCGGCCCCCTGCCCGTTCACGTACCACTTGTCACCGAACCCGTTGGCTTGCTTGGCAGCTTGCAAATGGCGCGGCGCAATGTGCTGAGTATCATCCCCAAGATCGCCACGACCCAGCCCATCGTTTCGGGCAAAACCGGCAAGCGTTGGCATATGGTGATGGATCCCAGTGCTATTCGGGAAATCCTGCTCGACCGGTTAGAGGATTACCCCAAGTCGGACGTGACCAAGAACCTGCTGCGCCCGGCCATCGGGGAATCGCTGTTTATCGCCGAAGGTGCGCATTGGCGCTGGCAACGGCGTACCGCCGCCCCGGTGTTTTCGCAACGCAATGTGCGCAACCTTGCCCCGGTGATGTCTCATGCCGCGACCCGCGCCGCCGACCGGATCGCCGCTGCTGGCCCGCGCGCGGTGAACATGCTGGATGAAATGGTCACAACCACTTTTGATGTGATCGGCGATGTAACCTTTTCCGGCGATGGAACCTTTGACCGTGACAAGGTGCACGGCGCAATTGACGATTACATCGCCGAGGCTGGCAAAATCAGCCTGTTCGACATCTTGGGCTTTCCCGACTGGCTGCCGCGACCGGTGCGGATGATGTCGGGCCAAGCGTTAAAGCAGATGAAGGCCATGGCCGACAGCGCCATCGAGGCCCGCGTTGCTCGTGGGCATGAAGGCACGCCCGACTTGCTGGATCTGCTGCTCGAAGGTGTTGATCCCATGACCAAGCGCAAGATGAATACCGCAGAACTACGTGACAATCTGCTGACCTTCATCGTCGCGGGGCATGAGACCACCGCGCTGACGCTGGCGTGGTCAATGTACTTGATGGGTTTTGACCAAGGCATGCAGGACCGCGCGCGGGCAGAGGTACAATCGGTGCTACAAGGCCGCGCGTGCACCGGGGAGGACGTGGATCAACTGCCCCTGATCCGAATGATCGTCGACGAAGCGCTGCGTCTCTACCCGGCTGCCGGTATCATCTCACGCACGGCGCAAAAGCACGACACGCTTTGCGACCGCGAGATCCGCCCCGGCGACACAGTGATGATCCCGATATACGCGCTTGGCCGTAACGAACTGCTGTGGGACGCGCCCGACGCCTTCCGGCCCGAGCGTTTTGCCGACCGCAAGGCGATCAACCGCTATGCCTATCTGCCCTTTGGGGATGGCCCGCGCATCTGCATCGGGGCGAGCTTTGCGCTGCAAGAAGCGGTCATCGTTCTTGCCACGCTGCTCGGGCGGTTCAAATTCACCCCTGTGCCTGGCAAAGACCCTGAGCCTGTGATGATCCTGACCCTCCGGCCCGAAGGCGGCGTCTGGATGACGGCAGAGCCACTGGATTGACCCCACCGCAAAGCGGGGTCAAGCAAATCAGTTGAACTTGTTGTCGCGCGGGAAGCCACGTGGCGCCATCCGGCCAGAACCAGCGCGCTTGCCGGTCCATTCCGCGAGGTCGATCTCGGTGCGGGTTCGCCCTGCAGGGTCTTGCCAGCTTAGCCCCGCCGCACGTTCGAAGGTGGTGGCATCCGAAAGGCCGCCGTCTTTGTACTTTTGCAGGCGAACGCCCTTACCGCGGCCCATTTCAGGCAGCTCATCAAGGCCAAAGACCAGCACTTTGCGGTTCTCGCCCACGGTGGCCACGCTGTCACCCGACACCGGATGACAGACCAGCGCCGCGACACCTTCGCCGCGCACGTTCAGCACCTGTTTACCACTGCGGGTCTGCGCCACGACCTCATCCTCAAGCACGACAAAGCCATCGCCCGCTGTGGATGCGACCAGCAGCTTACGCCCCGGCTTGTGAATAAAGAGCGATACGATCTGCACCTCGTTCGGTAGATCGACCATCAGACGCAGCGGTTCTCCCATGCCACGCCCACCGGGCAAATTAGCGGCGGATACGGTGTAAAAGCGCCCGTTCGAGCCGAAGACCAACAAGCGATCCGTCGTTTCAGCGTGGAAGATAAAACGAGGGCCATCGCCATCTTTGAACTTCAACTCGCGGTTCAGGTCGATATGGCCCGTCATCGCACGAATCCAGCCCATCTGAGAGCAGACCACCGTAATCGGCTCACGGTCAATCATCGCTTCGATTGGAACTTCTTCTACTTCGCCTGCCGTCTCAAAGGTGCTAAGCCGCTGGCCGCGTTTGACCCCGTCGATCACCCAGTCCTTGCCAAACTGCTTTTTCGTCGCGCGCAACTGGTCGGCGATGGTGGTCCATTGCAGGTCTTCACTGTCGAGCAGGTCTTCTAGACCGGCGCGTTCCGACATCAACGTGTCGCGCTCACGCACCAGCGCGTCCTCTTCCAAACGCCGCAATGACCGCAGGCGCATGTTAAGGATTGCCTCGGCCTGCACATCAGACAGTCCGTTTTCGCGGCCCGCATAGCTGTGCGGCACGGCGCGGGTGTCACCGCTCTCGGTCAAGACACCGGTTGCCTGTGCTTCTGCATCCGCGATCACCGCCAGCTTGGAGACGTCGACCCCCGCCAACGGCGACACATATGCGCGCTCATCCATCGCGCGGGCTAGCGTATCTTGATGCACCCGGCTCCAGTCCTCATACATCAAGGCCGCTTTGGGATCGTCGTCATAGCGGATGATCTCAATCACCCGGTCGAGGTTCAAGAAGGCCGTGATCAGGCCCTGCAACACCTCAAGCCGGTGATCGATCTTGTCCATACGGTGACGTGACCGGCGTTGCAGCACCTCGCGGCGGTGGTCAAGAAACGCGCGCAGTACTTCCTTGAGCGAACAGACCTTCGGCGTCTGCCCGTCGATCAACACGTTCATGTTAAGTGAGAACCGCACCTCAAGATCGGAGTTGCGAAATAGCATCCCCATCAACACTGCCGGATCGACGTTCTTCGAGCGCGGCTCGATGATCATGCGAATATCTTCGGCAGACTCATCGCGAACGTCTGCGAGAATCGGTATCTTCTTAGTCTGAATCAGCTCGGCGATCTTTTCGATCAGCTTGGATTTCTGCACCTGATAAGGAATCTCGGTGACCACGATCTGCCACGCGCCCCGGCCAAGGTCCTCGACCTCCCATCGGCAGCGCAGACGGAATGAACCACGGCCCGTGCGATAAGCATTGGCGATATTTTCCGCAGGTTCGACAATGATCCCGCCCGTGGGAAAATCGGGGCCAGGCACATAGTTCAACAGCGTATCGTCGCGGGCATCCGGCACCTTGATCAGGTGAATGCAAGCATCGCAAAGTTCGGCAATGTTATGCGGTGGAATATTGGTCGCCATGCCCACGGCGATCCCCGAAGAGCCATTGGCCAACAGATTCGGAAACTGCGCGGGCAGCACGACAGGCTCGGTCAACGTGCCGTCATAGTTCTCGCGATAGTCGACTGCGTTTTCGTTCAGCCCTTCCAGCATCGCCTCGGCCACGGCGGTCATCCGCGCTTCGGTATAGCGCGATGCAGCGGGGTTATCGCCGTCGATATTGCCAAAGTTACCCTGACCGTCGACCAGCGGATAACGAACGTTAAAATCCTGCGCCAAACGCGCCATCGCATCATAAATCGCGGCATCTCCGTGCGGGTGATAGTTACCCATCACGTCACCGGAAATCTTCGCGGATTTACGGAAACCACCTGTGGACGACAGCCGCAGTTCGCGCATCGCAAACAGGATACGGCGGTGCACCGGCTTCAGCCCATCGCGCGCGTCTGGCAATGCACGGTGCATGATGGTTGACAGCGCATAGGTCAGATAGCGTTCCCCCAAGGCGCGGCGGAGCGGCTCGGACAGGTCATTCGGGTCGAGTTCTGGGGGTGTGGTTGTGTCTGACATGACGGGTCTTTTAGCCAAGCCTAGCAGGGCGAGCAAGCGACAGATTCCGCAAGCCTTGTTCTGAAAATATGCCGCTTGCACGGTTTCAAGAGAGAAAAAAGCAATACTTTTGTGCTATGCGATTTCTTGCCAATTGAAATTGAACCATTCGCGAAGTTTCGCGTTGGTCTCTCAACAAAGACACGATTTTGACAGAGACGGGGAACAGCACAATGAAACGGTTCATTTTTTTGACATTTGGTTTCATGGGCTGGGCCTTCTATGAGATGAGCGGCGGTGCAGATTTCGCACCCGCGGGCGCACAAATGGTAAGCGCCAAAGCCACCGATTCGGCGCTCATTGCCAGCGCGAATGCTGCAACACCGTCCTCAGACCTTGTTACGGCTGCCGCCGCGAACGCGGCACGCAAAGCTGAAAGCCCGATCACCCCCTTCGCCCAAAAATCCACAGCGCCCGAACACGCCGCGACCCGCGTGGCGTTGAATCTGACCACATTGAGCGATCTGCCGCAGGCCAATGACGCCGTGGTGCAAAAGATTGTTGCCTCATCGGCTGACCGTGCCGGTGCAAAGGTCGTTAAATCCAAGCCTGCGAATGCTTCTGGCGAAATAGTGCAAAACGCATCCTATTCGGCCACCACTGCGCAGACGCCCGCTGTCCTCCCCAGCCTAATAGATGGCGCTGATAGCGCCGCAACCTATGTAAGCACCACGCAAGCTGAGATCCGCACAGTCAGCGGCACCCGCGTTAATGTCCGCGGTGGGCCCGGCACCAGTTTTGATGTGGTCGGCAAACTGGGCCAAGGAGATGCCGTTGAGGTGATCGAAGACAACGGCGCAGGTTGGGTTCGGTTCCGCAGCGTGGATGGCACGGAAACAGGCTGGATGGCCGACTTCCTGCTCAACAATGGCTAACTTGCCAATCCAATAGCATCGCGCGATGAAGGGCCTTTCAATCGAAGGGCCCTTTTGCATGTCTGCGACCCGTTCCATCCTAATCACTGGCTGTTCCAGCGGCATCGGCTACGCCGCCGCTCATGGCATGCGCACACGGGGCTGGCGGGTTTTCGCAGCCTGTCGGCAACAGGAGGATTGCGACCGCCTCAGCGCCGAAGGGTTCGACGCACCCCGGATCGATTATACCGATGAGGCCAGCATCCAATCCGCCCTCGCCCATGTGCTGGACCAGACGGGCGGTACGCTTGATGCAGTGTTCAACAACGGTGCCCACGCCACGCCCGGATTGGTCGAAGACCTGCCCACAGATGCCCTGCGCGAAATATTCGAGGCGAATTTCTTTGGCTGGCACAGCCTGACCCGCGCGGTGATCCCCGTGATGCGCAATCAGGGGCATGGTCGGATCGTGCAATGTTCCTCGGTCCTCGGCATGGTGGCGATGCCGTGGCGCGGGGCGTATAACTCCACTAAATTCGCGCTGGAGGGGCTGACCGACACCCTGCGGCTTGAGATGCGCGGCACGGGGGTTGAGTTGATCCTGATCGAACCCGGCCCGGTCACGTCCAAACTGCGTGCCAAAGCAATCCCGCGGTTCGAACGTTGGATCGACTGGGAAAACAGCCCCCGCGCGGCGGAATACGAAGCGACCATGCGCCCCCGGCTCTATGATAACAGCGGCAAGAAAGACCGGTTTGAACTGCCCCCCGAAGCGGTGGTGGCAAAACTTGTTCACGCCGTGGAATCCCCTCGCCCCCGTCCGCGCTATTTCGTCACAACCCCCACCCACATCGCCAATGTTTTGCGGCGTATCCTGCCGACGCGGGCGCTGGATTGGGTTACCAGCCGTTGATTTTGGTTGCGCGACTGCTTTGCGCCGCTACATCTCGGGGCAACGAAAGGACAGCCCATGCCAAATGATCCGTTTTTCGTGATCGTCCTGCTTTCCGTCGTGGCGGTTGCCGTTGTGCTTATGATGGGCCTCGGTGGATTTGCTACGGGGGGCAAGTTCAACAAGCGGAACGCCAACAAGTTGATGCGTTGGCGGATCATCGCGCAGTTTATCGCCGTGCTGCTGATCCTTGCCTATGTCTATTTCAGAGGGGGGACGATCTGATGGTTGTGCTTAACAAAATCTACACCCGTACCGGCGATAAGGGCACCACCGCGCTTGGCAATGGTGATCGCGTGGCCAAACACGACGCGCGGGTCGAGGCCTATGGCACGTCGGATGAGTTGAACTGCTTTGTCGGCGTGGCCCGACTTGAGGCCACGAAAGACACCGATGCAGCGCTGGCGCGCATCCAGAACGATCTGTTCGACCTTGGTGCCGACCTCTGCCGCCCTGATATGGCGGCTGACCGCGATGCGGAATACCCGCCCCTGCGGGTCACCCAAGAACAGGTCGACCGGCTTGAGCGCGAAATCGACGTAATGAATACCGAATTGGAGCCACTGCGCAGTTTCATCCTGCCCGGTGGCCGCGCGTTAGCGGCGCATCTGCATGTCTGCCGCACTGTTGCCCGCCGCGCCGAAAGACTCGCAGTGCTGCTGTCGGAACAAACCACGATCAACCCCGCAACAGTTACCTACCTGAACCGTCTAAGCGACTGGTTCTTCGTCGCCGCGCGTATGGCCAACAACGCGGGCCAAGAAGACGTGTTGTGGGTGCCGGGCGCGAACCGTTAAGAAAATAGCGCTAACAGACGAAAAACCGGGAAAACGCCGCGTTCAAAATAGCCTATCTGCCGATTTTGGCCTGTTTTGATCCGATCCGCTTCGTTACACCCGTCTGGAGAATTAGGGAGACCGGGCCAACCAGCCCGTGTCGCAAACTGAGGAGAGAGACCGCTCATGAAGGTACTGGTACCTGTCAAACGCGTGATCGACTATAACGTGAAAGTTCGTGTCAAAGCGGACGGAACGGGTGTTGATCTTGCCAATGTGAAAATGTCGATGAACCCCTTCGACGAAATCGCCGTCGAACAGGCGATTCGTCTGAAAGAGGCCGGTCAGGTTGAAGAGATCGTCGCAGTCTCCATCGGTGTGAAGCAAGCGCAGGAAACCCTGCGCACCGCGCTCGCCATGGGTGCAGACCGCGCGATTCTTGTTGTGGCATCGGACGATGTACACAAAGACATCGAGCCGCTGGCCGTGGCCAAAATCCTCAAAGCCATCGTCGACGAAGAGCAGCCGGGCCTCGTGCTCTGCGGCAAACAGGCGATCGACAACGACATGAACGCCACCGGCCAGATGCTCTCGGCGTTGATGGGTTGGTCGCAGGCGACATTTGCCTCTGAAATCGCCATCGAAGGCGACAAAGCGAAAGTCACCCGCGAAGTCGACGGCGGCTTGCAGACCATCGAGGTTACCATGCCGACAGTCGTCACTGTCGACCTGCGCCTCAACGAGCCGCGCTACGCTTCGCTGCCGAACATCATGAAGGCCAAGAAAAAGCCGCTGGATGAAAAGACCGCCGAAGACTACGGCGTCGATGTCTCCAACCGCTTGGAAATCGTCAAAACCGTAGAGCCTGCCGAACGTGCCGCTGGTATCAAGGTCGGTTCGGTTGACGAGCTTGTGGCGAAACTTAAAGAAGCGGGGGCTGTGTAATGGCTGTTCTTCTGATTGCCGAAATTTCCGATGGCGAATTGTCCATGGATGCCACCGCCAAGGCGGTAACCGCAGCCAAGGCATTGGGCGACGTGACCGTTCTGGCGGCTGGCAGCTCTGCTGCGGCAGCGGGCGAAGCAGCGGCCAAGATCGATGGCGTGTCCAAAGTGCTGGTCGCCGAAGACGCGATGCTGGGCCACCGTTTGGCCGAAGCCACCGCCGCGCTGATCGTGTCGCTGGCGGGTGACTATGACCACATCGTCGCCCCGGCCACCACCGACGCCAAAAACGTGATGCCACGCGTGGCAGCGCTTTTGGATGTCATGGTGATCTCGGATGCCTCCGGCGTTGTCGATGCCGACACGTTTGAGCGCCCGATCTATGCCGGTAACGCGGTTCAGACCGTGAAATCCAACGACGCCAAGAAAGTCATCACCTTCCGCACATCGACCTTCGATGCGGCCGGTGACGGGGGCTCTGCCTCGGTCGAGACCATCTCGGCTGCCGAAAATCCCGGCCTGTCGACATGGGTCGAAGACAAGGTCGCCGAATCCGACCGTCCTGAGCTGACAAGCGCAGGCGTCGTGGTGTCCGGTGGTCGTGGCGTCGGCTCCGAAGAAGACTTCGCGCTGATCGAGAAACTGGCCGACAAGCTTGGCGCCGCCGTTGGCGCGTCGCGTGCGGCGGTCGATTCGGGCTATGCGCCGAACGACTGGCAGGTTGGCCAGACGGGCAAAGTTGTCGCCCCAGACCTCTATGTCGCGGTTGGCATCTCGGGTGCGATTCAGCACCTTGCCGGGATGAAAGATTCCAAGATCATCGTCGCAATCAACAAAGACGAAGAATCGCCAATCTTCCAAGTAGCGGACTACGGTCTGGTTGCCGATCTCTTTGATGCCGTGCCTGAGCTGATCGAAAAGCTGTAAAGCTCTTCACGTGAAACACTAAAGGCCCGCCAGATTTGGCGGGCCTTTTTCGTTACGGACGCTCCTACCCGCAATTTTTCAGGACATGTTTTGCAATGCGTCGGTCAAAGCGGCAGCAGCGGAGGCATGGGCCATCGGGCCGAGCATCTCTGACGCGGCCTGCACCTCCATCTCGCTCACCACCATGCCATCGGTGGGTGCGACAGATGGGCACTTGGGGGCAACGACTTCAATCTTAGCGGTCGCATGTTGGGCCACCGCTTCTAACATTTCCCGGGTGACAAATAGCGGGTCATAGCCCAACTCTCCCACAGGCTGTTCATCAGTGGCCACTGGCGGCCGGTCGGCCAGCCAAAGCAGCAGCGTCCGTCCTTGGATTTGCCCCAACATCAGCCGCATGCGTGCCATCCACGCCTGCTGCAATTCGGTACGCACCGCCTCGAACCGCTCAGGTGAAACCTGCATTAGATGGGTCAGCATATGACGGTTAAAGTGAAATTCTGAAAAATCCACCTCGCGATAGATTGTCTGCAACAAGGCCGAGGCTCCGACGAAGCGATCATTCCGGCGCCGATGCACCGAGTAGAACCGATTGGTCATATTCTGTGCCCCCATGACCTGAACCACCGTTACATCCGCCTGTGAGGCCGCCTGTGCGACAAAGGGGTCATGTGCGAATGCGTCGATCCCAGCATTGGGAAAGCCAAAATTTACACAAGTCTTTCCCATCACAGCCTCGACCCGTGCCGGGAAAGGCTGTTCTATGAATTTGCCATAGGTTTCTGTCCCACCAAGAAAGGCGATATAAGGCGCCTCCAACCGGCGGCGGGGGCCGCGAAACATCAACTTTGAAGTGCCATAGCGACACGGTAGATAATCCAGAGGCTCTGGCCCCAGTGCATCATAGGTCATTGAACCCACCTTTATTGTTCACCCAAAGCCAGATTGCACAGCAGGGGCTGCGATTCTCTTAACGGGCAAATTTGCCGATAGATTTCGTAAACAGCTGCCCTTGCGGCACCCCCGCGACGCGCCCTATTGTGCGCCGAACTCAAGTAAAGGACAGGCCATGGATATCCAGACAATCGGCATCGTGGGCGCGGGGCAAATGGGTAATGGGATTGCCCATGTCATGGCGCTGGCGGGCTATGATGTGCTGCTGAACGATGTCAGCGCCGATGCGCTGGCGAAAGGGATGAAAACCGTTACCGGAAACATGGACCGCCAAGTCAGCCGCGAAAAAATCACCGCCGCCGACCGCGATGCGGCGATGGCGCGGATCACCACAACGCAGACGCTGAGCGACCTAGGCCAGAGCGATTTGGTGATCGAAGCCGCGACGGAGCGGGAGACAGTGAAGCAGGCGATTTTCGAAGACCTGATGCCGCACCTTAAGCCGACAACGATTCTTACGTCGAACACCTCGTCGATCTCTATCACCCGATTGGCCAGCCGCACCGACAGGCCTGAGAAATTCATGGGATTCCACTTCATGAACCCCGTCCCGGTGATGCAATTGGTTGAACTGATCCGCGGCATCGCCACGGATAAGGAGACCTATGACGCCTGCAAAGCCGTGGTGGATCGGTTGGGAAAAACCGCCGCTTCGGCCGAGGATTTCCCTGCGTTCATCGTGAACCGCATTCTGATGCCGATGATCAACGAGGCGGTATATACGCTTTATGAAGGGGTCGGCAATGTAGAGTCGATCGACAGTTCGATGAAACTGGGCGCGAACCATCCGATGGGTCCGCTGGAACTGGCGGACTTCATCGGTTTGGACACCTGTCTGGCGATTATGAATGTGCTGCATGATGGGCTGGCAGATACGAAATATCGCCCCTGCCCACTGCTGACCAAATATGTCGAAGCCGGTTGGCTGGGTCGCAAAACACAACGCGGTTTTTACGACTACCGCGGCGAAACACCGGTGCCGACGCGCTAAGCAGGAACGTTGTTGGGGGCGCTGCCCCCATCGCGCCAAAGGCGCGATTCCACCGCGGGTATTTTTGAAAGAACGAAGCTTAGTGGGTCAGTGCCAGAGTATGGGCCCGCAGCCACGCCATAAACCCGCGTGGGTCCTCTGCCCAGCGGTCGATCTCTTCCCGGATGAGGGGATGGCCGACGATTGGGCCTTGGGGTTTGCCGCAGGCATGGGCAATTTCGTGTAGCAGCAGCCCTTGGCGCAGCATCGGGCTGATCTGGTTTGCAATCTGGTAAGCGCGGCTGTTTTGGCCCGGAAAGCGCATCGGCACGACCTGCGCGCCAGAACGGCGAATCATCTTGGCGGTGAAGACATTCCACTCAGCCTCGACCGCCGGGCCCCAGAAGCGTTCAGATGAGGCGACAACCCCTGAAGGAAAAAGCGCGACTACGCCGCCTTCTTTAAGGTGGACCATGGCCTTGGCCCGCATCTCCACGCCCTTGCGCTGTGCGTCGGGGTCATGCGGAAAAGGCACCGGGATCATATAGCTGCCGGCCACCTCATCGATAGAGGTGAGCAGCGACCGGGTGAGAATGCGGTAATCTGGGCGCACGCGACCGATCAGATCGGCAAAGATCATGCCGTCGACCATACCGTGAGGGTGATTTGCCACAACGACCACCGGCCCCTTTTTGGGGATACGGTCCAACTGCTCTTGCGGGGTGGTCAGGTCGATCCCCATCGTGTCGAGCGCCGCGCGCCAGAAGGCTTGGCCCGATGGTGTGCCGCGTTGCTCGAACTTGCGGATCAAGCGTAGGATTTTGACTTTTCCGGTAAACAGTTCCATCGCGGAAATGACCCGCGCTTTCCACGGATCATCAAAGGTTGAAGCATAGGAGAGGCTGCGGCGGTCGTATTTGGTGAAAGTCACCATACCGTCGCCTGTCTGAGCCTGTTGGGCCGCCATCTTTTGCGCGTCATCCATGTAGTCGGAGGATCCTTTTTCCCGCTGTGCGGGGTTAGTATCCCTCGCCAAACTTATCCGCCACAAGAGCAGTCAAAGCGTCGGCCAAGGCATCGGCATCGGGGCCAGAGGTTTGCACCTCAATCGTGGTGCCACGCGAGGCGCCAAGCATCAACAGCCCCATGATGCTATCGCCTGAAGCGGACATACCATCCTTGCTGACCTCGGCGCGGGCATCGAAAGCTTCTACCACCTCAACCAATTTAGCGGAGGCGCGCGCGTGCAGGCCTTTTTCGTTTACGATCTTAAGAGAAAATTCGGGCATGACGTCTTGGGGCCTTTTAACCTGCGCTGACATTCTGGCTGTCGATATACTTCTTACCAGCTTCGAGTGCCGCGCGCACGGCATCGGGCACATCCAATTGCCGTGACTTGGCGAGTTTGATCAGCATTGGCAGGTTCGCGCCATAGATAATGCGCCGGTTTTCGGGGCGGCATGCCAAGAGGCTGAGGTTTGATGGTGATCCACCAAAAAGATCGGTGACGACCACAACGCCTGCGCCTTGATCCACTGCATCGGCGGCGGCGCAGATCTCGCGTTCTTTATTGGCGCGGTCGTGGTCTGCCTCAATCGCGATGGCGCGCACGCCGAATTGGGATCCCACGACATGTTCGATGGCGGCAAGATATTCTTGCGCAAGCCCCCCATGTGCGACGATGACGATCCCGATCACGGCTTGCTTCCTTCACGATGCTGGCGGTCCAGTTCACGGTGCCTAATTGACACCTGCCAGCCCTGCTCTGCAAGGCGCAAAGCGTGATCTTCCGCCATGGCGACAGAGCGGTGTTGCCCGCCAGTACAGCCAAAGGCGATGGAGATATGAGATTTTCCCTCTTCGCGGTAAGCGGGCAGCAGCAGAAGACTGAGATCGAGAACTTTATCCGCGAAATCCGTGTAACGTTTATCGCCCGCCACATGGGCCGCCACAGCCGCGTCCCGGCCATTGCCGTTGCGCAGCTCAGGGACCCAATAGGGGTTTCGCAAAAAGCGGCAGTCATGCACCACATCGACACCACGGGGCAGACCACGTTTGTAAGAGAAGCTCTGTACTGAAACGGTAAGATGGCGTTGGCCGCCAGGAGCGAACCATTGCTCCACCTCGGCGCGCAACTCATGAACGTTGAGCGTTGTCGTGTCGATCAGAACGTCCGCGCGGGCGCGAATTGCGTGGAGCAATTCTTGTTCTCGGGCGATGCCATCGGCGGGGCGATCGGCGGGGGCCAGCGGGTGGCGGCGGCGCGTTTCGGAAAAGCGCTGCAACAGGACGTCTGGCGCGCAGTCGAGATAGAGCAGTTCTGCGCTCCATCCCGGTTCGGCAGAGAGGCGGCCCATCAGCTCCAGCACGCCCTCAGTTGAGAAATCACGGTTGCGCGCATCAATGCCCAAGGCCACCGACTGCGCATCGCCGGGTCGGTCGAGCAGCGCAGGCAAGAGCCGCAATGGAAGGTTGTCGATCGCTTCGAACCCCGCGTCTTCCAACACGTTAAGCGCAGAGGAACGCCCGGCGCCCGAGGGGCCGGTGACAAGGACCAGCCGCCGAGGCGCATGGTCTGTGGAGGGGGTCTGACTGTTCAATTCGGTTCTTTCACAGCTGACATATACAGATGAATTGCTGCCGCAAAATGAGCGCTATCGCATTTGTGAAAACAGGGCAATGTGACACCCTGTATCAAGTGGGTATGGCCCTCGGGCAGGCGTTGCTCTTCGGGATGGGCAAGATCAACGGCAAGGGCCAAGGGCACCGGGCCGTGATCCTCAAGCCGCAAAATTGCCACGTTGCGCGCTTCGATGAGACCACGAATGTTATCGGGGACGCTCGCAATCACGTCATCCCCCCTGCGGATTACATCGGTGCGATCATCCGCCACCAGCGTGGCACCGAGGGCGATCAGTTGCAACGCAAGCGCCGATTTACCAGCGCCCGAAGGGCCAAGAATCAGCACCCCGCTCCCGCCGATGGCCACGCAGCTTGCGTGGAGGTTCTCGCGTTTAATGGTCATTTCTCGGCCTCAAGCCGCGTTTAGGTCGGCAGGCCCACAACGAAACGTGCGCCTAGGGGCTCAGATGTGATGTCAGCTTCGGTCGGGCGAATGTTTTCGGCCCAAATCACGCCGCCATGGGCTTCGACAATCTGTTTTGAGATCGCGAGGCCAAGGCCGGAGTTATTGCCAAAATGCTCTTCCGGGCGCTGCGAATAGAAGCGCTTGAAGATCTTGCCAAGCGCCTGTTCGGGGATGCCGGGGCCTGTGTCTTCGACCACGATCAACACACGATTGGCGCGTTTGCGGGCCCAAACGCGGATCGCATCGCCGTCTTCGCAAAAGGAGATCGCGTTGGTGATAAGGTTCACGAAAACCTGCGCAAGCCGCGCCTCAAGCCCATGAACGGTGATCGGCGCGGCGGGCAGATCGGTTATGAAATCAATGCCCTTAGATTTCGCATCTTCACCCAGATACTGGCCAAGGTTGCCCAGCATTTGCAGCAGATCGAAGGGCTCTTCTTCTTCCTTGACCAATTCTGAATCAAGCCGCGAAGCATTGGAAATATCGCTGACCAACCGGTCTAGACGCCGCACATCATGTTCGATGACATTAAGCAACTTTTCGCGCTGATCATCGCGTTTCACCATGCGGAGGGTTCCCACAGCGGAACGCAGTGAGGCCAGCGGGTTCTTGATCTCATGGGCGACATCGGCAGCAAATTGTTCATTGCCATCGATACGGTTGTAGAGCGCCGAAACCATCCCGCGCAACGCGCCGGAGAGGCGGCCGATCTCATCGGGGCGTGCGGTCAGATCGGGAATCCGGATGCGGCCTGGGTTCATCTTGCGCGCGTCTTTGTCACGGCCAAGTTCGGCAGCCGCCGACAGGTCAGCCAGTGGATTGGCGATGGTGGACGCCAACACAAGGCTGAGCCCGATCGAGACCAATGTCGCGATGACGAACATCTGCAACACACGCTCACGTTCACTGCGCACCAGACGGTCAATCTCTCCTGCGGCGCTGGCCACGGCGACAACGCCCACCGGGGTATCGCCCTGCATGATTGGCGTCACGACGCTAAACAATGTGCCGCCTTCGATGGCGAGGGTGCCTTCAAGCCGGGTGCCGCCGGATACGCTAGGCGCGACCATGCTGCGGAATTGCTCTTCCAACGGTGGGGTTGCAGCGATTTCTTCAGTACTGAAGGGGGCAGAGACGCGATCCCATAGCCAATTCAGGCCGTCATTGAGCAGGGTCCGTTCCCCTGCCTCTGAAGCGGCGAGCGCTTCGGCGACGGTCAGGCTGCCAGCGGTGCGCGCCACCAGCGTTTCCGCCGGGTCATAGACGAAAACTTCGATGCCGCCGCGCAGGTCTAGCCCCTCAAGCGTGGCGGCCACATCAACACCGTCGCCGGTGGTCAGGTTCACAGGCGCACCCGCGGGAAGCTGCGCTTCGATTACATCGGCAATCAGCTCAGTCTCGGACACCAGCGCCGCGGCACGCTGCATGGCCAGACTGTCACGCGAAGAGTTAAGGTAAAGAATACCCGCAACCAACACGCTGAGCGCGATGAGATTAAAGGTGATGATCTTGCGCGTTAGCGGCGAGGCACGCAGCGAAAACAGCCCTCGCCGTTCGCGCTTGACCCGAATTTCATCCGGCGCGGCGCTGTCGGGAGTGACCCAATCGTCCCCCAATACAACATCACCGTCCCTACCCACAGCCATGTCCCGCACATGCTTCCTTTCGACCAGCGTTAACCGCCGGGTTTACTCTTCGTTATATCTATAGCCGATGCCATAAAGCGTTTCGATCGCCGAGAATTCATCATCGGCGGTGCGCATCTTTTTCCGCAGACGTTTGATGTGGCTGTCGATCGTGCGGTCATCCACATAGACCTGATCGTCATAGGCCACGTCCATTAGCTGGTCCCGCGATTTTACAAAACCGGGGCGCTGCGCGAGCGCTTGCAGCAGCAGGAACTCGGTCACGGTCAGGGACACGTCTTTGCCCTTCCAGCTGACCGCGTGGCGCAGCGGGTCCATCCGCAGTTCGCCGCGCTCCATCACTTTGGTTTCTTCTGTATCGCCCACCTCATTGGTTTCCACCGCGTCTTGGCGGCGCAGAAGGGCGCGGATACGTTCGACCAACAGACGCTGGCTGAAGGGTTTTTTGACGTAATCGTCTGCCCCCATACGCAGACCAAGCACTTCGTCGATCTCATCATCCTTGGATGTCAGGAAAATGACCGGCATCGCGGTTTTCTGACGCAACCGTTGCAGCAGGTCCATGCCGTCCATGCGGGGCATCTTGATGTCCAGCACCGCCATATCCGGCAGTTTTTTGTTGAATGCGTCCAACGCGGCCTGACCGTCGTTGTAGGTTTCCACTTCGAAGCCTTCAGCTTCAAGAGTCATCGAAACAGATGTCAGGATGTTCCTGTCATCGTCTACCAATGCAATCTTTGACATTGCCCGCTTCCTTATGCTGCTCAATTCGTTCTTATTTTTGGAGCCAGTGATCCCCAATATTAGAGATCGAATCAATCCTTAAGTGCGAATCGTGCCATTGAGATGCACCAATTCGGTCATAATTTGGTTAGGAATGGCTAAATTGCCGCACTTTAATTCCTCACAGATTGATTGAACCCTGCTCTGCAGTCGCCGCATTGGGTCGGGATCTATGCGCATCGAAACAAAGTTTTAGATGGTGGCGCTAACTGTGACAAAGCTGCCTGTTCAACCTTAAAACGCCCGTGTTAAGAGGCTTTCAAGGCCCCCGATGCCCAGGGCAATTGCGCCCGCTCGGACACGTTCTGCGCCGCTCACGCGCTACTACAGGAGACATCACATGACATTTGGACGGGTAAACCCGCAGTTCAGCCTCGAAGATCAACAGATCAGCGGGCTCGGCGATGTCTATTACAACCTAACCGAGCCTGCGCTGGTCGAGGCCGCGTTGAAACGGGGCGAAGGTAATCTGGGCAAGGGCGGTGCGTTCCTTGTTACCACGGGCAAGTTCACGGGCCGGTCACCCAAGGACAAACATGTGGTCAAAACCGATAGCGTGGCCGACAGCATCTGGTGGGAAAACAACGCCGAGATGTCGCCCGAAGGGTTTGATGCACTGTACAAAGACATGGTCGCGCATATGCAGGGCAAAGACTACTTTGTTCAAGACCTCGTTGGGGGCGCCGACCCTAAGCACGCGATCAACGTGCGTATGGTAACGGAACTTGCATGGCACGGCCTCTTCATCCGCACCATGCTGCGCCGCCCCGATGCCGAAGCGCTGCAAGACTTCATCGCCGATTTCACCGTCATCAACTGCCCCAGTTTCCAAGCTGACCCGGCCAAGCACAACTGCCGCAGCGAGACCGTTATCGCGATGAACTTCGACCGCAAGATGATCCTCATCGGCGGCACGGAATACGCGGGCGAGAACAAGAAATCTGTCTTCACGCTGCTGAACTACCTATTGCCGGAAAAAGGTATCATGCCGATGCACTGTTCGGCCAACCACGCCACTGGAAACCCCGTTGATACGGCTGTTTTCTTTGGCTTGTCGGGTACTGGCAAAACCACCCTCTCCGCCGACCCCGAGCGCACGCTGATCGGTGATGATGAGCACGGCTGGTCCGACAACGGCACCTTCAACTTTGAAGGCGGTTGCTATGCCAAGACCATTAACCTGAGCCCCGAAGCCGAGCCGGAGATCTACGCGACGACCTCCAAGTTTGGCACGGTGATCGAGAATATGGTCTTCGACCCGAACACATTCGAGCTCGACTTCGACGACGATTCGCTGACCGCCAACATGCGCGCGGCCTATCCGCTGCACTATATCTCTAACGCCAGCGAGAAAGCCGTCGGCGGCCACCCCAAGAACATCATCATGCTGACCTGCGATGCATTCGGCGTTCTGCCTCCAATCGCGCGGCTGAGCCCGGCGCAGGCGATGTACCATTTCCTATCGGGCTTCACTTCCAAGGTCGCAGGCACCGAACGTGGCGTGACCGAGCCTGAGCCGACCTTTTCGACCTGTTTCGGCGCACCTTTCATGCCCCGCCGCCCCGAGGTTTACGGCAACCTTCTGCGTGAAAAGATCGCACAACACGGCGCGACCTGCTGGTTGGTTAACACTGGCTGGACGGGCGGCGCCCATGGCACCGGCTCCCGGATGCCTATCAAAGCCACCC
The DNA here is from genome assembly GCF_022788715.1 of Sulfitobacter sp. DSM 110093. Lineage (NCBI taxonomy): Bacteria > Pseudomonadati > Pseudomonadota > Alphaproteobacteria > Rhodobacterales > Roseobacteraceae > Sulfitobacter > Sulfitobacter sp. DSM 110093. Next base: position 3,117,294 of record NZ_CP085167.1, read on the forward strand.
GCGCACTGCTGAGCGCAGCGCTTGAGGGCCGTCTGGCCGACGCCGAGTTCCGCAAAGACCCGAACTTTGGTTTCGATGTGCCTGTTGAAGTGAACGGTGTTGCCGACATCCTGCTTGACCCACGTCGCACATGGGACGATCCGGAATCCTATGACCGTCAGGCGGCTAAACTGGTCAAGATGTTCTCGGACAACTTCGAGCAGTATCTGCCCTATATCGATGACGATGTGAAAGCGGCGGCGATCAGCTAAGACGCTGCAAACACATTCCAAAAGCAAAGGGCCGCCTCAATGGGCGGCCCTTTTTGCATTAGCCGATGGCATCAACTAACCACCGAAAGTCACCTTCGCATCCAGCGGCATTTCCCGAAGGAAGGTTTCATCCACCCCAACGATATTCACTGATGCGGAACGGTCCACCGCAGCGATCAAAGCAAAGCTCTTGTCAGGATAGCGCCCCGCCATCAGCAAGCGTTTATAGGCCAAAGGCACGGGGGCCCCCCCCTCTTCTCGCGGGATCTGAGTGACCACTTCGTCCAGACGAACGCCATAGGTCGCCTCAACCTCACGAAAGGGGAAGTTCAACATATTCTCAAACTCCGGCCCGCCGGGAAACAGCTTAAGCGGCCGCCCGATGCTGCTGCGCGCGTTACTCCAGCCCCACCACTGCGTGTAAAATGATTTCTCCCCCACCTCGGTACAAATCCAGCCGTTGGGCGAATCGCGGTAGACCAGCACATAGGGGCGCATGGCGCGGAATGCTTCACTTTCCAGTTCCCCTTGGCTCTGTGTCCAAGCCTGAAGCGCGGCTTGCAACATCGGTGACCCACCATCCCAGATCAGCGACAATGGCTGCTGTTGCTGGTGAAAGCACCAACCGTTCGGCTCTTCATGAGACAGACGCAGCATGCCATCGGCGTGGCGGGTTTTACCATCTAGCCACAGCTTGCCTCGATCAAGGATATCGCGCGCTTCCGGCAGCGCCTCTATCCCGGCTTTGGTCAGAGAATAGCGCCGATTCTCGATCGAAAAGAGCGCCGCGCCCATCGTGTCTTCCAGTTGCTGAATATGCCGCCGAACCGTCTGACGCGTACTAGACAATTGTGCGACCGCATGGCTCAGGTTCAAGGTGCTCGCCAGCGTCACAAACGAGCGGATCATCTCGAACAGAAGCGCCGGGGCGGGCTCTTTTAGCGGGGGCTTTGGCGCGGCGTCGACCGGCGCGATATCGGACATATGCTGGTTCATAAGCAAAGGATGGTACATGAACCACCCCACAACGCAACATAATCCATCCAGCTAAGGTAAATTGGTTAACACAATTGGGTCAGAACTAGGCAATTGATCCTCAATACATTGCGGGTAGTGAATGTAATGTACTCAACCTGAGGTATTGAACCATGTCCCATCCTGTAGACATTCACGTTGGTCGGCGACTCAAGCAAGCCCGCACCCTGCGGCGGCAGTCCCAAACCGACGTTGCGCGTGAACTTAAACTCTCGTTTCAGCAGATCCAAAAGTATGAAATCGGGTCCAATCGGATCGCCGCCAGCCGCCTGCATGAACTGGCTCGGATACTCGAAGTCACCCCCGGTTATTTCTTTGAAGGGCTTGATGATGATACGCCAGAGACCAAAAATGACCCGGCTCTCGATATCGTAAACGCGATTGGCTCCATCAAGGATGACACTGTAAGAGCCCGTATTCTAACGTTTATTGAAGACGTATCAGGCGTTACGGTCGCCCGCCGGGGCTAAGGGCTGCCGCCGCCCCTCGCGCCTACGAACCCGCCGAAGGCGGCAACGAAGGGCGCAGGTCGAACGGCAGGCAGCAGTCACCAGAGCCGGAGTTCCGGTGTCCGCATCAATTCGGCGTTACGCCACCAGCGTTTCCGCTTTCTTAAGATCGACAGAGACCAACTGGCTCACGCCCTGCTCTGCCATGGTGACTCCAAAGAGCCGATCCATCCGCGCCATCGTCACCGCGTGGTGCGTGATGATGAGGAAGCGCGTATCGGTCTGACGGCACATCTCGTCCAAGAGGTCACAAAATCTGGTCACATTTGCGTCATCAAGCGGGGCGTCGACCTCATCCAGCACACAGATCGGCGCTGGATTCGCGAGGAACACGGCAAAAATCAGTGCCATCGCGGTCAATGTCTGCTCTCCGCCCGACAGAAGGCTCAGCGTGCTGAGCTTCTTACCCGGCGGCTGACACATGATCTCAAGCCCGGCTTCCAGCGGATCATCACTTTCGACCATCACAAGGTTCGCTTCGCCACCACCAAAGAGATGGGTGAACAACATCGAGAAGTTCGCGTTCACCTGTTCAAAGGCCGTCAACAGCCGCTCACGCCCTTCGCGGTTCAGTCCGGCAATACCGCTTCGCAGGGTTTTGATCGCCTCCTCTAGATCGGCCTTCTCGGTCAGAAGCGCATCATGCTCTTCGCGGACCTCTTTCGCGTCATCCTCCGCGCGAAGGTTCACCGCCCCCAGCGAATCCCGCTGGCGTTTGTGGCGGTTCACATCCTCTTCCAAGGTTTCGGCTTGGAGATTCTGCTCCACACTAAGGTCGAGCGCATCACGTAGCGCTTCGGGGGTGACCTGCCGCTCGTCCTGAATACGTTCAGCGGCGTGCGACACAGTTTCACGGGCGGCATCGCTGCGCGCTTCGGCCCGCGCCCGGGCTTCACGCGCGTCCGAGGCCTGACGTTCAGCGTCACGCTCAGCTTCTGTCGCAGCCTTTAGCGCATTCTCCGCAGCGCCCAGCGTTTCTACTGCACGGGTACGGCGCGTTTCGGCAGCCGTGATCGCGCCCATGAGCTCTTCTCGCTTGGCCGCAATCTCTGCGGGAGCGGCGCTTGCTTGCGATAGTTCCGCCTCCGAGGCGGTCTTGCGCTCGACCAATTCTGCCGTTCGCTTGCCTGCGGTCTCTAGCCGGTGCCGCCAACCGCTTATCTCTTTCGTCACTTCCTCCGCCCGCCGGACACGGGATTCGCCCTCTCGACGTAACTCATCATGAGCGGAGCGGCGCGACATCATGGTGATCCGCGAGGCTTCGACCGTCATGCGAATATCTTCGACCATAGCCCGCGCGGCAGAAAGGTCGTCCAACCCTTCCAGCGTACGCTCGGCGTCGAGCACTTCCGCGCGGGCGGCAATCGCGGCCTCTTCGTGGCGTTTCACAGCAAGGCCAAGGGATTCCAATCGGCTTTGCGCAAGATTTCGATCTGCCTCTGCACGGCTCAGCGCGCGGCCCGCATCTGCGACCTGCCTGTCCGCATCGCGCCGCGCCTCACGGGCACGCTTGTCGGCGTCGGCCTGCTCTGCCAATTGGCGCTGTAATGTCTCATGAGCAGCCCGCGCGCCATCGGCCCGTTGGCTTGCTTCCTCTAATGCCTGCTTCAACACTTCAAGCCGGTTCAACTGCTGCAGGCGCAGGGCCGCTGCCGATGGCGCGTCTTCGGCCCACGCGCGGAAGCCGTCCCACCGCCAAAGATCACCCTCGGGCGAAACCAAACGCTGCCCCGGCAACAACTGCGCCTGAAGCCGCGTACCCCCATCGGGATCGACGAGTCCGATCTGGCTCATACGGCGTTCAAGCACCTCAGGCACCGACACATGCTGCGTCAGCGGGGTCACCCCCCCAGGCAGCGGTTGCGCCTCCAGATACCCCGGAAGCACCGACCAGCCGGAAGGCCCATCCGCATCAACCTCAGGCGCGCGCAAATCGTCTGCCAAAGCAGCCCCAAGCGCTTTCTCAAATCCATGTTCAACCTGCAACCGATCGAGGATCTGCCCGCCCTCGGCGGTATCACGTTCCACCAACTTCGCCAGCGCCCCAGCTTCCGCCCGCAAGGCGTTGGTTTCGCCCTCCGCCTCTGACCGCTCTGCCCGCGCGTCGGCTTCGCGCGATTGCGTATCGGCGCGGGTTTCCTCGGCGGCCAAAAGGGCGGCATCCGCGGCCGCGGCGGCATCGACGGCCGCCACCTCTGCCTTCTGCGCCGTTGCGAAATCTAACCCAGCCTGATCGAGCGTCGCTTGGCTTTGGGCCACTGCATCACGTGCTTTAGCGGCCTCTGCTTCCGATTTCTGTAGGGTCTTTCGGCTGTCCTGAAGCAACCGTTCCGCCGAACTGTGACGCGCCGACAACCGGGCGACATCTTCGGTTTGTTGGGCCAAATCCCCCTCGCGGATTTGCAACACGGAAGAGGCCTCACGCGCGGCCTCTCCGGCAGCCTCTAGCGCGTTGTCATGCCCTTCGCCCGCCTTGGCCAATTCCCGCGCTTCCAATTCGAGACGTTCAATCGTTTCCTCGGCGTCGCGGTTCAACCCACCTTCGCGGTCGATATCGCGGGTCAGTTGCGTGATCCGCCCGGATAGCGTTTCGATTAACGCAGCAGCGCGGGATTCCTGTTCGGTCAATGTGTCGCGTTGCGTGGCAAGGCGTTGAAGAACGGCAGCAGAGATCGCCTCTTCTTCGCGCAAAGCGGGCAAAGCGGCTTCGGCCTCTTCGCGTCCTTTGGCGATCTGGCGCACCTGCGCTTCGGCCTCGGCCGCGGACGCGACGCGGGCGCGCAATTCCTCTTCGGACTTGCCGCGTGCATCCTCCGCTTCGCGCCAACGGTGGTAAAGCAGCAGCCCCTCGGCACGGCGCAGGGCTTCGCCGATTTCGCGATAGCGCGCGGCTTGGCGGGCTTGGCGGGCCAGCGTGGCCAATTGGGCAGCAAGCTGTTCGATCACGTCATCGACACGAGCAAGGTTTTGTTCTGCGCCATTCAGCTTCAATTCAGCTTCATGCCGGCGTTGATAAAGCCCAGAAATCCCAGCTGCCTCTTCCAAAATACGGCGACGGCTTTTGGGTTTGGCATTGATCAATTCAGCAATCTGCCCCTGTCGCACCAGCGCAGGGCTATGGGCGCCGGTGGACGCATCAGCGAAAAGCATTTGCACATCACGCGCCCGCACGTCTTTGCCGTTCACCTTATAGGCACTGCCCACATCGCGGGTGATGCGGCGAACGATTTCCAGCGCGTCTTGTTCGTTAAAGCCCGCAGGCGCTAACCGATCGCTGTTATCCAAGTGCAACGAGACTTCGGCAAAATTGCGCGCCGGGCGCGAGGCAGCCCCGGCAAAAATCACATCTTCCATACCACCGCCACGCATTGCGGTCGGGCGGTTTTCGCCCATGACCCACCGCAATGCTTCAAGCAGGTTGGATTTGCCACAGCCGTTCGGCCCCACGACCCCGGTCAGCCCGTCTGAGATGACGAGGTCGGTCGGGTCCACGAAGCTTTTGAAGCCGGTCAGTCTGAGTTTGGAAAAGCGCAAGTTAGCCCTGCCGTAATTGATTCTTACCTGAGCGGCGAACTTGCCGTTTTGGGAGGGTCCGAGTCAATCAAAAGCCCCAAGGGAAGGGGGGCAATGAGCGGTTATCCACAAGATATTGTCGCGGCCATCAGGCGTAGGCCGTCCAAGCCTAGCGAGGGCCTAATCACAGTCCAACACACCAAGTGCCAATGCCTGATCGCCCAGCACCTCTTTGACATCGCAACCGCTGGCTAGGGCCATCGCCCGGCCTGCCCGCACCCGGATCGGACCAAACCGCGGGGCATATTGCGCGTTGACGCGCATCGCCTCTGCCCGTTCGCCACGGACCCGCACGTCAAAAACCGAACCATCAACCGTGACCTGTTGGGCGGCTACGCCGCGAAAATCCCGGCTGGGTGCATTGCAGGCCGTCAGCCAGACAGGCATCATGATGAACAAGAAGAACCGCATGGCTTTAACCATGCAGTTAGAGAGTTAACAAAACCCTACCATCTAACGAAAAAAGCCCCGGCAAAACCGGGGCCTTCTAAATTCGATGGGGCGCTGGCTTAGTGCAGCTTGGCTTCGACTTGGGCGATGCCATCGTCGATCAGCTTGTTGCCCTGTGCAGCGGTCATCTGCTTGGCGATCACGTCGCGGGCAGCGGCCACAGCGATGGTCACGGCTTGGTCGCGGACTTCCTTCACAGCGGCGGCCTCGGCCGAGCTGATCTGGTCCTTCGCGGCGGCCATGCGACGGTCAAGCGACTTGGCCATATCCGCCCGTGCCTGTTCGGCAGCAAGACGGGCATCTTCCTTGGCGGAAGACACGATGCGGTCCGCTTGATCCTGCACCTCTTTTTGCTTGCGCTCATAGGAGGCGAGCAAAGTCTGCGCTTCTTCACGCAGGGCGCGGGCTTCTTCCAGCTCGGTCTTGATGCCATCGGCACGTTTGTCGAGCATGCCGACCAGCAGCGTCGGAACCTTGAAGTAGATCAGGATCCCGAGGAACAGCAGGAACGCCAGCAACACGATGAAATCGGTGTTGCGCAGCGAAAAGAAAGGCCCCGTGGCGGCAAGCGCCGGCGAAGCCGCAAGACCGGCGAGCAGGGTCGAAAGTGTCAGGCGCATGGATTTGGTCATGGCTTATCCTTTCATCCGCGCATCGACGGCGGCATCAACGGTTGCAACATCAGCCGTGCCACCCAAGGCGGCGACAAGAGCTTCTGCGGTGTCCTTGGCAACGGCTTGTACGTTGTCCATGGCGCCCGCGCGAATTTCGGCGATGGCTTTTTCCGATTCTGCCACTTGCACGGCAATCTCGGCATCGGCCTTGGCCATTTCAACATCCAGATCAGCCTGCATGTCCGCTTTGGCTTGGGCCACGATCTGCTGTGCCTCGGCACGGGCGTCGATCAGGGCCTTGTCATAGGCGGCTTCGGCTTCCTGCGCCTTGACCTTAAGGTCTTCGGCGGCAGCGATGTCATTGGTGATGGTCCCTTGGCGTTCAGCCAGAACCGCACCGATACGGGGCAGAGCTACGCGCGACAGGATCAGGTAGGTGGCGATCAGCGCCAGGATCAGCCAGAAAATCTGGTTGCCCCAGTGATCGAAGTTCAGCTGCGGCATGCCCGGCGTTTCGGCGGCATGGGTCGCAATGCCGGTCGCGTCGGCCAGCCCGTCGCTGGTTGTTACAGTTGCCATCGTGGCTTCTCCTTGGAAACTTTGCCGTTACAGCCGGGCAGACACGGCGATGCGCGCCTGCCCGCTCGTAAGGATTACAGTTCCGAGAGCTTAGACAGCGAACATCAGCAGCAGAGCGACGAGGAACGAGAAGATCCCCAGAGCTTCTGCAAACGCGATGCCGATGAACAGGGTCGCTGTCTGGCTTGCGGCTGCCGATGGGTTGCGCAGTGCGCCGGACAGGAAGTTGGCGGCAACGTTGCCGACACCCAGGGCTGCGATGCCCGTGCCGAGACCTGCAATGCCTGCGCCGATATGTGCGAGTTGACCTTCCATGGGGGTATCTCCTTACGATTGGAAGTTAAAACTTTGACGGGAAGCCCGCCGTTGTTGGGGTTGTTAGTGTGCGGGGTGCAGCGCGTCCTTGAGGTACACGCATGTCAGGATGGTAAAGACATAGGCCTGGATAAAGGCCACCAGCACTTCGAGACCGTACATCGCGGTAATCGCGAGCACCGACACCGGAGAGATCACTGCGATGGCAGCAAAACCGGCGAAAACCTTGATAACCGCGTGGCCCGCCATGACGTTGCCCGCCAGACGAATGGAGTGGCTAACCGGGCGCACGAAGTAGCTGATCAATTCGATGATCGCCAGCACCGGGCGCAGGGCCAGAGGGGCCGAGGACACCCAGAAGAGGCTCAGGAACGCCGCGCCGTTTTTGACGAAGCCCACGACGGTCACGGTGATGAACACGGCCAGCGCCAGCACCACGGTCACCGAGAAATGCGCGGTTGGGGTAAAGGCTGTTGGGATCAGGCCAAGGAAGTTCGCCATAACGATGAACATGAACAGGGTCATGATATAGGGGAAGAACTTCAGCCCTTCTTTGCCGCAGATGTCTTCGACCATCTTGTGGATGAAGCCATAGGCCAGCTCAGCGACCGATTGCATCCGGCCCGGCACGACAGAGCGGCGCGCGCTGCCCAGAACGAGCATCACGAAAGTGGCCAGAACCGCCAGCGCCATCCAGAAGGTCGCGTTGGTGATGGTGTACCAAGCAACGGAAGCGCCATCGCCAAAGAGTGGCGATACGATGAACTGGTCCATCGGATGGAATTCCAGACCGCCTGTTTCAGCGCCGTTTGTCTCTGTTGCCATTTCAGGCTCCCTCGTCCTTGCCCGAATGGGGCGTATCCTGTTCGGCCGGTTCGGCCTGTTGTTTGTCCTGGATTTCCTCAGCGGTGCGGAGCATCGTCTTCACCCCCGCCGCAAGGCCCAGCATTACAAATAGCACCATGAAAATGGGCAGCGTGCCAAACAGCACATCAAGCCCGTATCCGATGCCGAAACCGATCCCAAGACCGGCCACAAGTTCGATCACCATCCGCCATGCCATATTGGCCTGAGAATAATGCTCATCCGCTCGGGGCTTGGGTGCGCCGCGTTGTTTCGCAGCCGCCAGTTTGGCCTCAAGCTGCTCCATCTGCTGCCGTTGGTCCGGGCTGGTCACACCAAAATCCCCTTAGGAATATCTGTTGCGGTGCTACTGTCAGGGCGGGTTAGAGTCAACAACCTTGGGCGTCTCAGGTTTTGGCGTCTTTACAGTAGGTTAGGCGGCGCGAGACGTCGGCCCCCTTGAAACAGCGCAGGCAAATCCCAGTGAAACCGCGCCGGATGCTTATTCAACCTAGTGGTTAAGTTAGTAGCAATGGCCGCTTTCCCACCCCCGCGCCCCACGCTATGCAGGCGCATGAACCAAGACCTAGATCAGGTGTTTGCCGCCCTTGCGGACCCCACCCGCCGCGCCATCCTCGCGATGCTGCTGGAGGATGATATGGCCGTGACCGACGTGGCCGAGCCGTTCGAGATGTCGCTGGCCGCGATCTCAAAACATTTGGGTGTTCTGACAGCGGCAGGGCTGATCAGTCAGGAAAAGCGGGGGCGTGTGAAGTGGTGCAAACTGGAGCCGGATGCCTTGCGGAATGCGTCGGTCTGGATGCAGGGGTTCGGGCAGTTTGAACCGGTGAACCTTGATGCCTTCGAGCGATTTTTGGAAATCGAACTGCCTGAGACTGCGGAAGGCGTGACGCGCTCAGGGTCTGAGTAGAGAGAGAGTGATCCCCCCTTGCCACGAGGTAAATAAGACAAGGGGAGGATCAATCGACGGTCAGATGACGCCGAATGCAAAACGCAAAATAGCCAATACCACTACGATCAACCCGATCAGGTAAATAATACTACGCATGGTTGTGTCCTTCACTTTGATTTCACGCCCCAACGCGGGACCACGCGATCCGGTTCCATCAAATCTGCATCTTTTTGAATTTTTGTGATTTTTCCGGGCTGTCGTCGCGCAGCAGCAGGTAAAGCGCCAGAATGGTCAGCAGGACACCACCCCAAATCAGCCCGCCCGGCAAGGCATTGCCAAAGCCCAGCTCCCACAGGATCACCCAGCTTGGCGTGAGATAGGTATAGGCCATCACTTTCGCCGAGGGCAGCCGCAGCGCCGCGAACTGCAGCAGAACCACCGTGGCCGCCGTGGCAAAGACCGCAACGTATAGGATGGTGATCCAGACCAAGGGCCGAAGCCCACCCCAGTCCGTCGCGCGGATATCCTGCCAGCCGTACAACCCCAACAGCACCGTTCCCGCCAGCAAGGTGCCAAAGGTGAACATCACCGCGCTCTCGCCTCGGTTCAGCCGCCGCACCATGGGCGTATAAAGTGCGTGACTGATGCAGCCGATGAAATAGATCGCCTCCCCCCGGCCGATGTCGAACGCCAACAGCGCCGCGAGGTCGCCGCGAAAGATCACCCACAGTGCCCCGGCCCCGCCGATCGCCAATGCCAGCGCCATGCGCGGCGTCATGATCTGCCGCATCAAAACCCAAGCAAAGCCCGCCGCCATGAGCGGGACAAGGGTAAAGACCGCCGCCGCGGCAACCGGTGGCGCGGTCTTCAGCCCTTCGAACATCAACACGAAATAGAGCGTAAAGAGCCCCGCCAACACGAAATAGCGCCAAGGTGCTGCAAAGCCTGCCCGCTTGATATCGCCCCGTCCCCAGGCCAAGACTCCAACCAACACCGTTGCCAAGGCGAACCGAACGGCATTGAGAGCCGTGGGCGTGATCTCATTCGCCACCTGCGCCCCGAGCGAGAATGACCCCGCCACCAGCGCCGAGAAGCAGAGCATGGCCAGATGCCCCTGCGCCGAAGCGCTTATTCGGGACATGTGACCGCATCCTCGGCATGTTCCTTCAGGAACCGCAGCACCGCCTGCACCTTGCTGGTGCGGTGTAGGTCGACATGGGTGACCAACCACAAGGCACTGCCCCAATCGGGACGGGGGGCGTGAATCTCGACCAGCTGTGGATCATTGCGCCCCATGGCGGCGGGCAACCCACCGATCCCTGCCCCGGCCCGCAAGGCTGCCTCCATCGCCGTTCCGCTGGTGCTGCGCCACGTCACGCTTTCCTCTGGCACCGTGGCCCAGAGCCACTTGTGATAGGGCGCGCGGCTGTCGCGGTTATCGGCAGCGATGAAGCGGTGCTTGTGGTAGTCCTCCGGCCCCTGCGGAATGCCGAATTGCGCCACGTAATCCCGGCTCGCATAGGCCCCGACTGCCAGTTGTGCATAGGGCTGCACCACATTGTCGGGCTGATCCGGTGCGGCCCCGGCGCGGATGGCCACATGCGCCTCGCCATACTCAAGACGGAACAGTCGATCCCCGATCAGATAGCGCACGACCAATTCGGGGTTCTGGCGCTGAAACTCTGTCAGCAAGGGGGCAAGCTGCGGAGCCAGAAAATCGAGCGAGGTGATGACCAACTCGCCCGAAACATCGCTGCCACGCCCCTTGATCCGCCCGGCCAATTGACTGAACTGATCATCCGTGGCCCGCGCCACCCGCAGCAGATCCTCGCCCGCCTCGGTCGCCGTATAACCGCGCGCGTGACGCTGGAACAACTTCACGCCAAGCCGCCCTTCAAGCGCGTCGATGTGGCGGATAACGGTGGCATGATGCACGCCCAACACCTCTGCCGCGCCGCTGACGGTGCCAAACTGCGCGACCTGATAGGCCGTCCTGATCTCATCCCAATTGTCCATGGTTCACCCTGCCTTCCTGACTTGTGCATTTACGAACATGGTCACACTCATTCTGGCAGTTGCGTTCACGAGCACAATGCCCAATTGGATGTCATCAGATTGACCCTTGGAACAAGGAGCCGCCAAATGGCCACCCTGCGTATCGAAACATCCGTGAACCGCGAGAACTCTGTCACCCGTAAGTTGACAGACCGCATCATCTCAACCCTTGGTGACAGCGATGTGGTTACCCGCGACATCGCCATTGAGCCCCTGCCGCTGATCGATTCCACATGGGCCAGCGCCCGCGTGAAACCCGCCGACGAACGCAGCACCTTGGATCAAGAAGCCCTCGCCCTGTCAGACGAACTGGTCGCCGAGGTCCAAGCCGCCGACACAATCGTCATCAGCGCGCCGATCTACAACTTCACCATTCCCGCGTCGCTGAAAGCGTGGATTGACCTGATCGCCCGCGTCGGGGTGACCTTTAACTACACGGCAGAAGGCCCCGTCGGCCTGCTGAAAGACAAGCGCGTGATCGTCGCCTTCGCCTCAGGCGGCACCGGCATCGATTCCGCCGCCGACTTCGCCAGTGGCTACCTGCGCTTCGTGCTGGGCTTCTTGGGCATCACCGATGTGACCTTTGTCGCGGCGGACCAATTGGCCATGGACGCCGAAGGCACCATCGCCCGCGCCAACGCCCAGATCGACGCGCTGCGCGACGCGGCCTAAGCAGCCTCGCGCCCAGAAACAGCCGCGTCCCGTCACCGGGGCGCGGCTTTTGCTTGGGCTAGCTTTTGCCGCCCGCCCTGCCCGGCTTGACTCGCGCCGCGCCAGCGCGTAAACGCCCCTCAATCTCCGGAAGCATTGCCTTCCGGTCCCGGCATGGCGTCGGGATCGCCCCCAGTCAGCGCGTTGCGCCCACTGGGGCATTTGTGCATTTTCGCGCGCGTCCTTAAGTAGGGGCAAGTGCAACCGACCCGAAAGGCCCTGTGCCCATGTTTGAAAATCTCAGCGAACGGCTCTCTGGTGTCTTTGACCGCCTGACCAAACAAGGCGCGCTCAGCGACGAAGATGTCAAAACCGCCCTGCGCGAAGTGCGCGTCGCCCTGCTGGAGGCCGACGTTTCGTTGCCCGTGGCGCGTGAATTCGTCAAAACGGTGCAGGACAAGGCCACCGGCCAAGCGGTGACCAAATCGGTCACGCCGGGCCAGCAGGTCGTAAAAATTGTCCATGACGCGCTGATCGATGTGCTGAAAGGCGAAGGCGAGCCCGGCGCGCTGAAGATCGACAGCCCGCCCGCCCCGATCCTGATGGTCGGCCTACAGGGCGGCGGTAAGACGACCACCACCGCGAAACTGGCCAAGCGTTTGAAAGAGCGTGACGGCAAGCGCGTGTTGATGGCCTCGCTCGACGTGAACCGACCTGCGGCGATGGAGCAGCTTGCCATCCTCGGCACGCAGATCGGCGTCGACACGCTGCCGATCGTCAAAGGCGAAAGCCCCGTCCAGATCGCCAAACGCGCCAAGACGCAGGCGGGTTTGGGCGGCTATGACGTCTATATGCTCGACACCGCGGGCCGCCTGTCCATCGACGAAGAGTTGATGCAACAGGTCAAAGCCGTACGTGACGTGGCCAATCCACGTGAAACATTGCTGGTGGTCGACGGCCTGACCGGCCAAGACGCCGTGCATACCGCCGAGAACTTTGACGAGCGTATCGGCATCACCGGTGTCGTGCTGACCCGGATGGACGGCGATGGCCGTGGCGGTGCGGCGCTCTCGATGCGTGCTGTCACCGGCAAGCCGATCAAATTCGTCGGTCTGGGCGAAAAGATGGACGCGCTCGAAACCTTCGAGCCTGAGCGCATCGCGGGCCGCATCCTCGGCATGGGCGACATCGTCGCGCTGGTCGAGAAGGCCCAAGAAACCATTGAGGCCGAACAGGCCGAGAAGATGATGAAGCGCATGGCCAAGGGTCAGTTCAATATGAACGACCTGAAGATGCAGCTTGAGCAGATGATCAAGATGGGCGGCATGCAGGGCATGATGGGCATGATGCCCGGCATGGGGAAAATGGCGAAACAGGTCGAAGACGCCGGTTTCGACGACAAGATCCTCAAGCAGCAGATCGCTCTGATCCAGTCCATGACCAAAAAAGAGCGCGCCAACCCTGCCCTGCTACAAGCCAGCCGCAAGAAGCGCATCGCACGCGGTGCCGGCATGGAGGTTTCCGACCTCAACAAGCTGATGAAAATGCACCGCCAGATGTCCGACATGATGAAGAAGATGGGCAAAATGGGCAAAGGCGGCATGCTCAAGCAGGCCATGAAAGGCATGATGGGCAAAGGCGGTATGCCCGGCGGCATGGACCCGTCCCAGATGGACCCAAAGGCGCTCGAAGCGGCGGCCAAGCAGATGGGCGGCAAGCTGCCCGGCGGTCTGGGCGGCATGGGCGGCGGCGGCATGGGCCTGCCCGGCGGCCTCAGCGGCTTCGGGAAGAAGAAATGACCGCGACCGATATGGATACCGCCACCCGCGCCGCCGAGCTGTTGAAAGAGCATCGCGCAAGCATCGACCGGCTCGACGCGATCCTCGTCTATACGCTGGGTGAGCGATTCAAACACACGCAGGCCGTGGGGAAACTCAAGGCCACGCACGACCTTCCCCCGTCCGATCCGGCCCGCGAAGCGGCCCAGATCGAGCGGCTCGAAGATTTGGCGGAAGCGGCGGACCTAGACCCCGCTTTCGCCAAGAAGTTCTTGAACTTCATCATCGCCGAAGTCATTCGGCACCACAAAACCCACCAAGAATAGGACGGCCTCCCGTCCCCCCAACCAACCTAAAGGATTACTCACCATGGCTATGAAAATTCGTCTCGCCCGCGGCGGCTCCAAAAAGCGCCCCTTCTACCGTATCGTTGCAGCCGATAGCCGCATGCCGCGCGATGGCCGCTTCATCGAGAAGCTGGGCACATACAACCCGCTGCTGCCCAAAGACAGCGAAGACCGCGTGAAAATGGACGTCGAAAAGATCGAAGCATGGATCGCCAAAGGCGCCCAGCCGACCGAGCGCGTTGTCCGTATGCTGGAAGCCGCTGGCGTTCGCGAAAAGACCGAGCGTAACAACCCCAAGAAGGGCACACCGGGCAAGAAAGCCCAAGAGCGCGTGCAGGAAAAGGCCGACAAGGCCGCTGCCGCTGCCGAAGCTGCCAACGCACCTGCCGAAGAAGCTTCCGCAGAATAAGCCGCGAGCGCCCGGCATGGATGAATTCTCTGAAGACTTCCGTGCTGGGCTGCACGATTTGATGCGATGGCGGCGCGATGTGCGCCGCTTTCGCACAGACCCGCTGGACGAGGCGCTGGTGCAAACCTGCCTCGACAGCTTTGCCCTCGCCCCTTCTGTGGGCCTGTCGGAACCGTGGCGGATCATCCGCGTGCAGTCCGACACCGCGCGCCAAGCCGCGCTTGAGAATTTCGAAACAGCCAATGCCCGCGCCCTTGCCGGATACGACGGTGACAAGGCCGCGCTCTATGCCGGGCTCAAGCTTTCGGGCATGAGCGATGCGCCGGAGCAGTTCGCGATTTACTGCGATGACAGCACCGAAAAGGGCAGCGGTCTGGGTGCCGGGACGATGCCCGAGATGCGCCGTTATTCCGTGGTCGGCGCGATCAGCCTGATGTGGCTCACCGCCCGTGCGCACGGCCTTGGATTGGGCTGGGTCTCGGTGCTTGACCCGGCGCGGTTGAACCGTGATCTTGATGTTCCAAAAGACTGGTCGCTGGTGGCCTATCTTTGCATGGGCTGGCCGCAGGACAACAGCCAGACGCCGGAACTGGAAACCAAGGGCTGGGAGACCCGCGCCCCAAGCCTGAAGATCGAGGCCCGTTGATGACAAAACTACTGTTCCTTCTGGCCGTGCTGGTGCTCGGCTTTGTCCTTGGCATCCGCTATGATCGGCAGTTAATGCAAGACGAGTGCAAAACCGGTGCCGGGGAATGGACCGGGACGATCTGTGTGAATTCGGAGTTGTTGCAATGAGTGACCAAGACCTGATCTGCGTCGGTGCCATCGCCGGGGCCTATGGCGTGCGCGGCGAGGTCCGCGTGAAAAGCTATTGCGCGGCACCAGAGGATATCGAGACCTACCGCCCGCTTTACACCGAAGACGGCAGCCGCACCTTCAATCTTGCTCTGTTGCATCAGGTCAAAAACGGTTTCGCCGCCCGCATCGCCGAAATCACCACGAAAGAAGAGGCTGATGAGATGCGCGGCCTATCGCTGTTCGCGGCGCGGGATCAACTGCCGAGCCTGCCGGATGACGAGTTTTATCACGCCGATCTGATCGGGCTTGAGGTCTATGATACTGGTGGCACGCTGCTGGGGCGGGTGAAGACCGTGCAGAACCACGGGGCCGATGATCTGCTGGAGCTGCAACTGGCGGGCACCTCTGCCACGACATTCCTGCCCTTCACCAAGGCCGCTGTGCCGACTGTCGATCTGGCCTCTGGCCGTATCGTCGCGGACCCACCGCTCGGCGTGCTGCCGGATGCAGCGGATAGTTGATCGCAGGCGTCGTTAATGCCGCGCCGGATCATCCTGCATCCCGGCTTTCACAAGACCGGCACCAGCAGCGTCCAAGCCACGCTGCGCGCCAACCGGGCGATACTGAAACCCCATGCCGCGCTGCGTCTCCGCTGGCATATGAAAGACCTGCTCCATGCCACGCGGGGCTATTCCACTTGGCGCGATCCAATCACGCTTTTGAAAGTCGAACACCGTTTCGAGTCCTTGCTGGAAGCGTTACCCCCGATGCCGCGCCGGACGCTGGTGATCTCGGCTGAGGAATTAGCAGGGCACATGCCGGGCCGCGGCGATTTGGCCGATTACAGTGCGGCCCCTACGTTGATTTTTGCGATGTGGCAGATCGCGCAGCGCCGTTTTCCAAAGGCCGAGTTTTCAGTCCATCTTTCTACCCGCGCGCCGGAAAGCTGGCTGCGCTCCGCCTATTGGGAGCACGTCAATTCATCGTCGATGACACTGGACCTTGAGACTTTTACCGCCCGCTACGCCCCTGCCGCGCAGCTAGATACCATGGTGTCCGACATAGCCGCCCGCCTGCCCTGCCCTGTGCAGCATGTCTCACTGGAAAGCTGCCACGGCCTGCCGCTCGGCCCGGCGACACCGTTGCTTGAACTTTGCGCACTACCGGCGAATGTCGTATCGAAGCTGGTGCAGCCGCCGCTTGTCAATGTTCGCCCTCCCGCCGAAGTGCTGCAAGCTTTGCTTGACGCCAACCGCCAACACGCCGATGACCCGCAGGCGCGCCGACGCGCTAAGACCGCTATCCTCGAACAGGCAGACATTGCATGAAACCCTCCCGCTCCCACGGTCGCCAAAGCGTGCGCCCCAGCCTAAAACCCCGCAGCTTGATGCAGGACACGCCGGACTATGCAGATGTTTGGCAGGCGCGGATCGTCACGCTGTTCCCCGATCTCTTCCCCGGCGTGCTGGGCGCGAGCCTGACGGGCAAGGCGCTGCAAGACGGGCGCTGGCAAATGCACACCCATGATCTGCGTGAATTCGGGATCGGCAAGCATCGCAACGTAGATGACACCCCAGCAGGTGGCGGTGCCGGGATGGTGATGCGGGCCGATGTGGTTGGACCTGCACTGGCCGAGGCACAGAGCCACGCCCATGGCCGCTGGCCGATCCTTTACATGTCCCCGCGTGGGCGGCGGTTTGACCAAGCGATGGCACGCGATCTGGCGGAGTGCGCGGGCGTAACCATGCTTTGCGGACGGTTTGAGGGCGTTGACGAGCGGGTGATTGACCATTTTGGCATTACCGAAGTGAGCTTAGGCGATTTCGTGATGACCGGCGGTGAATTGGCCGCGCAGGCGATGCTCGATGCTACGGTGCGTCTGTTGCCGGGCGTGCTGGGCAACGCCGAAAGCATCGAAGAAGAAAGTCATGCGAGCGGGCTGCTAGAGCACCCGCAATACACCCGCCCCGCCGACTGGGAGGGCCGTGCAATTCCCCCGGTATTGATGTCGGGCAACCATGGCGAGATCGCAAAATGGCGGCAGGCACAGGCCGAAGACCTAACCCAGAAACGCCGACCCGACATGTGGGAAGCCCATAAGAACAAGAGCTAAGGGCATCCGGAACTGAGATTTGATACGCGACGTTGATCCTTCACATCATGGGAGAAAACATATGCTAGAACTCATTCTCATACTTCTAATCGTCGCCGCCGTTGCGGCACTGCTCGGCTTTGGTCGCGTCTCGGGCGCGGCACTGACCGGGGCCAAGGTGCTGATCGGTATCGTGCTGGTGCTGTTCCTGCTCGTTGTCTTAGGCGTGATCGCGCTGGCCTAGACTAAGGCGGGATCAGGTGGGGCAACTGCCCTCTTGATCCCGAACGCATCGCGGCCTATACCCCGCGCATCCGGAATCGCTTTGGCGGCTCCGGTGCTTTGCGTTTTGGCGCAAGCGAATAAAGCAATGACGACGATACCTCCGGCGGGGGCCCTGCGGTCAGAGTTGACTTCGGCGCTGCCCGATAGAACCCGAAGCTCTGGGTCGCGACATAATTTCGTGGAATACCGCGAACATCATAGGAGATAGGTCAGATGAACCTGATCGCAGAGATCGAGGCGGAACAAGTCGCCGAACTGGGGAAAGAGATCCCCGACTTCCGTGCCGGTGATACAATTCGTGTTGGCTTTAAAGTCACCGAAGGCACCCGTACCCGTGTGCAGAACTACGAAGGCGTCTGCATTTCGCGCAAAAACGGCCACGGCATTGCCGGGTCTTTCACTGTGCGCAAAATTTCCTTTGGCGAAGGCGTGGAACGTGTGTTCCCGCTGCATTCGACCAACATCGACAGCATCACCGTTGTGCGCCGTGGCCGCGTTCGTCGCGCCAAGCTGTACTACCTGCGCAGCCGTCGCGGTAAATCCGCACGTATTGTCGAAAACGCCCACTACAAGCCGCTCTCGGGCGCGAAAGCTTAAAGGACAGGTCGATGAAAGCCGATACACATCCCGAATACCACATCATCAACGTCAAAATGACCGACGGCACTGTTGTGGAAATGAAATCGACATGGGGCAAAGAAGGCGACCAGCTGTCGCTTGACATCGACCCTTCCGTGCACCCCGCGTGGACAGGCGGCACCGGCCGTATCATGGACACCGGCGGCCGCGTGTCGAAGTTCAAGAACAAATACGCCGGTCTGGGCTTCTAAGCCTTTTCCCTCGTTGCGAAAACAAAGGCGCGGCCCCTGCGGGTCGCGCCTTTTGCGTTTTAAAGACCTTGTCGGAATGGGGGCGAGACCGGGCATTTGGGGCTGAGGCTGTGCACGGTATTTGTGAAAGGATGAATGGAGGGGCGCAGCGCGCGGAATAAGGCAGGCGCGTGTTTGGCAGCGTGGGTTACAGGCGGCGTTCTTGCAAGACGGCCTGAGCACCAAAACCGTG
The DNA here is from genome assembly GCF_022788715.1 of Sulfitobacter sp. DSM 110093. Taxonomy (NCBI): domain Bacteria; kingdom Pseudomonadati; phylum Pseudomonadota; class Alphaproteobacteria; order Rhodobacterales; family Roseobacteraceae; genus Sulfitobacter; species Sulfitobacter sp. DSM 110093. The sequence continues at coordinate 3,135,853 of NZ_CP085167.1, forward strand.
AAGATGGGACAGCACCGCGCCGTAAGCGATCAGCAGATAGGCCAAAAGCTCAGTCCCTTCTTGGACAGTGGTTTTGACCTGTGGATCATAGGCCGCCCCCATGACCGCTTCCCACAGGGCGCCGGTTCCGAAAGTGCGCGAGAAGAACAGCAACAGCACCACGCCAATATAGACAAAGGTGGCAGAGCGGGTTTGCAGGTGGTGCAGCATTGGCAGAAGCGTGGTGCCACGGTTGCGCCAAGCCACAAAGGCACCGACCGCTAGTGTCACAAGTGCGGGATAGAGCCAGAAACCGTGCCGGATGCGATCCAGCGCCGCGTCATATTCACGTAGAAACATGCAGGCAAAGAGGGTTGCTGCCAATGCAAGATACCCACGCATGGCGATGTTCTGATAGGCCCCCATCACAAAGACACCCGCGGCGATGGCCAATAGAGTGTTGTGCAGATGCTCGGTTAGCGAGTCCTCAGTGACACCTTCGCCCCAAACCGCTGTATCAAGGTAGACAGTGATCGGCACTAGCGCCACCAATACGCAGACCAGCACCAGTTCAGCAAATACCGCGCCCAGCGAGGGCGCTACGCCGCGTGCGTTGGCAGCTTTGGGGGCACTTGGTTTGCCGGGAGTGTGTTCTGCCATGGGGTGCCTCGCCTTAACGCTTGCTTGGGACCGCCCCCTGAGGGGCAGCGAAGAGCGGTGGTACACCGCCTGTCTTACCTTGAAAATAGCGTAAATCTACGTGATGTCCAAAAGCGGCAGTGCGGCCACGGTCGGGCCGAACTCGCGGCCTCACCACTTTCCAAAGCTGTGAACCCTACATATAGTGCGGTTCAACAATATCCTGCATGAACAGCAGGCGCGAAGGGACAGCAGTATGGCGCATATCATCGTCGTCGGTAACGAAAAGGGCGGCGCGGGCAAATCGACCGTTTCCATGCATGTGGCAACGGCGCTGGCGCGACTTGGGCATAAGGTCAGCGGGTTGGACCTTGACCTCCGGCAACGGACCTTTGGCCGCTATATTGAGAACCGCCGCGATTTTATGCGCGAGTCTGGTCTGACTCTGGCAAGCCCTACTTTGTGTGAGCTACCGGATGTAGAGGCCAGCACCCTACGCCCCGGTGAGAACATGTATGATCACCGTCTGAGCGCCGCCGTGGCAGAGCTTGAGCCGGACAATGATTTCATCCTGATCGACTGCCCCGGTTCGCACACGCGCCTGAGCCAAGTCGCTCATTCGCTGGCCGACACGCTGATCACCCCGCTAAACGACAGTTTCATCGATTTTGACCTTTTGGCTCATATCGACGCCAATGGGGAAAAGATCACAGGGCCGTCCGTCTATTCCGAAATGGTTTGGAATGCGCGGCAGTTGCGTGCGCAGGCGGGGCTTACCGCTATTGACTGGGTCGTAGTGCGCAACCGTTTGGGTGCGCAGCGCATGGTCAACAAGGAAAAGATGGAGCGCGCGATTGGCAACCTCAGCAAGCGGATCGGGTTCCGCACCGCGCCTGGGTTCAATGAGCGTGTGATCTTCCGCGAGTTGTTCCCGCGCGGGCTGACCCTGCTGGACCTCAAAGACATCGGGGTGAAGCAGTTGAACATCTCAAACATCGCCGCGCGGCAAGAACTGCGCGATCTGATCAAAGCGCTGGATCTGCCGGGCGTCACCGCCGATTTTTAGGGTTAGTGGTGAGGTAGCGGCGGCACCACGCGGCGGCGGCGAGCGAGGGCGACGAGGTTCGATAAAAACAGAGCGCCCACCACAATCACCCCGCCGATCAATGCATAGATGCCCGGGTCTTCGCCCAGCACGGCCCAGACGAGCAGCGGTGCAAGCACGGATTCCAAAAGCACCAGCAGGCCCACTTCGGCGCTTGAAATATAACGCGGTCCAAGCGCGATAAGCCCAGCACTGGCCGCCATGAAGACAGCATAGAGCAGCATTTGTGGCAGTTCCTCTACCGGCATCTGCAAAGGTTGTGCCACGGGAAACAACACCAGCCCGGCCAGCAGATACGCCAGCGCAACCGCCGGCACCATCGACACCGCCCGCGCGTGCCGCGCCGCTGTCAACGCGCCCGCGAAGATGGCCGAGATCGCCAATGCCAAGAGATCGCCCGCGCGTGAGGCATTTTCGGTCTCGCCCGACCCAAAGGCGATTACCGCCAGCCCAGCGAGCACCGCTGCAATTGTAAAGAACATGCGGCGGGTGATCGTCTCTCCCAGAAAGACCCTGCTGTAAATCGTGGCAAAGACCGGGAGGGAGGCAAGGATAAACACCACATTTGCCACCGAGGTCAGCCGCACCGCCAGCACGAAGCCCACCCCTGCGCAGGCGACACCGCCGACATAGATCGCACTGGCCCATCCGGCGCGCCGCAAAGCGCGAAACGGTGCGGCGCCCTGCGCCAGCAACAGCCCCGTGCCAATCGCTAAGCCCACAAGAATCACCTTCCAAAAAGCCAGCGTCAGCATCGGCGCGTCGATGACCCGCACGAAAAGCGCTTCGGGAACAATGCACATCACCCCGAAAAAGGTGAGCATGAGGCCTTTGGTTTGATCAGTCATGCGCCATCGGTGGCGTTTTCCGCCGCCTAAGTAAAGCCCCCTGGCCCCGCTCCCGACAGCTTGAGCAGCGCCCGCCGCAGCATCTCGGCCTCGGCGGGATCAAGTGCATCCATTAACGCCGCATCATAGCGCCGCGCCACGGCGCGAAGATCCTCATAGGCCGCTTGGCCTTGTCGGGTCAACGACAGATATTCAACCCGGCGGTCATCCTCATTGCGGGTGCGGTCAACAAAGCGGCGCTCATTCAAACGGTGCACGGCGCGGCTGATCTTGGTTTTATGCATCCGTGCACGCTGGCCAATGTCGCTCGCCGTGAGACGCCCATAGAGGCCAAGATGAAACAGCACCCGCCATTCTGTGCGCAGCATGCCGTAGCGATCCTTATAGATCTGCTGAAACTCAAGTGAGGACGCCTCTGCCGCTTGATTCAGAAGATAGGGCAGAAAGTGCTGCAGATTAAATTCGTCAGTTTTCATATCACGCCGCTTGTTAGTTACAAATACAACTATTACAGTTGCAACAGATTCTGCAAGGGGGCACAGATGACCAACCATTCAAAGCCATCGACGATGACAACCGCGGCCACCACCTTGGGCACACATCCGGGCTATATGCCCGGATTTGGCAATGACTTTGAGACAGAGGCCCTGCCCGGCGCCCTGCCGCAGGGCATGAACTCCCCGCAGAAATGCAACTACGGGCTTTACGGCGAGCAGCTTTCCGGCACCGCCTTTACCGCGCCGTCCCATCAGAACGAGCGCACGTGGTGCTACCGCATCCGCCCTTCGGTCAAACATTCATCGCGGTATGAGCGGATCGACCTGCCCTATTGGAAATCTGCCCCGCATCAGCCGCAGGACGTGACCAGCCTTGGCCAATACCGCTGGGATCCGGTGCCGCATTCCGACGCGCCGCTGACGTGGCTTACCGGCATGCGCACCATGACGACGGCGGGGGATGTGAACACGCAGATCGGCATGGCGAGCCATATCTATCTAGTTACCGACAGTATGGTTGATAGCTATTTCTATTCCGCCGACAGCGAATTGCTGATCGTCCCGCAGGAAGGCACGCTGCGCTTTTGTACCGAGTTGGGCGTGATGGACATCGCCCCGCAAGAGATCGCCATCATCCCGCGTGGGCTGGTCTACCGTGTCGAAGTGCTGGATGGTCCGGCGCGGGGCTTTGTTTGTGAGAACTACGGCCAGAAGTTCCACCTGCCTGGCCGCGGGCCGATTGGCGCCAATTGCATGGCGAACCCGCGCGATTTCAAGACTCCCGTGGCCGCCTTTGAAGACCGCGAGACACCTTCGACGGTGACGATCAAATGGTGCGGCCAGTTCCATGAAACCAAGATCGGGCATTCGCCGCTCGACGTGGTGGCGTGGCATGGCAACTACGCCCCGGTGAAATACGACCTTAACACCTATTGCCCCGTGGGCGCGGTGCTGTTCGATCACCCGGATCCGTCGATCTTCACCGTGCTGACAGCCCCTTCGGGCGTGGAGGGCACTGCCAACATCGACTTCGTACTGTTCCGCGACCGTTGGATGGTGGCCGAAGATACCTTCCGCCCGCCGTGGTATCACAAAAACATCATGTCCGAACTGATGGGCAACATTCACGGCCAGTATGACGCCAAGCCCAAGGGGTTCATCCCCGGCGGGATGTCCCTGCACAACATGATGCTGCCGCACGGGCCGGACCGGAATGCGTTCGAAGGGGCGTCAAACGCCGAGCTTGCGCCGCATAAGCTCGACAACACAATGTCCTTCATGTTCGAGACACGCTTCCCGCAGCATCTGACCGAATTCGCCGCCAAAGAAGCGCCCTTGCAGGATGATTACATCGATTGCTGGGAGAGCCTTGAGAAGAAATTCGACGGCACACCGGGCAAGAAGTGACCCGCCTGCCCCCTGAAAGGACCGACATGACCCTGATGACCTCTTGGGTGGAAAGCGCCAACAGCGCCGATACCGATTTCCCCCTTAACAATCTGCCCTATGGCGTTTTCACGACCAACCGGCTGGAAGCGCGCTGCGGCGTGGCGATTGGGGATCAAATCCTCGACATGGCCGCTTTGGAGGAGGAGGGGCTGATCACCCTCGCCGAAGACCCCGTGTTTGACGTGCCATATTGGAACGATGTGATGGACCTTGGCCCGGCGGCATGGGCGTCCTTACGTGCGCGGCTGATTGAACTTCTCAGCGCCGATGCCGCCGATCAGGCCACCGTCGCACCGCATCTGGTGCCGATGGCCGATGCCCGTCTGCACATGCCGATGATGGTCTCAGAATACACGGATTTCTACGCTGGCAAGCATCACGCGACCAATGTTGGCACGATGTTTCGCGGGGCTGAGAATGCCCTGCCGCCGAACTGGCTGCACATTCCAATTGGCTACAATGGCCGCGCCTCTACCGTCGTCGTTTCGGGGACCGAGATCACCCGCCCCAATGGCCAGCTAAAGGCCCCAGACGCCGATGCGCCACATTTCGGCCCCTGCCAACGGTTGGATATCGAGCTTGAGATGGGCGCGATCGTCGGCACTTCGACCGAGATGGGCCAGCCCGTCAGCATCGACGAGGCGGATGAGATGATCTTTGGCTACGTCCTGCTGAACGACTGGTCGGCGCGAGACATTCAGGCGTGGGAATACCAACCCCTTGGCCCGTTCCAGGCCAAGGCCTTCGCCACATCGATCTCACCTTGGATCGTGAGCCGCGACGCCCTTGAGCCGTTCCGGACCTCGACGCCTGAGCGCGAAAAGGACCTCCTGCCCTACCTGCGCGAAAGCAAGCCCGGCCTCTATGACATTGACCTGTCGGTGCTGATCCAGCCCGAGGGGGGCGCAGCCGAGGAAATCGCCCGCACCAACTACAGCGAGATGTATTATTCCGCCGCCCAACAGCTGACGCATCACGCCTCTTCGGGCTGCGCGATGAACGCGGGCGATCTGCTCGGCTCCGGCACCGTCTCCGGCCCCGAAAAATCGCAACGGGGATCGTTGTTGGAAATGTCATGGGGCGGCAAAGAGCCAATCACCCTCGCAGACGGCACCAGCCGCAGCTTTATCGAAGACGGCGACACGCTAACCCTTACCGGTCACGCGCAAGGCGATGGCTTTCGCGTGGGATTCGGCACCTGCACTGGCAAAATTCGCCCGGCAATCGACTTTTCCTGAACACATGAACGCGCCCTGCGGCATCGCAGGCAAACCAAGACAGAAGGACAGAACATGGCCAAGCAATTCGCATCCCAAGGCGACATGACCGAAAAGGAAATCTCTTTCACTGAGGTTGGAGAGGGACTTTACGCTTTCACCGCCGAGGGTGACCCGAATTCTGGCGTCATCATCGGCGACGACAGCGTGATGATCATCGAAGCGCAGGCGACACCGCGTCTGGCGAATAAGGTCATCGAATGCGTCCGCTCGGTCACCGACAAACCGATCAGCCATGTGGTGCTGACCCACTACCACGCCGTGCGCGTGTTGGGGGCATCGGCCTTTGGCGCGCAGCAAATCATCATGTCTGAGAAAGCCCGCGCGATGGTCGCAGAGCGGGGTCAAGAAGATTGGGACAGCGAATTTGAACGCTTCCCCCGTCTGTTTGAAGGCCATGAAAGCATCCCCGGCCTGACATATCCAACCACCACCTTTAACGGCCGCATGAGCGTTTACCTCGGCAAGCGCCGGGTCGACATCATGCAGCTTGGCCGCGCCCATACCGCGGGGGATGCGGTGATCTATGTGCCCGATCAGAACGTCATGTTCACGGGCGATATCGTTGAATACCACTCCGCCTGCTACTGCGGCGATGGGCATTTCCACGACTGGCCCGACACGCTGGAACGCATCCGTGCCTTTGACCTTGATGCCATCGCACCGGGGCGTGGCGACGCGCTGGTGGGCCGCGAGATGGTCAACGCGGCGATCGACAGCACCGCCGACTTCGTGCGGTCGACCTACAGCCCTGCGGCCCGCGTGGCCCTGCGCGGCGGCACCTTGAAAGAGGCATGGGACGCCGTGCGCGCCGAATGCGACCCCAAATTCGGTGACTATGCGATCTATGAGCACTGCCTGCCCTTCAACGTCGCACGCGCCTATGACGAAGCGCTCGACATTGACACCCCGCGCATCTGGACGGCCAAGCGCGATAAAGAGATGTGGGAGGCGCTGTCGGACTGATGCCCCAGCCCGCGCTCCTTACTGCCCTGATCATACTGGCGCTGGCGATCTGGTTCTATCTGGTCTTTGCACTGGTGATGGATCACCGCCGCCAAGCTGCGCGCCGGAGCGGGCAGCCCTATGCGGGGCTGCGCGATACGGCACAGGTTTGGTCAAAGATGCTGCGCGCGCCAGAGCACCGCACGTCGCGCCGACGGGTGACGCTGACGACGCTGGCCTTGCTTTTCCTGCTGCTTTTGCGCGCTCTTGTCTGAGGATACCACCATGGCCTATGCCTACACACCCTTCCCCTACAGCCCCCCGCCCGGCCTCACCGCGCCCGAGCCGCGGCATCCGGTGGTGATCGTCGGCGCAGGCCCCATTGGCCTGTCGATGGCCGTCGACTTGGCGCTGCGGGGCGTGAGATCGGTAGTGCTGGACGACAACAATGTCGTCTCCATCGGCTCCCGCGCGATCTGCTGGGCCAAACGCACGTTGGAGATTTTCGACAGACTGGGCATCGGTGAGCGGGTGCTGGAAAAAGGTGTGACTTGGAAAGTGGGCCGTCAGTTCCACGGCGAAAGGGAAGTCTATAACTTCGACCTGCTGCCCGAGCCGGGGCATAAATACCCTGCTTTCGTTAATCTTCAGCAATACTACGTCGAACAGTACCTCGCCGAACGCGCACAAGAGTTTCCCGACCTGATAGACCTGCGGTTTCTTAACAAAGTCACCGATCATAAGGGCCATGCCGATCACGTCGAGCTGACGATCGAAACGCCGGACGGGCCATATACGCTGGAAACCGACTGGTACATCGCCTGCGATGGTGCAGGGTCGGCCACACGCAAACGCATGGACCTGCCCTTTGAAGGCCAAACCTTTGACGAGCATTTCCTGATCGCTGATGTCGAGATGGACACCTCTCCTTTTGGCGACCATGACACGCCTGAGCGCTGGTTCTGGTTCGCCCCGCCCTTTCATAATGGCCAGTCCGCGCTGCTGCATAAACAGCCCGACAACATTTACCGCATTGACCTGCAACTGGGACCCGAGACCGACCCAAAGGCCGAAGCGACCGAGGAAAAGGTCGTGCCGCGCTTGAAACAGATGCTGGGCGATGCGCCTTTCCGGCTGGATTGGATGAGCGTCTATAAATTCCGCTGCGCACGGTTGGACAAGTTCGTGCATGACCGCGTGGTCTTTGTCGGTGATAGCGCACATGTGGTCAGCCCCTTTGGCGCGCGAGGTGGCAATGGCGGGGTGCAGGATGTCGACAACCTTGGCTGGAAACTCGCCGCAGTGCTGCGCGGAAAGGCACAGCCCAGCCTGATCGACAGCTACGATATCGAACGCGGCCATGGCGCGGATGAGAACATGCGCAACTCTGCCCGTGCGACGAACTTCATGACGCCCAAATCACCCATCGAAGCCTTGTTCCGCGATGAGGTACTGACCCTTGCCTCTGAACATCCTTTTGCGCGCAAACTTATCAACTCAGGCCGTTTGTCACAGCCCTGCGTGCTGCCCCAAAGCCCGCTGCAAACCGCAGGGGATGCGCCCCTGCCCGTGGGCAGCGCCCTGCTTGACGCCCCTTTACTGGGACCGGACGGTGGTTGTTGGCTGCTGCACCAAACACAAGGGCAGTTTGCCCTGCTGGCCGCGGGCGAGATCACCGCGCCAGAGATCGCCGGGCTGAAGCGGATCGGGATCAATCAATCGCATGATAGCTATCCCTGTTTCACAGATAGCGAAGGCCATGTGCCGCGGCGCTATGGCAGTGGGTTCCTTTATCTTCTGCGCCCTGACGGCCACGTCTGCGCTGTTTTTGATCAGCCCGACAGCGCCGCGATCCGCCATGCCTTTGACCGCGCGAAAGGAGTTGCCGCATGATCCTTGAAGACAACCTAGGGGCTGAGGGCGATACCGTCTATGCCGCGTTGATGACCGCCCATGAAGGGCTAAGCACCGCCGAAAGCCACGCGCTCAACGCGCGGCTGGTGCTTATGCTGGCCAATGAGGTCGGAGACCGAACCCGGCTTCAAGCGCTCTTTGCTGCGGCACGCGACCTGACCTAGTTCGCCCATTCTACAACCATTTTCCCTAGATATCCTGCTTGCCGGGCTGCGTTCCTGCGCTAGCTTGCCCTTCAACTTCCCGCGACAGGCTTGACGCAACGCGCCTGATCGGCAGACTAACAACCCCACGCCCACCGCAAGAGGCGACGAAAGCAGGCCAACTGCATCACCTGACCCGATCCAAACTCGGGATTTGCGGCGGCCCCGGCCACCGCGCCAACAGAGAGGAAAATCATGGAATTTTTGACACGCACCGGAAAACCGCTGCCGCAATCCGTGCTGAATTCAGCCGAGAACGCCAAGAAAGACCCCGTTAACAGACGCGAATTTCTGGCCATTGCAAGCGCCTTCGGGGCCACGTCCGCCACGGCCTATGGCATGCTTGGCATGGCCGCGCCTGCGCGCGCCGCAGCCCATGCCAACCTCAAAGAAGGCGGCACCGTACGGATGCAGATGGAAGTGCGTGCCCTGAAAGACCCGCGCACCTATGACTGGTCGCAGATCGCCAACTTCAGCCGCGGTTGGTTGGAGTACCTCGCCATCTGGGAAAATGACGGCACCTTCACCCCCGGCCTGCTGGAAAGCTGGGAGATCAACGACGACGCCACCGAATACATGCTGAATGTCCGCAAGGGTGTGAAGTGGAACGACGGCAGCGATTTCACCGCGCAGGACGTGGCGCGCAACATCGAAGGCTGGTGTGACAAATCGCTCGAAGGCAACTCCATGGCAGGCCGTTTCGCGACACTGGTGGATGAAGAAACCGGCAAGGCCATCGAAGGCGCGATTGAGGTGGTGGATGACCACACCGTCAAGCTGACACTGCCCACGTCCGATATCACGCTGATCCCCGGCATGGCCGACTACCCCGCCGCGATCACACCCGAAGGCTTTGACCCCGACACCATGCTCGACAACCCTGTCGGTACCGGCGCCTATTTGCCGGAATCGCTCGAAGTGGGCGTGAAAAGCGTGTTGGTCAAGAACCCCGACCATACGTGGTGGGGCACTGAGGTCTTTGGCGGCCCCTACATCGACCGCCTTGAATACATCGACTATGGCACCGACCCATCTGCATGGATCGCCGCTGCTGAGGCCGAAGAGGTCGATGCGTTCTATTCCATGGAAGGCGAATACATCGACGTGATGAGCACGCTCGACGGTTGGATCGAGAACGAGATTGCCACGGCGGCGACCATCGTGATCCGCCCCAACCAATTGGCTGAAATCGACGGCATGAAGCCTTACGAGGACAAGCGCGTGCGCAACGCCTTGCAACTCGCCGTCGACAACGCTGTGCTGCTGGAACTGGGCTATGCCGGGCGCGGGATCGTGGCCGAAAACCACCACGTTGGCCCGATGCACCCGGAATACGCAGAGGTTGAACCGCCCAAGACCGATCCAGAAGCCGCCCGCGCGCTGATGGAAGAAGCCGGTATGGCGGATTATGAGCATGAGCTCTTTTCGATCGACGATGCGTGGCGCAAGGACACGACCGATGCCGTGGCCGCGCAGTTGCGTGACGCGGGCATCAAGGTCAAGCGGACGATCCTGCCCGGCTCGACCTTCTGGAACGACTGGGTGAAATACCCTTTCTCCTCCACCAACTGGAACGCGCGGCCTCTGGGCGTGCAAATCTGGGCGCTGGCCTATCGCTCGGGCGAGGCGTGGAACGAGTTTGGCTATGCCAACCCCGAGTTCGACGCGCTGCTCTCCGAAGCACTGGCCACGGCCGATGTCGACGCACGGCGCGAGATCATGGCTAAGGGTGAGAAGATGCTGCAAGACGATGGCGTCACGATCCAGCCCTACTGGCGCTCGCTCTATAACCACACCCGCGAGGGGTTGGTGGGTGCCGCGCACCACATCGGGTTTGAATACCACCCGGCGCGGATGGCTTGGGCAGAAGAATGATCTGCCACTAGGTAGAAACGCGAAAGGGCCGCAGCGATGCGGCCCTTTGTCTTTGCCGAGTTCAGCCTCAGCCGCCGATCAGGTCTTTCGCCATCATCATATGCACGCCCTTTTCGCGGTTCACCGTCTGGGTGATCCGCAAATCACCCGCCAGAGAACAAAGCACATAGGCATCCTCACGGCTGATCTCCGCCCGTTCGGAGACAAGCGCGATCATCTCTCGCAAGGCCATCTCCGCGCAGCGGTCAAGGTCGGGGGCCATGCCCATGGTGATCACATGTGTCGCCGTTTCGGCCTGCGGATAGCTGAGGTCGCGGTCCTTCAACACAGTCAAACGAAAGCGCCCCTGTAGCGCCGTCTCAATCGCTGTGACGCAGACCTCGCCATCACCCTGCGCGCCGTGCCCGTCCCCGCAGGAAAACAGCGCCCCTTCATTGAAGACCGGCAGGTAAAGCGTGCTGCCCGCCACCAGTTCCTTATTATCAAGGTTGCCGCCATGCTTGCGCGGCTCAATGGTGGCGATCCGGCCCCATTCGGGCGGCGGCGCCACGGCCATGACGCCAAAGAACGGGGCCAAAGGCAGCTCAAGCCCCCAAGGCAGCCGGGCGATGCCCCGCTCTGCGTCAAGCGGGATGTTGGTGTGATAGGTCTCAGGGAAATCCTGCGGCAGCGTACCGGCCAAGGGGCGGATGAAGTTATAGCCCCAGTCCTGCCGCAGCGCGACGTCGAGGATATCCACCTTAAGCACATCACCGGGCATCGCGCCTTCGACGGCCACCGGGCCGGTCAGGATATGGCCGGGCATCGGCGGCGGGCCCGCGTTGTGAATGTCGTAAAGTTCGGGCGGGACGTGAAAGCCTTCGGGCGGCAGGCAATTCGGCGCGCCAGAGACCGTGTTAATCACCACCTCCTCCCCGCTTTTAATCGTCAGCACGGGTTTGCGCATGGCCTCAAAATAGCCCCAGTGACACGTCTCGGGCGTTGCGTTGACGGTTGCGGTCATGCGCTGGCCCCTCGGTTTGCCAAGATACCCTCGACAAGTTCTTGCACGCGCAGCGCTTCTTCTGGGGTGGCCAGACGGCTTGGCTTGCCCGCCATCAGTAGCGCCATGTCATCCAGTTGCGCCTTAAGGCTGGTGGCACGGGTGTCAATGGGCGCATCGCTGGTGGGCGCGAAGTCTTCCCCGGTTGAAACCGTGTCGATGGCAAATTCGGAAATCCGTCGACTGGCCTCTGCGCCTTTCACCGTCACTTCTTGGCGGTCCGGTTGCGCGCCACCAACAGAGCCAAGGATCGAAACCGGCAGCCCATCGCCATTGACCAGTCGCGCAGCCACATGAGTCTCACAAAGCTTGTCATCGGGATATTCGGCGTGGGCCCACTGCAAGTTTAGCGGCCCCAGCACACGCTCGCTCAGAAACAAGAAATGCGAGATCACCTCGCGGGTCATGCCGCCCTCTTCCGCAAAGCGCAGCCAATCCGCATCACGCTGCCACGCGCGGGGCCACGCGGGATAGGTCACGACAATATCGATACCGCAAAGCTCGCCAAGTGCGCCTTGGTTGATAGACCGTGTCAGATCGGTCAATGCCGTGCCTGCCGCTTGGGTAAAGTTGACCGCCGCTGGCACGCCTGCGGCTGCCAACTCGGCCACCAGAGCGCGGCTTTCGGCGATATCCACGCCAAGCGGTTTTTCAAGGAAGATCGCCTTGCCCGCTGCCGCTGCCTCTAGTGCGTAGGCTTTGCGCGGGACCGGGGGACACGCGAGATAGACCAAATCGACATCCGCCATGGCCTCTGTCGCGGTCTTGGTTAGCACCGCGTCTGGCGCGATCCCTTGCGCTGCGGCACAGGCCGCTGGATCAGGGTCCCACATCGTGGCGACCGTGAACTCAGGATGCAGCACCATGTTCTCGGCCATGCGCCGGCCCATGATCCCCAATCCGATTACCGCCGTTCTGATCGCCATCTGAATCTCCCTCAATTTTCAGCGCGATAAGACGCTGCAATGACGGAAAATTCAACCACTCCGGGAGCGGTTCTTTCAAGCGAGATCGGCGCGGATCAGAGGCTTGATCACGCGGCTCAATTCTTCGGGGGCGGATTGGCTTTCGAACACATCCGCGATGGTAAAGACACAGGTGAAGGACCCTTCAAAGCACAGCACCCCGTTCTGGCGGGCCTTCATGCCAAAGGTGATGGATTTGTTGCCCAACCGGGTTGGGTAGGTCTCGCACATCAGCTTATGGCGCGGTGTGACCGGGCTGCGGAAATCCATCGAAAGATTCACAAAAGGCGTGCCAATGTTGCGGTCAATCTGAAGCTGGAACCAGCCGTCGCCATCAAAATGCGCCTCCCACCATGCGTTGATCGCATCCAGCGCGAAATAGGGCAGCCGCGCCGTATAGGCGATCTGCGCCGGGTCACAATCACCCCAAGTAACGTTGATCTCGTGAACGAAGTTTTCCGTGGTCATAAGGGTGCTTTCAACTGCTCAAGCCCGCAGGGGCGTTGCGCCAGTTCTACCCCTTCCAGCCCCGCGTGCAACCCACGGGCTTGCCGTGGTGAAATCACGCCCATACAGCCGCAAAATGCCTAATTCACTTTGTAATCAAGGGGGAGGATGGTGGCGTTACCTGGATTTGAACCAGGGACCTAACGATTATGAGTCGTTCGCTCTAACCAACTGAGCTATAACGCCGTGGCGCGTCGGATAAGGCAGCTTCGCATTGGGGTCAAGGGCGAAAACTGGATCATTCCGTTTTTGCCCAAGAAAAGTGCCGCCCCGTCTTAATGCGCCGGTGCCGACACCACGTCGAGCAGGGTGCGTCCGCCGTCAATGGTCATGATCTCGCCGGTCATAAAACCTGAGCTTTCGGCGGCGAGGAATTGCACCGCTTCGCAAAGCTCATTCGGGCCTGCGATCCGGCCAAGCGGCGTATGGGCGCGGATGTCATCGCGCCAGTCACGGTTTTCCGCGACAGCCGCGCGCAGAGAGGCGCTCATTACCGACCCAAAAGAGATCGCGTTCACGCGTATCCGATGCGGAGCCAAAACCAGCGCAAGTGAACGGGTCATCTGCTGCACCGCTGCCGAGGCGATGGAATAGCCCATCATATCCGGCTGGTGCTGCCGCGCGGCGATAGAACTGAGATTGATAATCGAACCAACCTGCCCCTCGGTCTGACCTTCGGCCTGTTTCATCATGCGCCGCGCCACCTGTTGCGACAATTGCAGCGCCGTCATCAGGTTTTGCTGCAACAGAGTTTCCACCGAACTGTCATCGATATCCATCGGATCAGTGGGCATCACCTGCCGCGAGGCGTTCACAAGGATATCCACTTCGTCATAGGCGTCGATGGTGGCAGAGACGAGGTTGGCAATGGTCAGACGCTGGCGCAGGTCACCGGCGAAGACCCGGATGTTGCCCTCATCGGGGGTATCGCCCAACTCTTCCATGAGCTTTTTCTCATTCGAGTCGGCGCACATCACATTGGCGCCCCGGTCGGCCAGATGCCGGGCAATGGCAAGGCCGATACCGTCTGCCGCGCCGGTGATGATGGCTGTTTTACCAGAGATCGAGAAAGACATCGGGATACCCCCTAAAGGCTTAGCGGCGGCGGGTCAGCGGGCGCGTGGCATGGAACAGTTTGAATCGCGCATCGCCCCCCAATTCCGCCACCTGCGCAAAGCGTTTTTTCAGTTCCGCCTCATAGGGCAGATGCCGGTTGGCCACCATCCATAGGTCGCCCTGCACCGATAGCATCCTTGCGGCGGCTGCGACGAAGGCTTGCCCGATCTGCGGCTCTGCCGCGCGGCCTGTGTGAAACGGCGGGTTCATCACCACGCTATCCATCCGGTGTGGCGGTTCCCAATGGGTCGCGTCCTCCCAGTGAAACACTGCCCGGCTGTCAGTCACGTTGTGGCGCGCGCATTCCAGCGCCAGATGCCCGGCCTCGACCAAATGCACGGTCTTCACCTTGGGCCGCGTCAGGATATGCGCCGAGAGGAAGCCCCAGCCCGCACCCAAATCGGCCACCTCGGCCCCAAGGTTGTCAGGAAGCACATCGACCAGCAGCGCCGAGGCCAGATCAACCCCATCCGCCGAGAAAACCCCCGGCGCGGTCCAAAAACCGCCTTCGGTCTGGGCTGGACTCGCTTCCCAATCGGTGAAGAAATCGCTTGAGCCTGCGTCGATCCAGTAAAGCTTTCCATGCGCCTTTGAGATCGGACCCTGCACTGTCACACGCGCGCGCATTTCGCGAAGGATCGAATCTGCGCCATCGGTCTTTTGCCCATCGACCACCACCGGCCCATCGCTCACCGCGCAGGCTTGGGCGATCAGCGCACGCGCTTCGTGTTTAGCCCGCGGCAGGCAGACAATCGCGGCGGCATAGCGCCCCTCAACCGAATGCGCAGCATCATAGCCGCGTGCGGTCCAAGCATCATATGCCGGTTTGAAATCGTGAATGATCTTGCAACGGTCCACCGGCAAATCGGCCAAGTCAGCGTCAACAGAGGGCTGAAATACAGCGATTTCGCCTGTTTCGGGCAGGTCCAGCCCACCGCCGTTCAGGGCCAGTTCCAGTCGCGGATCAATCACGTGTTATTCTTCTTTTTCCATAGTGCATTGTAGAGGATGTTGATGACGTCGGGCGAAATCCATCACCTGCGCGACCTTGGTCTCGGCGATTTCGTGGCTAAAGACACCGACCACGGCCAGCCCTTTCTTATGCACGGTCAGCATAATCTCAAACGCCTGCGCATGGTTCAGGCCAAAGAACCGCTCAAGCACCAGAACAACGAACTCCATCGGGGTGAAATCATCATTCAGCAACATCACTTTATAAAGCGGCGGGCGTTTAGTCTTGGGGCGCGTCTTGGTCAACAACTCGGTGTCGTCGCCGTCCTTTGGGCCGTCCGCCATCATCAACCAGCCCGGCGCGTGCCGGTCTGTTGCTTGGGTCATCCAATCTGCTTTCACGTCGTCACGGTGCATTGCTGCTCCTGCGGCTGGGGGTAGAGCTTGTTCGTCGTGCAGCCGTCTATATAACCCCTGAACCAATTTAGGAAAGAGGCAGCACATATGGGCGAGGCACTCACCACCATCGGCTTCGATGCGGATGACACATTGTGGCATAATGAGCGCTAATTTGCACTCTCCCATGACCGTTTTGCAGCCCTTTTGGCAGAACATAGTGAACGCAACCACCTGATGGCACGCCTTCTTGAGGCCGAGCGGCGCAATCTGCCGCATTACGGTTACGGGATCAAAGGCTTTACCCTATCGATGATCGAGACCGCGATCGAGGTGACAGACGGCAAGGTGCCCGCCGAAGTGATCAACGATTTGCTTGCCGCCGGGCGCGAGATGCTGGCCCATCCGATCGAATTACTGCCCCATGTAGAAGACGTGCTGCAAAGCCTCCAAGGCCACTACCGACTGATCGTGGTGACCAAAGGCGATCTACTGGATCAAGAACGCAAGCTTGCGCAATCCGGTCTGCGGGGCCTGTTCGACGCGGTCGAAATCGTCTCCCACAAAACCGAAGCCGCATATCGCCGCATTTTTAAGCACCATGGCGAAGGGGCCGCGCGGGGGCTGATGGTCGGCAACTCTCTAGCCTCTGACGTGCGTCCAATGATCGATGCCGGCGGCTGGGGTGTCTATGTGCCACATGATCTGACATGGGCGATGGAACATGCCGAACCGCCAACCAATTCCCCGCGTTTTGCCGAAATTGAAGATTTATCGGGCCTTTCGGAGACATTGAATCGGATCAGATCAGGGTGATTCATTAGGGCGTAAAAGGCGATTCTAGGTCCCTGTCGCAATCGCCCATTTTCCGCCCAAATTGCGCCTTATTCTCGCCTTAATGCCGCTTATAGTGGGTGATCGTGAACCAGCCTCTACATATTGGAGGAGAGATCCGCCCTTTTTCCGCCTGTCCTATAGATTCGACGGCTTCCGCGAAGCGCCGTCCTGTGCTAACTTTAAACCAATTAATAAATGGTCAGTCGAAAATCGACGGCTTGAGGCAGTAAAAGGCAGGTAAAAATGAAGGCTCGGCGCATTCAGCCGGCCCGTTACGGGCTATTTCTATTCGCAGCAATCTGGGTTCTGGTGATTTTACCGCTCAGCGCGATCGCCGCCCCCTACGCCGCCTATGTCATTGATGCCCGCACCGGCAAAGAAATCCACGCAGAGAACGCCGACACGCGTTTGCACCCTGCCTCCCTGACCAAAATGATGACCCTCTACATCGCTTTTCAGGCGGTAGAGCGGGGGGAACTTTCCCTCGACACCCAAGTCACGATTTCTCAAAATGCCGCCTCGGAGCCGCCCAGTAAACTAGGCATGCGTCCCGGCCAAAAGATCGCCCTACGCTACCTAATCCGCGCCGCCGCCGTAAAATCTGCCAACGATGCTGCCACCGCAATTGGCGAGGCCATCGAAGGCTCTGAGGCTGCTTTCGCCCGCCGCATGAACCGCACCGCCAAACAGCTTGGCATGACACGGACCACATTCAAAAACATGCACGGGCTGACAGAAAACGGCCACCTCTCCACCGCGCGTGACATGACGGCCATGGGTCGTCATTTGCTTTATGATTACCCGCAGTACTACAACCTGTTCTCGCGCATCACTGCCGATGCAGGTGTGCGCAAGGTTTCCCACACCAACCGCCGGTTTCTGGGGTCTTACAAAGGGGCCGATGGGATCAAAACAGGCTATACCCGTGCTGCGGGCTTTAATCTGACCGCATCGGCTGAGCGAGGCAATGAGCGGATCATCGTTACCGTTTTCGGCGGCAAATCCACCGCATCGCGAAACGCCAAAGTGGCCGAGCTGATGGACCTCGGCTTCCGCCGCGCGCCATCTTCCGCGCCCCTCAGCAAGCCAGTGCCGCCAGTCTACGCTGATGTCGAAGATGCGCCAGCCGCCCCCGGTGCCGCAGGCAAGACGATCCGCCTTGTGGGGGCAGTTACAGCCTCCAAGCGCCCGCAGCTTCGCCCCCGCAGTGAGGTGGTCGTCGTGGCAACCGCAACCGCGCCTGAGGCAACGAGCGTGGTTTCCAACAGCGATATCACCGCAGCTTTACGTGAAGCCGTGCAAACTACGCCCGCCGTACCAGCCGCCACACCGGAAAGTAAAGACGCCGAAGTCGTCATCGCATCAGCCCAAGCCTCAGCCCGGCCCGAGCCGCGCCCAAAGGATGCAACGTTGGCCGTGCAGCAAGCGGTTGAGCAGGAAATTGTGACCCGTGTCTCTACCTCCGGCGGCCGCCATTGGGGAGTGAACGTTGGCCGTTTCCCCAGCCGCTATGCTGCTGAAAAGGTGCTACTAAAGACCGCGCTTGCCGAGATGTCGACGCTCGATGGCACCCTGCGCAAAGTGGTACAGCGCCCGCAGGGTTTCGATGCCAACTTCCTTGGCATGTCCCGCGAAAGCGCCGATCTGGCCTGCCGCCGTCTCGCTGCGCGGAATGTCAGCTGCTTCATGATCGGGCCAAGCTAAGACTGAAGCCCCCTCCCCCGCTCAGTTTCTCCCGCACGCTACGCTCCTGACCCCCAACCAATCTTCATCTTTTCAAAAATACCCGCGGGGGAATCGCGCCCCCGGCGCGATGGGGGCAGCGCCCCCTGCTTTGCCGTTGTTTTCGGTTTTGCTGAGGACCGACCTCAGTGTACGACCCAACGACTCACGAGAGAAAGCAGCGAATAGCGCAAGACCCTGACTTGGGTTAGCTCTTCCGCCATCTCGCCATATTTTGCGCGATTTTGCAGGCTCATTCTTCGCCGGACAACCGTAGGGATCCCATTGGTCCCTCAGATGCGCCTCTCGCTTCATGGGGCCGTCGGTATGCAGCTGCGGCGCTCGAAGTAATACAAGCTATGCTGGCCTTGATGCCCGCCGAATGCACCTGTGGCGCAGATGAGCCGTCCGGAGAATCGAAGCGCAATGTCGGCTTTGAGCCCAACCCGGCCATTGTGATTTTGTGCTGCGAGCGAGCGCAACACGAAAAATGCTGCGTGAGCGTAAACCCAGTGTCGCAGGGCAGAAGGAAAACCGGTCGTTCATGCAAGCCGCAGCGAGGATCAGCGATCGAATCTACAAGTGCGGACTTTGCAGGCATTCGCTGCACCTTACACCAAGGTCCGTTTGAGCGGGACAAACTGCCCGATCTATACCTGACGATCGCCTGAGGCCATGTCACACCGAAGGACGACGGATAACGGCACCGGATACCCAGCAGGATTGAGAAGACGAAGGAAAGTGACTGAACACGGATCAAGAGATTGTCTCGGAGCACCCAAATTGGGCGTGTGGCGATTCACAGGCCACATCGGTGACTGGGACCCGGATCGCGTGTCTCAATATAGGCCTGCTGACATGTATCGCGGCAACTATGAGGTCGGACGGCTGGCTGCACCAAATCAGTCGCTTCAGACCCAACCGACAACCAATTTGGCTCCAAGGCATCTGCACCCGCCAAGGTCAGAACTTATTCAGGACTACCAGTACCTTCGAGCACTTCTTTTGAAGGTCACAAATTCTGCACTTTTCGAAGGCGATCCCTTCTTACATTGGCAAGGTGGCTCGCGACCACTGCTTCCGGAATGGGCGATATCCGATCAACAATTTCCAATAGTTTCATCAAATCGATGCCCGTTGTCGGCCCAGGGCTCCGAAAGGCATGGACCAAATCCTCTGTGGCGGTGTTCCCCGCTGCGCCGGGCGCAAACGGGCAGCCACCTAAACCAGCTGCGCTGGTATCAAAAACGCGGACACCTGATTGATACGCTGCAAAGGCATTTGCAACGCCCATTCCGTAAGTGTCGTGACCGTGAAAGGCCCACGCCTGCGGTTGCGGTTCTGACATCTGCATGACGGCATCAAAGCGCTTTTTGACATTGAAAGGGGGAGCCCAGCCTGTGGTGTCGCAGAGCGCAATTTCGCAATTGGGTGCAAGGTCTAACACTTTGCCAATCGCGACCTGCAAGTCATCAAAAGGGACCGGACCATCGAAAGGGCAATCAAAAGCTGTTGCCAGATCAACCCGCAGGGAAACGTCCGGATCGTTGGAAATTGTTGAGATGACATCGGCCAGACCGGCGATGGACTGTTCAACTGAACAGCGCACATTGTTCTGGTTATGTGCCTCAGAGATAGAAAACACGTAAACGACCTCGCGCAATCCAGAGGTTAGCGCGAGGTCTACGCCTTTCACGTTGGGCACAAGAACCGACAGCCGGGAACGGTGCTCCTCGCGAAAATGTGCTGCGATGTCAGCCATATCAGCCATCTGAGGCACAGCGCGGGGGCTTACAAAAGAGCCGATTTCCACGCGCGGCACGCCAGCGTCAATCAGGCCTTCAATAATTTCGATCTTTTCTTGTGTCGGTATCGGCGCACCAATGGATTGAAACCCATCGCGCGGCGCGACTTCGACGATTTCTAGGGAATGTGACATAAGAAGTTCCAATGTTGCCGAGATGCGAAAGACGTTTCAGTCACACGACACCTTTCGTACGCAGACTGGCGATCTCGTCTTGGGAGAAGCCTAGCAAGTCGCTCAGCGCATATGCGTTGTGCTGCCCAAGTTCCGGTCCCGTGTGGCGGATCTTGCCGGGCGTTGACAACAGGCGCGGAAAGACGTTCTGCATGTCCAGAGCGCCACGCTTGGGGTCCTCAACACGCACGATACTTTCGCGTTCGGCGAAATGCGGGTCTTGCAGCATGTCCTGCGCAGTATAGGCAAGACCAGCCGGAACGCCTGCCTTGTCCATTTTTTCCAGCACCACTTCAGACGAGTGAAGTTTGGTCCAGTTGCCGACGATATCGTCAATATCAGCTGCATTTTCTCCGCGTGCCCTGTGGGTGGCAAAACGGGGATCTTCGATTAAGTCGTCGCGGTTCATCGCCATACACATTCGCCGGTAGACCGTGTCCTGGTTCGCGCCGATGATAATGTCGCGGCCATCGGCACAGGGATAGGCGTTGGACGGCGCAATTCCCGGCAACGAAGGTCCGGTGCGCTCTCGGATATGACCACCGCCACTATATTCCGCAACAATCGCTTCTGTCATCGCAAGTGCAGATTCATAAATCGAGCTGTCGACCACTTGCCCTTTTCCAGTCAAATGGCGCGCTTGCAAAGCCAGTAGCGCACCCATCGCGCCAAAGGTTCCGGCAAGCGTGTCGCCCAATGAAATTCCAGCTCGCACGGGTGGTCTGTCCGGATATCCGGCAATGTGACGTAGCCCGCCCATCGCCTCGCAAACCGACGCAAATCCCGCGCGGGATGCGTATGGCCCCGTCTGGCCGAACCCCGAAACCCGCACCATAATCAGTCGTGGATTAATCTTTGACAACACGTCATAGCCCAACCCCCATCGCTCCATCGTGCCGGGGCGGAAGTTTTCTGTCAGGATGTCGGCTTCGGCCACGAGGGCTTTCAGGATTTCCTGTCCTTCCTTGAGACGAAGGTTCAAGGTCATGGACTTCTTGTTGCGCCCAATGACTGACCACCACAACGGCTGCCCGTCGTTGTCCGTCCGCCCCCATTGCCGCATGGCATCACCGGTCTCGGGCGGTTCAATCTTGAGAACATCTGCCCCGAAGTCAGCCAGCATTTGGCCGCAAAACGGCCCTGCGATTAACTGACCGAGTTCCAGCACCCGGATTCCGTTCAGCGGAGTAGTCATGTCGTTTTCTTTCTATTTAGCGACCAGAAAAAACATCGGTTTTCACCGGGGCGTGTGATGGGGCGAACGCGAACAAGACAATACCCAAGAGCAAGAACCCCGCTCCGTTCACCCAAGGCGCTGCGCCCGAACCAACACTGGGGGGCACAAGCAAAGCGGCGCCTGCAAGGCCTGCGCCAATCCGACGAAACATTCCCGCAGGGCCTCGGAGCCACCCAATGAACGCTGCCGATATGGCATAAACACCGAGGATAGCCGACGTCACCGCAATGATGATTTCGACAGGATCACCTATCAACAAAAGGGCCGGAGAAAATACGAACAGAAAGGGAATGATATACGCTGTCCAGCCGAACCGGACCGCTTCCCAAGCTGTTCGCATTGGCGCTGCTTTTGCGATTGCGGCGGCAAAGAAGGCCCCGATCCCAATTGGCGGGGTCACCATCGACATCATTCCCAGATAGAAAATGAACAGATGTGCCGCGATTGGCAGCACTCCGCTTTCGACAAGCGAAGGTGCGATCAAGACCGCCAGAAGCAGATAGACACCTACTGTTGGCATCCCCATCCCAAGAATGAGACAAACAACCGCTGCAATGAGCAGCAGCAAAAACAGGCTGTCCTGCCCGAGGCCAACAAGCGAGAATGTGACTGCGAACCCAAGCCCAGTGGCGTTGAGAACGCCAATAATGAACCCCGCGGCGGCAGAAATCAGTATGATCGGAATGACTGCGTTGCCGGTTTCCACCAATCCATCCCAAAGGTCGGAAAGCTTCATACGTGCGTTGCCATAACCCCGCACCATCCCAACTGCGATCGCGGCGGCCCCTCCCCAGAGCGCAGCGACTTCTGCGCGTTGGTTCATCCAGAACAGAGTCACGATAATGGCGATGAAGGGCAGTAAGAAGACCCAGCCAGTCGACATGACATGGCCAGCCGAAGGGATATCGGCGTCCTCAATTGGCTTGATGCCTTGCTTGGCCGCCAAAAGATCGGCTTGGACGAAAAGGGCCACATAATAGAGCGCGGCCGGGACAATCGCGGCAATGACGATTTCCGAATAGGGAAGTCGCAGCAGGTCAGCCATCAGGAATGCAACAGCGCCCATCACAGGCGGTGCGATTTGCCCTCCGGTGGAGGCAGTGGCTTCGACGGCTGCAGCAGTGGTGTTGCGAAAACCCGACTTGATCATCAGACGGATCGTAACCACGCCGGTGGCGACAATGTTTGATACAACAACGCCGGAAATAGAGCCAAACAAAGCGGACGCAACGATAGATATCTTCGCCGCTCCTCCACGCCGCTTGCCCATCGTGGCCATTGCAATGTCGTTGAAGAAATCCGCAGCACCCGACCGCAGAAGGAACTGACCAAAAAGGACGAAGGCAATCACGACGGTGGCCGCGACTTTGAGTGTGATGCCGAACACGCCGTTGGGATCAAACCCGAGGTAAACAAGCATCCGTGCTGGCGCAACTTCTCTGGTTTGAAGCGCACCCTGCACGAGATGCCCGATCAGCCCGTAACAGAAAATAGCCAGAACAACGATGACAAGGGTCAGCCCCACAGCACGGCGCAAACCTTCCAGTATCAAGCCAAAAAGAAGGGTTCCGATTACGACAGTAACGGGTTTGATCTGCATGGCCGTGTTGATCAGTTCCGCATAATCAAACGCGACATATAGTGGCAATAACAACCCCAAAGCCGCCAGCGCCCAATCCAACGCACTCGGCACGGTTTCGTCTGGCGTGGTCGATTTGCGCGCGCGTTGGCTCAGAAAAACGAGGCCGAGACTCAGCCCGAGCACAACAGCGAGAAATTGTTCGGTGTAATAGGAAAACCCGAGCCGGCTGGGGATGTCCGCGACCTGTACGATGGCGACCGCGCTCAGAGCTCCGGCAAGAACTTTCCTGACAGTTCGCGCGCTCTCTACAGGCTTATTGTCGTTTACGTTTTCCAAGCACTTTCTCCAATGGGCACCGGTAGGGCCGCGCGCTGGCGGCCCTACTTTTGCGCAAGTCTTTGCAGGACTGATTAGTCCGCTGCCTGTTGCTCAATGCCGCGTTCTTCAAAAAACGCTTTGGCCCCCGCGTGATATTCGACATCCGGATAAGCGCGATAGGCTGTGTCGATGTTGATGGCCCTAAGCGGCGGGAAGGCAGCACCTATCTTGCCAGCTTCGTCAAAGACGACCGAAAGAAGCGCCTTGACGTCTTCATCAGGGACATGCGCACCCGCAAGCAATACGTAATCCCAAGTCAGGAAATCCATCGTCTCTGGCACACCCACCCGGAATGGGGCAGGATCTGCTTTGGACAGGTAATATGCTGGCCGCACGGTCTTTATTGCTTTGGCTGCAGCTTCGTCGGCATTGATCGACAGGAACCGCACGCCACCTACCGACGCGTCGACTTCAGCAACTTTCGGCGCTCCTACGGCAAAAAGAGCGGTGTCAGTGCGGCCCGACGCCAGCGCATCCGCACCACGGATGAGTTCAGGTACGGGAACAGCCTGAACGTCATCCATCCCAAGCCCAACCGCTGACAAGATGCCAGCGACATTTGCAGCTCCGGTCGGAAAAGCGTCCCAACCGGAGGGAACCTTCTTGCCGACCAGTTCTTCGACGCTTGTTATGCCACTATCTGCTTTTACGAACAGACCGACCTGAACCGCAATGATGCGCGCGACAACGCGCAGATTTTTCATCGGGTTATCGTAGCCATGCTGGCCGTTCACCGCGACAATCAGATCATTGATGTCATTGACTGCGAATTCTGCCTGACCGTTTTCGATGATCTGCTGGAACTGGTTTGAGCCACCGAAGGGCTGGACCACCAGCTTCATGCCGATGCTTTCGCGTGCCTGCGCGGCAATGGCGGTGGACATTGTGTTGCCAGCCGACCCCTGCGGGAGACTCGCGAACGACTTAACCTGTGCCGACGCTGCGCCAGCACACGCTACGATAACAATAGCCGCAACCAATATCTTTTTAATTTGCATTCCTGTTCCTCCCGTTTGGATCACCCCCAAGGCGGCATATTTGCCGTGCCGCGACGCGGCTACCTATGTCGCAAATAAAATGCAAAATTTATCTAAAGTCAATATTGTATATTATTTTACGTTTATATATACCGTTGTGGAGCTGAGCACTACTGTGGGTGCTGCGCCCCTGCCTCGTAGAAATAGGCACGCAGCAGGGACCGACGAGAGCCTGTAGTGCCCGAGGACGACAAAGGTGACTGAATAGTATGGCGATACAAAAAAGAGATGCTGCCACAAATGGCACCACCGGATTGCAAGGCAGCTCTGAAGCCGCTTCGACGGTTCAGACCCGCATTCGTGACGATATTATTGAAGGGCAGTTGGAGCCAGGTAGCAAACTCAAGATCGACGTTCTCCAGGAGCGGTACGGAACCAGCGCAACGCCGCTGAGAGAGGCGCTGGTCTTTCTGTCCGCCACGGGGCTTGTAGACAGAATCGAACGACGCGGTTTCCGGGTCGCGAAAGTCTCGTCTGACGACTACATGCAAATTTTCGAGGCCCGCTGTTTGCTGGAAGCACGGGCACTGCGCGACTCCATTGAGCTTGGTGATGCCCGTTGGGAAGAGAGGATTGTCTTGTCTCTGTTCCATCTCTCGCGGGAATCCGAATTGGAGGCCGAGACCGGAAGCGGGCTTTCTGACAGTTGGGAAGCAAAGCACCGCGAGTTTCACGAGGCGCTGATTTCGGGGTGTCCGTCAAAGTATATCCTCCGGTTCTGCTCGCAGCTTTATGACGACAGTAATAGATATCGTTACATCGCACGGCTGAGCGCGCGTGCACGTATTGGAGCATACGAGGAGCACAAGAAAATCGGCGATTCCGTTTTACGCAGAGACGTAGATGCCAGCGTTGAGCTTCTGGTGGATCATTTGCGACGAACGGCGGATTTTTTGAAAGATTCACTGGCTGACATCCCGAATTTCGACGGGCAACACCGGTAACCCCCAGATAAAACAGTAGAAAGGAATGTGAGATGCGCATTTGTCGATTTGATGAAGGACTCCTTGGCGTTGTCGATGGCGGTGAAGTTGTCGATGTAACGGGCGTTCTTGCACGGTTGCCGAGCCAGACTTGGCCTTATCCTCCGGGTGATCTGTTCATATCGCACTTCAGCGAACTGCGCTCGGCAATCGAGGAAGCCGCCAAGTCAGGCGCGCGCAAACCGATCGAACAGGTGCGGTTGCTCAGCCCGATTGGAAACCCTGGAAAACTGATTGGTGCACCGGTAAATTACAAGCTGCACTTGGACGAAGCCCGCGCGGATTCCGAGATCCACAACGATACCAAAATCCTGACGATCCATGAATGCGGTGTTTTCTTGAAGGCAAACAGCTCACTCGTTGGGCCCGGTGAAGGGGTTGTGTCGACGTGGGCGGATCGCCGTATCGATCACGAAATCGAACTGGCCGCGATCATCGGGAAGCCTTGCCGGAATGTCTCGAAGGACGACGCGCTTTCTTATGTCGTTGGTTACGCGATTGGTCTTGATATGACGGTGCGCGGCACCGAGGATCGCAGTCTTCGCAAATCGCTGGATACCTTTTCCGTACTGGGCCCATGGATGGTAACTGCGGACGAATTTGGTGACCCGTCCAGCGTCGATTTTGAGCTTAAGATCGGTGAGGTTTCACGGCAAAAAGCCAATACACGTGACCTTATTCTGAACGTTGCCGATTTGATCGAATATGCATCACGCGCCTACACTCTACAGCCTGGCGATGTGATTATGACCGGCACGCCAGAGGGCGTCGGACCGGTTGATCCCGGTGACCGGATGGATTGTTGGATCGATGGCATTGGCAAAATGTCAGTATCTGTCAGAGCGGCGTGAAAAGCCAATTAGGGGAGGCCATTATGACAAGCACATCTTTTCCACAGAATGCGTGGTACGCAGCGGGGTGGTCGCATGACGTGGCACGTGCCTTGAAACCAGTCACCATATGTCAACGCAAGCTGGTGCTTTACCGCACTTCCAGCGGTGCGGTAACGGCGATGGATGACGCGTGTTGGCACCGCCTGGCACCGCTGTCCAAGGGGCGGATCGAAGGTGACAATGTTGTATGTCCATACCATGGACTCAAGTTCGAACCGGGTGGCCGCTGCGTGCATATGCCGTCGCAGGACACGATCAATCCGTCGGCTTGTGTAAGGACTTACCCAGCAGTTGAGCGTCATCGGATGATCTGGCTTTGGCTTGGCGACCCTGCGCTGGCGGACGACAGCACCATTCCCGATCTTTGGTGGCTGACCAGTGACGACTGGGCCGGTGATGGCGGAACCATTCACACCAAATGTGATTATCGTCTTGTCTTGGACAACCTGATGGACCTGACACACGAGACCTTCGTGCACCCCGAAAGCATCGGGAACGAGGCCGTCGCAGAAGCGCCGTTCGATGTGACCAACGAGGGGCGCACCGTCAAGGTGACGCGCTGGATGAAGGGCATTGACGCACCTGCGTTCCTGCGGGCGCAATTGGGCAAGCCGGGTGATGTGGATCGTTGGCAGATCATCAATTTCACAGCACCCTCAACCATTGCGATTGACGTCGGTGTCGCACTCACTGGCACCGGCGCCCCAGAGGGAGACAGATCGCAAGGTGTGAACCTGATGGTGATCAACATCATTACGCCGGAAACAGACAAGACCGCGCATTATTTCTGGTGCGTGGTGCGCAACTACCGCACGCAAGACCAAAGCGCGACAGTCAGTATCCGTCGCGGTGTCCGTGAAGTATTCCGCCAAGACGAGGAAATCCTCGAAGCGCAACAAGAGGGTATGGACCGTCATCCCGACAAAGAGTTCTACAACCTCAACATTGATGCAGGAGGCATGTGGGCGCGTCGCAAAATCGACGCGATGATCGCAGAAGAAGCCGACGGCCCCAAAGGATTGCCCCAAGCGGAACGTGCCAATGCATGATGTATTTGACGTTAGCGTGGCGCAGGTTGATCGCTTGAGCTCCGACGTGAACCGTATTTGGCTGACCTTCCCGGATGGGAGCCGGTGCTACCAGCCGGGCGGGCATCTTAAGTTTCACTTGCCGTTGCAAAACGGCATAGCGTCACGTTCTTATTCGATGGTTGGCGTTGATGAGAATGGCCGAATCTGCATCGCTGTACGCCGTGCCGAACAAAGTGCGGGCGGATCGGAATATATGCACACTCTGGAACAGGGTGACACAGTTCGCCTTGAAACTGCGCCAAATCATCTGCCAGTTACTTATGCCGGAACCGACTATGCGTTGGTCGCCGGTGGTATCGGCATTACGCCTCTGATCGGCATTGGCCGCGCGTTGCTGCGTGCGAGCAAAACCGTGCGCTTCGTCTATCTTGTGCGTGAGGCCTCGAACGCGCCGTTCATCAACGAGTTGCGAGATACATTCGGCGATGCATTGACGTTGCATGACGATAGCGTCTCCGGTCTTTTTGACACGGCGGCATTTGTCAAATCGTTGTCGGCTGACAGCTTTCTTTACATGTGCGGGCCAACCCCGATGATGGATGCCATGAAGGGGGCGTGGAAAACGGATGGTCGCCCTTCAAACCAGCTTCGCTTTGAGACATTCGGCTCCTCGGGGCGCTTTCCCGCCGTGCCGTTTGAAGTCGAAGTTGTCGAAACCGGTGATGTCGTTCAGGTGGCCGCAAATCAGGGGATGCTCGATGCGTTGATGGCGGCAAATCAACCCGTGATGTTTGATTGCCGAAAGGGCGAATGTGGGCTGTGTAAAGTCAACATACTGTCATCTGAGTCAGAGGTGGATCACCGCGATGTTTTTCTCAGCGCGCAGGAAAAAACGGCAAACCATGCAATGTGTTGCTGTGTGTCCCGTGCACATGGCGGCCGTCTTATAGTCAGTGTTGATGGGATCACCCACGGGCGCTCCGCGCCCGACTAAACAGCGCCGATTGTGCGCTCTGAACGAGAAAGCCAAAGAAACCCACACTTGCATCGACGGCTCCTTGTTAGCCGTCGATGTCATTTTTCGTACTTAGCTGCGCGGACGCTCTTCGTAGAATTCCAACTTTTGTTGAAGAGGCGCATCGTGGATACGGATCAAGAAGGCATCTTCCGCGGCCTCGTGATCAATCTCTGCGAACACAGGCGCCGAGAAAGTATCCTTGTCGGACCATTCAATTGTCTTGCCGTCAATCACGGACGTGCCCTGACCTTTGACCACATGGAACACAGCGCTGGATGACCGAACTTTCTGCCGGACGGGATCGCCCTTACGCAGCATGGTTGCGGTGAACCCGAGAACCGCCAGACAGCTATCGCTGGTTCCGGGCTTTACGTAGTCCAGTTCAATTGCCTCACCTTCATCGGCATGTTCCGCCAAGTTGCGCAGGGCTTCTTCGGACCGCTTCCAAGGGTACCGCAGCATTTTGGCTTTGGGCTCAACCTCGGGGGCGTTACGGTTGGTTGGCAAAAGACCGGACGCAGCAAATTCCAGTTGTGAGGCATCGGGGCGGTTGCGTTGCGCGAGAAAGTCACCTTCTTCGCCATAACTGGCTTCCAGTCTTGCGAACAGCGGCAGGTCGAGTGCGTCGAGCCAAATCACAGGCTCTGCGCCATCATGGCCATGATCGTGCCATGCGCCGCCGGGTGTTAGAACAACGTCACCCATTTCCATCGGAAGACGTTCACCATCAACCACCGTGTAGGCGCCCTCACCCTCGACGATGATGCGCGCCGCGCTTGGTGTGTGTCTGTGGGAAGGTGCGCGCTCTCCGGGCAAAAGCAATTGCAGCCCAGCGTAAATGGTGGCCGTTGCCTGCATTGCCCCAGCACCACGCCCAGGATCAGATAGCATAAGCACACGGCGTTCAGCTTTTTCAACCGGCGTCAGTTCGCCTGCGCGCATTAGCAATGGGCGAACGTCTTTGTAGGCCCAGTTATGCGATTGCGTGACAGAATTGGGCTTATGCGGCGGCAACGTATTGCGAAGCAAAGGCCAGAGCGGATGAACCAACGTGCGTTCCATCTCGTCCTGATAGTCCTTTGGCAACTCCTCCATCGTCCCAAGATTATCCATAGCATTCCTCCCTTTCATGAATTTTAAACAATGAGTATACTTACGGTCTGCAAAAGTCAAACTTTCTAATCTTCGACTTCTCATCATATCTAAGCGATAAGGGACTACGCTACGGGGTGCGCTGGCGCAAAAGAAGAAGTGTTTCATGTCGGAGTCTGGCAACCATGACCAACGAACCTGAGGAAATTGAAGGACGGTTAAAGCTGGAAGAAGTCTACTGCGCTCCTGGCTATCTCATTCGACGATTACAGCAGGTTTCATCAGCCATCTTTCTTGACGAACTTTCCCAATGGAAGGTCACCCCGATCCAATATGCAGCACTTGTGGCAATTCGCGAAACTCCCAGATTGGACCAAAGTGCCCTGTCCAGCGTTGTTGCGGCAGACCGCTCCACCATAGGAACGATGCTCCGCTCGCTTGAGGGTCGTGGCCTTGTCGTCAGAGAAGTGCCAAAGAACAATAAGCGCATTAAGACCCTGCGCATCTGCCCAGAGGGCGAACGTCTGTTAGATGAAACGCGCGCAGCAATCAGCGAAGTCGAAAATCGCCTCCTTTCGCCGTTTTCGCCCGACGAGAGAGTGGTCTTCATCGAGATGTTGACCCGTGCGGTGTCAGCACATAACGAGACCAGCCGAGCGCCGCTTCGGCCATCCAAGACCAACGCAAAGTAGATGGCCAGCTGTCGCTTTGTCGGAACAATTTTTGTGCCAGAGACCGCTGCGCTAACCGGCCAATGTCCGTGACAGCCCGGCTTTGACGCGCCGCAACGGGATCGAGCTTTCGATGGAGGCAACTCCGGGAACCTTGGTAAAGGCACTGGTCAGGAAGCGTTCGAAATCGGCTGGTCCACGGGTTGCCACGCGCAAAAGATAGTCACGGTTGCCCGTCATCAACCAACAATCGACCACTTCTGGGAATCTACGTACGGCGGTCTCAAAGCTGGCCAGCGCGTTGTCCACTTGGCGTTCCAGTTTCACCGAAACGAAAACCGAGAATTCATACCCCAGAACAGCCTCGTCAATCAGCGCGGCATAACCTGTGATCACTCCGGCTGCTTCCAAATTGCGTAACCTGCGCGCGACCGGTGAAGGGCTAAGGCCGACGGTTTCTGCCAGTTCGTTTATCGTCGCCCTGCCATTGCGTTGTAGGGCATGGAGAATATTCAGGTCATATGAGTCTAGATTGGTGCTAATCACCAGCATTATCCATATTCTTAATGCAAATCGCTAATATATTCATTCTAAACGCCGTCAAATGACCGAATTCGCTAATCATAAGGTGATATTCACTCGAAGCGTAAGAAATCAGGTAAGGACATGCAATGGCATCCGACACAGATCATCTCAAAACCGTGCAAGACCGTCTTCTTTGGTTGTCGCATTGGATGATCCATCACGCGAACCACATTCGCCCGAAAGAGGATGCGATCAAGACCGGCGGCCATCAGGCGTCTTCAGCGTCGATGGTTGCAATCATGACGGCGCTTTATTTCTCTGCGCTTCGTCCCGAGGACCGGGTTGCCGTGAAACCGCATGCCTCACCGGTCTTTCATGCCATGCAATATCTCATGGGCAACCAGACGCTCGAAAACATGAAGAACTTCCGCAGGATGAAGGGGGTACAAAGCTATCCCAGCCGCACCAAGGATGTGGATGACGTGGATTATTCGACTGGCTCCGTCGGGTTGGGGGTTGCGATCACCGCCTTCGGGTCGATCGTTCAGGATTACCTGATGGCCAAGGATTGGGGCCAGGACGTCTCTGCGGGGCGTCATATCGCGCTGGTGGGTGACGCGGAACTGGACGAGGGCAATATATACGAGGCCCTGCAAGAGGGTTGGAAGAACGACCTGCGCAACTGCTGGTGGATCATCGACTACAACCGCCAGTCGCTGGACGGCGTGGTGCGTGAGGGACTGTTCCAAAGGGTCGAGAAGATTTTCGCTGCTTTCGGCTGGGACGTTGTCCGCGTCAAATACGGTGCCCTTCAGCGTGCGGCCTTCGAGGAAGAGGGTGGCGAGGCACTACGCGACTGGATTGACGCCTGCCCGAACCAGGAATATTCGGCGCTGACCTACCAAGGTGGTGCGGTCTGGCGCGAACGGTTGATGGATGATCTGGGCGATCAGGGGCCGGTGACGGCATTGATCGAACGGCGCACCGACGAGGATCTCGCCGCGCTGATGGAAAACCTCGGCGGCAACTGCGTACATACGATGGCCGAGGCCTTTGCGGGCGTCACCAGCGACCGCCCCACCTGCTTCCTGGCCTATACGATCAAGGGCTGGGGCACGCCGATCGCCGGGCACAAGGACAACCATGGCGGGCTGATGACCAAGGCGCAGATGGGGGATTGGCAGGCTCATATGGGCGTGCCCGAGGGGCACGAGTGGGACAGGTTCGCGAACGTTCCCAAAGCCGCGGAATTGCAGGCTTTTCTCGACGACGTTCCTTTCTTCGCCAAGGGGCGCAGACGGTTTTCCGATGTGGTCCTGCCGGTACCCGAGATCGTCCTGTCATCCGAACGCGAGATTTCGACCCAGATGGCTTTCGGCAAGATCCTGGATGACCTGTCCAAAGGCGACAGTGAATTGGCGGAACGTATCGTGACGATGTCCCCCGATGTGACCGGCACCACGAATCTCGGCCCCTGGGTCAACCGGCGCAAACTGTTCGCCCGGGCGGAACAATCCGATGCCTTTATCGAACATCGCATCCCGTCGACCGCGAAGTGGGAGTTCACGCCCAAGGGGCAGCACATCGAACTGGGCATCGCCGAGATGAACCTGTTCCTGCTGCTGGGGGCTGCGGGACTCTCGCATTCTCTTTTCGGCAAGCGCCTGATCCCGATCGGCACGCTCTATGACCCCTTCATCGCACGCGGCCTCGATGCGTTGAACTATGCCTGCTATCAGGACGCGCGGTTCATGGTGGTGGGCACCCCGTCTGGCGTCACACTTGCCCCTGAAGGTGGCGCGCATCAATCCATCGGTACACCGCTGCTCGGCATGAGCCAGGACGGGCTGGTCTCCTTCGAGCCTGCCTTTGCAGATGAACTGGCCGTCATCATGGAGTGGGCGTTCGACTACCTTCAGCGCGAAGGATCAGAAGACGCGGACACGTGCACGCTGCAAGACAATGAAAGCGGCGGATCGGTTTACCTGCGGCTGTCGACCAACCCCATCGATCAACCCGGCAATCGCCCCGATGCGGATTGGCGTCAAGGCGCGATCGACGGTGCATATTGGCTGCGCCGTCCCGGCCCCAATTGCGAGGTCGTGATCGCCTATCAGGGTGTCATAGCGCCAGAGGCCATTCGCGCGGCCGGGCTACTGTCCGAAGCCCGACGCGACATCGGTGTGCTGGCTGTGACCTCTGCCGATCAGCTGAATGCCGGCTGGACAGCGGCACAACGGGCACGGGCGCGCGGCCAGCAGGGTGTCACGAGTACCATTGAATGCCTGTTACAGGAATTACCGCCGCATTGCCGCCTAGTCACAGTGATTGACGGCCACCCCGGAACCTTGTCCTGGCTCGGAGCGGTCCAGGGACATCAGACGATCCCGCTCGGTGTCGATCACTTTGGCCAGACCGGGACCATTGGGGAGCTGTACCGCCACTACGGCATCGACGCCCGAGGTATCATTGACAAGATAAGCGGTCTTACTGCTGGCAGAAGAATTGCAGTTGCTTGAGCCTTGCTTGAATCAGAAAGGACACAGCCGACTACCCTTTTCATAAGGCTGATTGTGGGTAGTTTGAGCTTTCAGCACCAATAATCTTCAAGCTGAAAAAGGTTTCGAATTGGTATGGCGGTCGCCGGATCCAATGACCGCTTGCTGCGCTTTTTGGTTTTGGCGCAATGCGCAGCATTCGGCACAATGGACTCTTTGTGACCCCATGCACGTTCAGAGATAGTGCGTGCTAATGCCTTCGGGCAAGACGCATTCAACCCGATGCTATCCTCCTGTCGTCAGCGCGGTGCTGATGTTTGGGCATGGAGGGAGGATTGGAGGGCATATCATGCCAAGAGTCCAACTTCCCGTGGTCACCCCGAAGCGTAAAGCCTGGAACAAAGGACGGATCATCGGGCAAAAAAGACCACTGCTCCCCAAACAGGTATGGGCCATTTGCGCGCGGATCGAAATTGCGGAGTATCTTCGCGATTTTGCGCTGTTCAACGTTGCAATTGATAGCAAACTCCTTGGCTGCGACCTGGTCAAATTATCTGCTTCTGATTTAGTTGAAGATGATCGCGTTCGTGAGCGTGTCTCGGTCATCCAAAGCAAAACCACGCAGCCAGTTCAGTCCGAGCTGACTGAAAACACACGAGATACCGTCATTGCGTGGGTTAGACCACCTGAAATGAGCACTTGCCAGTTCAAATTCCTGAGCCACTTCCATGACCGCCCGCATATCTCAACACGGCATTATGGTCGGCTCGTCCGCGACAGGGTGAGGGCAATTGGGTTGGAGCCGAGCGGCTACGGAACGCATTCCCTAAGCCGAACCAAAGCAGCCGAGATCTACCGAAAGACGGGCAACCTTAGGGTTTGTAGCTTATGCTTGGTCACACCAAGTTCGATAGCACCGTGCGTTTTCTCGGCGTCGAGCTCGAAAACACTCTGATTATTGCTGAACGCATCAAATCTAGACCATGTTGGCGGATGGTATTTGCCGTTTGCCAATTTTAAACAACCCTAAGGCCTTAAAAGTGACGAAATCTGCCTAAGAGCCCAAAATGCGTTCTCAGTTTAGACCGAAACCATGTTTGTGAATAACCGATCTGGCGAAAGCTGCAACTACGCAGAGTATCATTTGCCGCGAATGCAAACGAATGCTGCTTCAGCAACATGTCCAAACATCAAGGTCGGCCAAGTCCGCCCAGCAGACCTCAGTGCTCGTTGCAGCTAACGTCTTCTTCGAGCCCAGACTCTCCGATGCTGCGGCGCGCACCAATGTCCGGTCTGGCGAAAGCCTTAAACTGAGTTTCGGAATTTAGGCCCAAATGGATGCGCAACACGCAGCGGCGCCTTGCGCAGATAACTACTAAGCTGGCTGCATCGAGTGTGCGTTGCCCGAGACACGGATCGACGATCCGACCTCACTGTCCAACTCAACCTCGATGATTGACGGCGCTCCCATATCTTCGCCCTGCCGGATCGTGAATTGCCCGCCATGTGGCCACTTGCGATCCCGCAGATAACCGGCAAATGCCGCTGCCGCTGCGCCAGTAGCGGGGTCTTCCAAAACACCCCCGGATGCAAATGCATTGCGGACTGAAAAGGCGCGATCCCCCTCGATGTGAACGAGCATGATTGTCACGAGTTTGTGCCGCCGCATCATGTCCCGCCCCTCATCAAGATCGTAAGCCATTGCGGTTAGCCGGGCGCGGTCACGAAGCGCAAACACCAAGTGATCGGCACCGCCATGAATGTGGGCTGGTGGCAGGCGCATGTCCAAATCGTCCGAGGTCAGGCCAAGCAGTGCCATCGCATTCATTGACTCATCGTCAGTTATCGCACGGCTTTCGGTTGGCGGCGACGCCAGCATTGCCGCCATGCCTTCAGCCGATGTCGCAGCATCGACCGTGATCGAAGCGTTGTTCAAATCCAGATTATAGGTTCCCGGACCATTGCGCTGTCCAAGGGCGGCCCCGAGCGCAATTGTCGCGTGCCCACAGAACGATACTTCCGACTCTGGCGAAAAATAACGGACGCGCCACGACCGATCTGTCCCTTCTACGGGAACGGCAAAGACTGTTTCAGAGTATCCGACCTCTGCTGCCACCTTTTGCATATCCGCTTCGGGTGCGGCGTTATCGAGCAGAACGACCCCGGCAGGGTTGCCGCCTTTGCCGTTAGCACTGAAGGCTGCAATGCGCTGAATATTCATGTTTGGTTCTCCATTTGGTTATGGTCAGAATATGCATGTTCCAAACCCATGACGTCCCGGCGATACCGCAAGTATTATCAGCATTATGCGATCACATCGGCAGTCTATTAGCGTATTCAACCACTATGACGAAAGCTATTGATGAAATTGACCGGGGAATCATCTCCACCCTTGAACATGACGGACGAGCGAGCTTGGCCGAAATTGGAAAAGGCGTCGGTCTCTCTGGACCAGCAGTCGGTGAGCGATTGCGGCGCTTACAATCGGATGGGGTGGTCGAGGGGTTTACAAAATGTGTAGATGCAAAGGCCCTTGGCTTTACGCTGGAGGCCATTGTCCGTATCAAACCACGCTCAAGACAGCTTCATAACGTCGAGCAGATGATCCAGAATGAGCCACGTTTCACATCCTGTGACCGAGTGACCGGTGACGACTGCTTCATCGCTCGCTTGGCCTCGGTGAGCGTCGCGGAACTGGACGATATCCTGCTGCCGTTTCATGAGCGAGCCGAAACGCATACATCAATCGTCAAGTCGTCACTTTTGCGCAACCGGATGCCCGGTCTATCACCTAAAATACAGGCTCCTTAGAATCACTGTTTGTTAAACGGTTCATTGAACCCGACATTCGCGCACTTGCACCGAAGGTCTGGAAGGTCCCGCATTGCGGTCTGTGTTTCAGGCCGTAGCGAAGGTCGGGTCCGAGCCCAACCTGTAAGTTTGGTTTTCCCGCTGCGCGCACACGCAGAGTCCGAATTGCCGCAGCAGCGAGAACCTTAGCGCTGCGCACCGGTGGGAAATACGGCCATTCAAGAAAAGCGCAGCATGGAACAGGGAACGAATTTGCAGGTCGCGCGACAAAGTGAGCCTTCGCCGTGTCTGTTTCGATGGCAGCTGTCAGAAGCTGGTCATCGCCTGACTTCAGATAATTCCTTTCTCCCTAAACAGCTTCTGCACTCATTCCTGGAACGCAACGATGCGGGCAGGCACGTTGCGCCGCTGCGCGTAGAGCAGCGAGAGCTGCATGGAGGGCGGGGTCAGGTCAGAAAGCACCTGCACCAATTCGCCGTTTTCCAGCAGATCGCGCACATCGAATACTGGTATCTGGATCAGGCTGATCCCGACCCGTGCGGCGGCGATATAGGCTTCGGCGTTGTTGACGCTGATGCGACTCCGCATCCGTACCTCGGCGGGACCTTCATTGCTTTGATAGGTGAAGCCGGGCGGTTCTGCTGGTAGGGTCGGTCCGTAGTTTACGACCAATGATCGGACCAAAGGACTGCGTGCCGATGCCGGCGCTTTCTTTAGTGGACAAGCGGAATGTACAATTTGGGTGCTCTGAGCCGACAATAAAAGGATCTCAGCACACAAGGTATGCGGGCGAAAGACCTTCAAGCTCCGGAGCGAGAAGCGCGGCAAAGTCAGTCTCCAGCTTAAGCGAAAGGCCATGTTGAGCGTTCGGATCAGGATTTATCACGACCCGCTTGATGATCTGACCTAAGAACTGACTGGCTTGATCCACGAGTTCCGGATCGCTCAACAACTGCTCCATCTTCACGACCGCGGCTTCAAAGAGTGCGGCGGCATCCGGCGTCGCGGCTGCTGCAGTTTCGGCTCTCGCTCTAAGCTGTCGAAGAGATTGCTCAAGGTCCGCAATCTCGCTCTCGATCTCCTCAGAACGCGTTTTGTAGAGCGCGAACGGTGCCCCAGCCTCGATTGCATCAAGGATGGCCTTTCTTGCAGCCTTGGCTTTGCTGAGGCGCTGTTGCGTGTGGTCCATATTCTTGTTCGGATCAAAATCCTTCATTTTGCTGCGTTCTGCATCCAGCGCCTCCGTGAAGGCTTCCAGCAACTCTGGCGAGCGGAAAGCATCACGGATTCTCCCGAAGACCCGCGCTTCAATGCGCTTGCGAGAGATACTGATACGGTTCTCACAAGCATGTTTGCGCGACTCGTTGCAGCGGAAGCTGGTTGTGCTGGCCTTGACGTAGTTCCCACCGCAACAGCCGCAAACCATCATCCCCGACAACAGGTAGCGGTTGCGCCGCGCGGCCTCAGGGTTCGGTCCACCGGCTTTGCCAGATACACGTCGAGCTGCGCGGGCGATCTGTGCTCTGCTCCGCTGCCAAAGGTCGTCGGAAATGATGCGCAGGGCCGGTATTTCTTGCTCACGCTGCTCCACCGGTGTCATCTCGGTGCGCTTAGCGCCCGTGACCGGGTGGTAATGCCGTGTTGTCGCACAGATCACCGCCTGTCCGATGTAGAGCCGGTTGTGCAGGATGCCGTTTCCTCGAGCGGCGTGGCCACGGATCGTCGAAGCGTCCCAGGATCCACCCTTCGGCGCAGGTATCCCCTCAGTATTCAGCGCTCGGGCGATCGCGACGCCAGACAAACCTTCTGCAGTATCCTGATAGATACGTTGAACGACCGCCGCCTGCTCCGAATTGATCCGGCGGTTGGGCTCGCCGGGGGCCGCATCCTCAACAATGTCGTAGCCGTAGGCTGAGGAATGCGTCCGGTTGCGAGACAGCGCGCCCTGCATACCACGCTTCGTATGAACGCCGATCATTTCTGAGAACATCTGCGCTCCGTAGCCTTGCAGCAGGACCGTGAAGAAACTTTGAGGTCCTTCCGTCACGGAGCGAAGCTCGACACCCTGAAATTTGAACAGATCCCAAGCTTCAAGGGTGTGCGTGAGGTTTCGGCTAAGCCGGTCGACTGCCTCAATCACGATGGTATCGAAGGCACCGGATTCCACACCCGCCAAAAGCTTCAGAAACCCCGGGCGATCCTTTGTTCGGCCTGTTATCGCGTGATCAGTGTAGATTTCAACCACCTCGTATCCCTCGCGCTGGCAGTAGTCGCGGGTCATCCGTAGCTGGTCCTCGATGGAGGTATCCTCCTGCTGAGTGGAACTGTAGCGGGCATAGATGGCCGCGCGACGGACACCTGTGTTGCGCGGCATCACGGCTGCGCCTTTTGACGCGGCGCACAGTTCAAGTTTGCTGTAGCACGGGATTGCGCGCGTAGTTCGGCACGGGCCAAAAGCACGGCAAGCGATTTGAATGCGATTTGGACGCCGGTCGCGCCGCTCGGGTTGTCATTGGCCGCGTTAAAGGGGGCAGTCTGGGTAGCCATGGAAGGTCTCCTTCGGAGGTTGCAAGTTGAGCAACAGCGCTCATGGAGAAAAAGGGTTGTTTGCGTTCCACGCGGAAACGCGGGCGCGAAGAACTGAGCAGTTTTCATTCGGATCACGGAATATCCCGTTGTAATCGTGAGAAAGAAAATTGGGCGCGGCAGCCATGAGCAGCAGGAGTTGCCGCCGCGCCCTGACGCGAAAGGGTGTTCCGGTCCCTCCGCGATGCCATGTCAGCCGACAGCAAGCAGGCGCACTACCGCGCGCTCGGCCTCAACGCGGTCAAGGACCGCACATAAGGAATGTTGGAAGTCGAGCAGGACGGCATTTGCGCGGGCAAAAGCCTTTGCCTGTTCCGTCCGTGTGGTCTCAGTCCAACTGCCGCCGCTGACCGAGTGCACGTCGTATCGGGTCGAACGTGTGGAGCCTTCGAGGATATGCTCCGCAAGATCGTCAAGAACCTGTTCGATCAAACCCACGACGTGTCCGGTGAAGATATCGCGCGAAATGATGGCGTCGGTCAGTTCTTCACTTAGGTCGTGCAGATTACCTTGGCTATTGGGGAGCACATCGGCTTCCAGAGCAGTTTGTGCATGTCGTGAAGCCTCCAGCGCGCGGGCTGCGATATCTGTGAGGGTAGCGGAAACATTATTCATTTAATTGATCCTTTCGAGTTACGGGCGCCGCGAAAGCTGCGGTTCCGATCCGGAAAACCGCAGGCTTCGATGGCCCCGTCTCGCGTTGCCCTTGTGTTGCACCACGTGAACCCCTTGCTCGCGAGGACCAGGCGGATGCAGTTCATCCGCTCGATGAGATTCGCGTCGAGGCGACCAATGATTGGCGAACCCGCGGGGCCGAGAGAGAAGCCCGAGTGTTGGGGGGAGACCAAGAGTGTCCGGGCGCCGACGAAGCGGGTCGGCTCTCGGACACCGGCCAGGCGCATTCCGTCGGGCCGTGATACGCGGACCTCATGGCCGCGGTTCGCACGGGTCATCGCAGAGGTGCCGTATGCGAGCTTGAGAAACGTAACGCCTTGGAGCACGGCACGCTCCAGTACGAGGCACGGACGTGCCTTGGGCTGGAGTGCGCCCTTTTCATCGGCCACGGGAAAGCGGAATAGTACGATGTCACCGCGTTGCAGGATGTCCTGCCAACGAGGTGGGTTGGAGTAATTGAGCATCATGCCCTCCATCTGGTTTGGGGAATAACGCGCATCGTTTGGAGCCTGAGGGCCGTTCATCGCCGCGCGTCAGAAAGACGCGCGCGGCGATGAACGGCTTGGGGCGGTAAATCTGTTAGCTACGTGACTGGTCTTAGCCTTGGGTGCAGGGAGTGGCTTTGAGCGTCCCTGCCCGGGGGTCGAGGGGGATGGCACCCCCCTCGTCGAGCCGACGGCTGTCAGAGGGTGGAGGGATGCGGCGAGCAAGCTCTCCGAGCAGGGGTGTCCAGAGGGGAGTGCGGAACGATGACCTCTGGTCCGGCTGAAGGCCCCTGGAGGGTTCGGGAGGGCGGTGCGCCTCCCGAGCGGCGCGCAAGCGGCGCAGGGGTCCGGGGGCGTGCCCCCGGCGAACGACAGCTGGAACGAAGGTCGCGCAGCGACCGGAGTGCCAGCTGATTAGTGAGTAAACTCCTCCGCACCCGGCTCGCGCAGCGGCGCGCAATGCGAAGTATGGTCTCTGGTGAGTTTAGCTTCGAGGAGACACCGAACCTCGAAGCTAAAATCCTCGTAGAAAGTTAGCGGCCGACTTAGGCCTACAGCAGACATTGAGCGGATTGTGCTACGCCGCACCGCAGCTTTCGCATTCCTGCCATTCGTACACCTTGCAGCATTATAGAAGCGCGGATGGCTTGCTCGAATGCCACGCATTTCCCGAAGTGAAATTCCACGTCTGTATCTGAGCCAAGAAACGCTAAACCAACCGCTGGCGTCAGCCACAGTTAGAGTTCAAATAGTTGTTTAGAAAGCATCTGTTTCTCGGTAGGATTGTTCTACGTTATGTTTTTTCTATAGATAAGACGCGGATTGTGGTAATGACGGCAGAAGACAAAGCGCTTTTAAAAACCCAAGTTGAAAAAATTCTGCTGATCCAAGGCAACCAATTTATCAAGGAGCTATTAAGGGAGAACAGCCTTCCTATTGGTTCCACGAAAAAGGACTTCCTGACCAACATAAGCGACGCCATTGACGAGGATCTTCTTACTCGTGAGATGATCGAAGCTTGGCTTAAGCAGATCGAAGGATGGGGTAACCAACATCTCTATCTATTCGAGCCCCCCGAAATCACCCCGGAAGACGCTAGAGAAGCGATGTCGCAAAGTGGGTTTGCTCCATTAATAGAGCAAGGGTTTGGCTACGAGTTTCCCGACGATCTTCGACTATCGAACATCGAACTAGGCGGCGAAGGTATCTCCCTTGTTTGGCAGCAAGGAAAAGAAGGTTGGAACCGTAGTCGTGCAAATGACATCAGCCCACAGCAAGAAGGGCTGGATATATACAAATACGAAGCTTATCGACAGCGACTTGATCGCAGTACGGTACGTTTTGAATGGCGCTTCGCTGACCCCTTCGTAGCCATACTGATACACCGCAGCAAGGAAATCGATCACAGTACTGCAATAGACCAAGTGTGGGAGGAAGTGTCTGCTCTGGGAATCTGCGCTGTCCGAACCGCACGCATATCGTTGAGCCACGCGGTCAAGTCAGCAAGCGGGGGAAGTGTCGAAACCAAGTCCACCAGATTTGGAACAGACGACGGCCATGTGGAGATGGTCTCCAACCTCGCAAGCGGAGGCATCAACGACGTAGCAGCCGTGCGCCAAGCAAGACGCGGACTAAATGTTGATGATTTTCCTCGTTCAGAGGGAGCCTTCGTCATGAATGAAGAGGGTTTCAATCTAAGTCGAGATTTGACTATCAAAGTAGTGGGGAGTGTCGGGCATGTGGCCATCTGGGCCCATTGTAAGCGCGATGATATATATACGGTGCTTGACAATCTTATGGCGCTGAATGCGGACGACTATGGCGAATAACGGCGCGAAAGAATGGGCAGCAGAACTTGCGCGGCGGCAGCAAGCCGGTGATGGGCTTGAATTTTCGCCCGATAACTTTCTGCGCGCAATAGGGGGCGCGGGAACAGACGATAGTTTCGAGATGTGGTTGAAAGAAAAAGTTTGCCAGGGTGAGCTTGAAGCCCTTCAAGCATGGAAATGCCCGGTGGAGGGTTGCGAGCGTGTCATTGACAAGAATGAGCTAGAAGCGAACGTTTGCCCGAAATGCGGAACCGACTTTCAGGAGGTTGGTGAAAACCCCATCAGACAATTAAAATATCGAGCCAAAGGTGATACCAGTCGGGACATCTATTGGATGATCGTCATCCACGGTATGAACACTCGTGGCGCTTGGCAGGAAGAGCTTAGTTGGCGTCTGGCGAACAAATTCAAATATTCGGCACCCGTGCTAATCTTCAAGTACGGACTGGCAACAATTGATGTTCTGGTAAAGTGTCGCCATCAGTCCCTCGTGAACAAACTGGGTATACGCATCCGCAAGGGCATTCAGTTTGCAAGAGAGCACAATAGTGACCATCGCCCGGACGTCATCGTCCATAGCTTCGGTAGCCAACTATTCGCGTTGCTCTTGGAAAACGAACAGTTCTGCGATTTGAAGTTCGGGCGCGTGATAACAGTCGGATCGATCATTCACCCTGATTTTGACTGGAGCAAGCATATTGACAGCGGGAAGATCGAAGCGGTGTTGAACCATGTCGGACAGAAGGACATTCCCGTTCGCGCCGCTCAATTCTTCATCCCAGGAACTGGACCAAGTGGACAAAAAGGCTTCAAGGATTCTGCCAGTATCAATGTGTCTGAGCAAAGCTACGGGCATTCGAGCGCTTTTGAGCCGAGCGAGCTAAAGAAAAACCTTGGCACAGGTGGCCTTTGGGATCAGTTCCTCCAAAATCCGCTGAATCACTTCAAACCATTTACCGCATTTCATTTGAAGGAGTGGAAACCATTCTTCGTTTTGGTGCGATGCTTCACTAGATTGCTGGGTTATCTGATCTTCGCAATTCTTGCACCAGTCAGCTTCGTCCGGCGATTCTTAGACCCATGATGTTTCGAACCTTAATTTGATTCGCCGCGTCCGCTGAGAAAAAGGATCCCTGTCGTGCGTAACGAAGACCGCTGTTATAGACGGGCAGCCAGTAGCCGCCTTTAGTGACCAGCTTATCATTGATGTTCTGGTCACTTGGGCAATGAATGGCGCCTCTCCACCAGTATAACAGAGCGGCCGAGATCATGAACGGCCCGAACCAGATATCCATCGCCTCTTCGTTTTCTGCATCGCAACATCTGCGGAGCTCCCAGCCCTGCGTCAAACCATAAGAGCGGATGCGGTCGCTCTAAAATAATTCAGTCGAGCTGTCTGTTCCGAGCCATTAGAACCATAAATTAGAGTTGAAGTATAGTTGGGTGCACAACCATTACGAGTTGCCGGGTCCGAGATTATGGTGCAAAGTCGATTATGATAACCAAGAGCAGCGTGTCGAATGACAAACCCTTACAAGAACGCCCCGAAATGCATTCTAACTCGACTTACAAAATCGAATGAAAGCTTGGAAAGCTATTGCGCAGGCTTCGAACTGTCCGAATGGCGATGCTCCGGGCTTGCTGACAATCTAATAGAATGGATAATCGACTACGCTCTCAAATCTGACGAACTTCGCGATACCAACCATACCAACACCTTTGTTCGCCTTAAGCAGGCAGCTTCTAGAGTTTATACAAGTGCAAAATACGAACGGCGCGGCGAGGTAGGTGAGATTGCCGCACACGCTGTTTGTCGGACCTATTTCAATACAATACCTGTCGCGGCAAGGGTGAACTATCTGAGCGCCTCAAACGATCCGGTAAAGGCTTTTGACTTGGTTCATGTGCGGTACATTGGCAATGACGACATAGAGCTTTGGTTAGGGGAGGCGAAGTTTTTCAAGAGCCGGAACGACGCAATTAGTGATGCAATTGCATCCATTAAAGGGCATATTACGGCGGGTTTCCTCAAGAACGAAAAATTACTACTTGGCCCTCAGGTATCCAACGACATTCCTCACAGCGCTAAGATCAAGCAACTCTTGTCCGCGGAAGCGTCTTTAGATGACCTAATCGCGAGTGCAGTTTTCCCCGTTCTGATTGCTGCCAATAGCGACGCAACAGGAAGCCACGTGTCGGTAAGCGACAACTATAGCGCTGAGTTGGAAGCCGAGATGCAAGGCTTGTGGAAGAAATTAAAAGCGTCAGGGCTGAACGAGGCCATAAAACTAAAGCTCATTTACGTCCCGTTGGGCGACAAGGATGCGCTCAACAAGGCTTTCGATGAGCGCCTTAAAGGGCTGCAAATTGGATAAGGTGTATTAAATGCCCGTTTTGGATATAAATTGGAAGGACCTAAATGCGCTTACTGGTTCTGACCTGAAGCGCGAAACGTTTCGAGTGCTGCAAGTTGCATCCTTCGCTATTCAGTCAACTGACGCCGATGATCCCAATTTGCTTGAGATTGTACCCAGATTCGCTGACCTCCTAGACAAGCACCCCGAAGAACTCGCAAGCTATCGGCCCCTAGTAAGCTCGTTGGCCCGTTCAACCGGGCTGTGGAACTACATCGAAAAGGAATGGGCAGACGCCACAGACGCATTTGTCGCTGAAGCGGTAACAGCTGCCGAATTAGGGGGCGTCACGTTTCACAGAGAACAGATCAAAGCTCTGGATACGCTCCTAGCGGGCCAAAATCTCATTCTAAGCGCCCCAACTAGTTTTGGAAAGAGCTTGCTGATCGACGCTCTGCTCTCGAGTGAAAGTTATCGTCGTGTGGCTGTTGTACTTCCGACTATCGCGCTACTCGATGAATTCAGAAGACGTTTTCGTGACCGTTTTTCAGATAAGTTCAACCTTGTGATGCACCAAAGCGAAACATCGACCGATGAGCCGACTATTTTTTTAGGGACCCAAGAGCGATTGATCTACCGCGAGGATTTGGGAAGTTTGGACCTCACGGTTGTTGACGAGTTTTACAAACTCGATCCTGATAGACGAGACGAACGGAGCATCACACTTAACGCCGCGGTCTACCGTTTGCTCAAGCGCTC
This sequence comes from Sulfitobacter sp. DSM 110093, assembly GCF_022788715.1. Classification (NCBI taxonomy): domain Bacteria; kingdom Pseudomonadati; phylum Pseudomonadota; class Alphaproteobacteria; order Rhodobacterales; family Roseobacteraceae; genus Sulfitobacter; species Sulfitobacter sp. DSM 110093. The sequence continues at coordinate 3,180,542 of NZ_CP085167.1, forward strand.
AAAGCAATTCTTCTTTCTTGGCCCAAATATCGACAAGATTTCTGTCGCACCAGATTCCCGCTGGAACTTCGAGTTCCTGAGAACACGTTTTTCGACAGTTGCGGTAGAGACCTTGGACCTTCAAGGAATCTCGGACAAGCGCGAACGCTTAATTGAAGAGATTGGCGAGGACAGAAACTGGCCAGCGCTTGTCTTCATCTCGTCTCCTGGAAGGGCAAACAAACTCGCAATAGAGCTTTCTGAAAAGATGGCGGTGGCAGAGGAAACCAGCGACTTTGCCATTTGGTTAAGGGACAATATTGGGAAGAACAACTTTCTATCTTTGGCAGTCTATTATGGGTTTGGTGTCCATCATGGGCGCATCCCGCGTGCAATCGCTGCACAAATGGTTCGCCTCTTCAATCAAGGTAAGCTGCCGATACTGCTTTGCACATCAACGCTCATAGAAGGAGTCAACACGGCGGCAAAGACGGTCATGATCTATGACAAGGATATTAATCGGGATGCGTATGACTTCTTCACATACTCAAACATCAAAGGGCGCGCTGGGCGGCTGGGACAACATCACGTAGGCCAAGTTATAGTCTTCAATGATATACCTGAACACGCCGAACTGGAGGTTAGCCCAACATTGTTTTCAGACGATGATGAGCTACCCGATGAGTACATCGTACATATCGACAAACCGGATAGGTCACAGCGGTCAGATGACAGGTTTCGTTACTACCAGGACCAGTTAGGGCTTGAAGGAGAAGAACTTAAACTGGCGTCTTCAATAGGGTTAGAAACATCCATAGCCATAAAAGAGCAGGTGATCCGCTCCCTTGAAGCGAGCGACAGATTAGTTTGGGCTCAATCGCCAAAATGGCCTGAGATACTCGAAGTCTGTAATGTGTTCTGTTCTCACCATAGCGTCGGTTCTTTTGGAGCGTTCAATACCAGACAACTTGCTACGCTTATCGACAAACTTCGAAAGGCTGCGAACCTAAAAAACTTCCTTGTGGGTCAAGATCAGAGCTATAAGGGGAAACCTGAAAACCGGGACAACATCTTTAAATTCTTGCGAGCTTGCGAGTATGGTTTGCCGCAAAACTTTGCTTTAGTAGAGCTGTTTGTCCGTCAGTTCTCGCCCCAAGCCGACTACGGTTTGTTCCTTGGCGGCATTGGAAGCTGGTTTCAGCCTGAGATCCTCAAGGAGTTGGACGAGGAAGGTGTGCCAATTCAAATTTCTCAGGCGTTTTACATCGACGGTGATACTAAGGCAACCTTGAGGAAGCGTCTTCAAGAAGCCATTCTGGACCCAACAAAGACGGCGCTTTCAGAGTTCGAGTGTGAGTGGTTGCAGGAAGCCTTGTAAAGGTGGTTCTGCTAAGAACGTAGGCCCCCGGCGGCCCCGTTCTCGCATTTGCAGCGAACTGTCGCCTTCCGCCGTCGTGTAAGACGTGAATAGGACTACTCGCAAGTATTTACTTAATCTTTTCCTTACTCTCGCGCGCGTGACCTTTCACAGTCCTAACCTTTGTGCCTTGCCACGTTTTGCCCTTACCGCGGCACGCCAATGTGAGCCCCTGCTAGTTACACATTTTGGGAAGTTCAGAGATGGACCGATTTCCTGCTCATCAAGCAGCAGGAAACCGGTCAATGACGCCTTCACTTCAGAAACAAGACATGTACCGCGTGGTGCTACGTATGCGGGGCATGTTCCCAAAGGACCTTGCGGGCTACGAAGCGCATCGCCTACGCAAAGGGGGTGATCTCAGCCACATTGATAAAAGCCGGAGCCATTTGAACCAGACGTTTATCGGCTCTGAGACATGGGCTGCGGACGCTTCAGAGCGGATTAAGGAAATCCGACTACAGAACTTTCTCGATGAAGTTACGGCGTTGCGTAAGCGAAAACGTAAGAAGGATGTCGAGCGGCGTCTCGCCGAGGGCCCCAAAGACCCTTGGCGAGCAACGCGCCATGGTCCGCTGCGTGAGATCATACTGACTGCCAACCGCGAGTACTTTGAAGACGAGATGGCTCATTTTTTGGGCGAAGACCGCGAAGGCGATTTCAAAGTTTGCGCAGAGAACTGGCTGCGCAAAGAGTTTAGGGGAGATATCATCCACGCGCGCTTTGATAGAGACGAGACCGCCTTTCACATCCATGCTGTGCTCTTACCGATCGAACGTGTCGAGATGACCCGTACAGAGAAGGCAACCGGTGAAATGAGGGTCATCGCGGTGCGGCATATGCTTCAGCCGTCAAAGCACGCATTAGTTGAGAATTACGAGAAAGCGCAAGATAGCGCAGGGGCAGCATTTAGCGCTGTTGGGTTGGAGCGCGGTGAGCGTCGAGCCGCACGAATTAAGGCAGCGAGAGAATCGGGCCAGCCTCTGCCAAAGCGACGCTATCACACCCGGACATCGCAGTGGCGCGCCGCACAGGAATTAACGTTGGAAGCCAAAGGAAAGGAATTGGGCGAACGCGAAGACGCCCTTGATCAGAAGCGCATCCGGTTGGATGCGCGAGAATCTACCCTTGCATCCCGTGAAGCAGAAATCGACACGATTGACGCCGCGATCGACGGCTTAGAAAGCGGGCAACTTGAGATTGAAGAGACCAAGGACGTACCTCTCCTAAGCTTCACGCCCCCTGAGGCAAACAGCGCGCCTGAGACAATGCGACTGATACAGCGCTTAGAGGCATCCCCGCAGGGAAAACAGCGCGCCGCCTCACTCGTTGCGCGTATCATGAGTGTTCTAAAGTCTCGTGCACGTTCTGATGTAGAGCAGGAACTGCGCCGTGACATCGCCGAAATCGGCAAAGCACATGAGCTGTTGAAGGTTATTGTGTCGCGCCTTTCCGGAGATCTCGTTCAATCCGGAAAGACCTCGCTCAAAGGCCTTACACGCAGTTTGATGGCCCTGCGTCGAAATGGCGTTTCAGGCTCCGCTGAAAAAGATGAGCCTGACCACCGATAAATTCTTTCCGTTCGAAATGTGCCAATCCCAATTCCTAATTGTGACTTCTGTCACTCAAACTTAATTGCTCAAAATAGGAGTGCCCCATGACCAACAAGACCGACCGCCTCATCGAAGCCCTCAAGGCTTCAGCCCGTCAGGATGGCGAGAAGGATGCGGAAACCCGTGCAAAGATCCGCGCTGCGATGATAAAGTCTCTCGAGACACTGCTTCGCGAAATGCCAGAGCAGCGAGCTGCTGAATTGTTCGCCGACATCGAAGAGCTGGCATCAGCGAGTGCGGCGAAACTTATTCGACGCCACGAGCTCCGCCCTGAGGCAACAGACCATATGATTGCGACGCGCCTGAAGGCCGACGCCTTGCCCAGCCAAAAAATTGGGTGAATAAACCCGGCGTCTCCTAGCAAATGTTGTTGATAGACTCGCCCGGCGCTTCGATTGAGGCGCCGGGCTAAAAGGGCTTTTGAAAAGCCTTTTTGAGACGGACATAGTTTCGAACCCTGCAGAAATCGATTAAGTCAGACTGCATGCCTCGTAACAAAGAACTTCTCCGCTTTTCGTTGCGCGCCTCACAATCTGAGAAGATAAGAAAATAACGGCAGAGCAGCGCCCCTTGTCCCATTCGAACCTGCGCACTGTAGTTTTGAACCCACGAGCCATAGGTTCAACAAAACCAGGGGAAGCTGCAATCAACGGCAAGGCAGCGCCCCCTGCCCACGCATACGGGGCCGCTCGACAATCGCCAGCAGCCCCCCCCCCCTTCATGTTAATGAATATGGTGGCGACTTCGGTCGGCGAAAAACCAAACATGTTCTATTTGTATAATTGCTTCTGCACCTGTTAATTACGGGCCGGGCATTGCCTTTACCCGGCCCGTAATTGTCGAATAGTTTTAATGCCTTATGATATCGCATAGTTTAAGAAAGAAAACGCGAATTGGGCCTACAGCCCGTCGCCTCCCCTGCGCAGCTAACCTCTTCAAGGCATCGAAGCGCGACCTCTGCACCGAGCCCAAACTAAACACGTGAGGGGCGGACGTCTTCGTGTTTGCAGCGCTAGTTGGTCCGGCAGGAACACCATAGCCAACATTCATCGATTCAATCATATGATGCACTGCGGCAAACCACGCTGCCAATCGCCGCTTACGTCAGGTCTTGATTAGATAATAGTGCGGCGGATCACGGCTGAGACCCATTCGCTTACAACCACAGTCGCAAGGATCAGCAGCAGGATCACCGCCACCTGGTCCCAAGCCAAAGTCGCCATTGAGGCGTTCAGCTTCAGCCCGATGCCGCCCGCGCCCACCAACCCAAGGATGGCGCTTTCGCGGATGTTGATGTCCCAGCGGAAAACCGAAATGCCCCATAGAGCGGGCATGACCTGCGGAACCACCCCATAGGTCAAAACTTGCGCAGGGCCGGCGCCCGTGGCCAGGATCGCCTCGATCTGCTTGGGGTCGGTTTCCTCGATCGCCTCGTAGAACAGCTTGCCGATGAAGCCGATGGAGCGCAGGGCGATGGCGATGATGCCGGCCAGCAGTCCGGGGCCGATGATCGTCACTAGCAATAGCGCCCAGATCAGCGAATTGATTGACCGGGAGGCCACGATGATGAACAGCGCGATAGGCCGAAGGAAAGTCGCCGAAGGCGTGGTGTTGCGGGCCGCCAGAAGGGCGACCGGCACGGCCATGATCACGCCACCAATGGTGCCAAGCGTCGCAATGTTCAGCGTGTCCCAAAGCGGCTGCATCAACTCAGGCAGGTAGCCCCATTCGGGCGGCAACATGCGCCCGCCAATGTCCTGCGCTTGACGCGGCGCGTCCCAGACAAAGGCCCAGATCGTGGTTTCTGTCATGATCTGCCAGCACCACACAAAGAGCGCAACAAGCGCTAGCCAACCCATCCAGATCGCGATCCGCTTAGCGCGGCTGCGCAGGGACCAGTCCGCCGGAAGCATCGAAATATCGCTCATTGCAGGAACTTTCTGAGATAGCTGGAGCTGTATTCTGCCACCATCACAATTGCGATGATGATCAGCAGGATCGCTCCCGCGCTGTCGTATTCATACCGGTCAATCGAGGTGTTCAGCGTGGCGCCAATACCGCCCGCACCGACGATTCCGATCACCGCGCTTTCGCGAAAGTTGATGTCGAGCCGGTAGAGCGACAGGCCAATCAGGCGCGGCATGATCTGCGGCTTGATGGCATAGTCCAGCAGTTGGAACCAAGTCGCCCCGGTGGCGCGGATGGCTTCGGCTTGGGTTTCGTCGATCTCTTCGATGTCATCAGCTAACAGCTTGGCGATGAATCCAATCGTGGCAAAGGTCAGTGTCAGGAAGCCAGCAAAGGGGCCAAAGCCGAACATCGCGACAAGGAAGATCGCCACGATCACTTCTTGCAGGGACCGGCTTACCGCAACGATGGCGCGGCAGACCAAATAGACCGGTCGCGGCACAAGGTTGCGTGCCGCGCCAATCCCGATAGGCACAGAGATCAACACGCCCACGACCGTAGAGGTCAAAGTCATGGTCAGGCTCTCGATCAACCCCTGGCTGATGTCGCGCCAACGGCTGGTGAAATCAGGCTGTAGGAACCCCATGATGAATCGCTGCCCGCGTTCCATCCCTTCGGTGACACGCTGCCAGTTTACCTCGACTGTGCTGAAGGCCAGCGCGAGGTACACAAGCACCCCGATTTGCAGCGCAATACGCAGCCGTCGGTCGGGAACGATCTGATGCGGCCGTCGCCAGGTGGTGGGGTATTGCGCGGTCATGCGCCGACCTCGGCAAGCTGGCGCAGGGCGTCGCTTTCCGCTTCAGCTTGCTCATCGTCGCCCTTACGCATGGCGTCCCAATCTTCGGCGCCGTAGATCTCGGTCAGCGCGTCCTCGGTCAAGGCACTGGGGGCTTCGTCAAAGACCACCTTTCCAGCCCGCAGCCCGACGATGCGCTGCATGAACTGGCGTGCAAGCGGGACGTCATGGATGTTGACGATAGCGGGTAGGTTACGCTCTGCGCAGATCTCGGTCAGCAAGCGCATGATCTGGCGGCTGGTCTTGGGATCAAGGCTGGCGGTGGGTTCATCCACCAACAGCAAATCAGGGTCTTGGGCCAAGGCGCGGGCAATGCCGACCCGTTGGCGCTGACCACCCGAGAGCGCATCGGCGCGTTTGTTGGCATGGGCGAGCAAACCAACCCGGTCGAGCAGTTGATACGCGCGCTGAATGTCCGCGCCCTCATAGCGGCGGAGAAAGCTCCGCCAGAAGGGGACATAGCCGAGCCGCCCGGACAGAACGTTCTCCATCACTGTCAATCGTTCGACCAAAGCGTATTCCTGAAAGATCATGCCGATCCGGCGGCGCTGTCGACGCAAATCACGCCCACCCAGCGACACGAGGCTCTTGCCGCCAAGAACGATGTCACCCGCGCTCGGCTCAACCAGCCGGTTGATGCAGCGGATAAGCGTCGATTTGCCAGCGCCAGATGGACCGATCAGCCCCACGATCTGGCCTTTGGGCACTTGCAATGAGACATCTGACAAGGCGGCGTCGCCAGTTCGATAGGTCTTGGAGACGGAGCTGAGTTCAAGCATGAATGGGGCTTTCGATAAAGATGGTCAGGCGGCGCTCAGGCCGCCTGACTGGTTTTCCGTCAGAGGTGTTTATTGGCAGTCGTATGCGACGCCGTTGGCCTCGTCGATCTTGCGGATCACGGCCCAATCTTCCTTGAAAGTGATGTCGATAAACTGCGCTTCGCCGTTCTTGCCGAACTCTTCTTCAAGGCCGGTGCCGGACCAATCAAAGGAGAAGAACGCCTCGCGGATGCTTTCCTGCAGGGCCGGTGCGAGGTTGTAGGCGGTGCCGTAACCCGTGGTCGGGAAAGTCTGCGAGGTATAGATCACGTTCATTTGGTCTTCGGTGACAACGTCACGCTCGATCATACGCGCCTTGACCGAATTGGCGATCGCCGCTGCGGGGTAGTCTTTGTTGGCGACGCCAAGGATCGAGTTATCGTGCTTACCAGAGAAGACAGGCTCAAAATCGCTGCCCGCTTCCATGCCGAAATCCGCTTTCAAGATTGCAGAGGGCGCTTTGAAGCCTGAGTTCGAAGTCTCGGAAGTGAAGGCCATTTGGCCACCCTTGATGTCTTCGACAGCTTCAATCCCAGAGCCCGGATGCGTGATGATCTCCATCTCGTAACCGAAAGAGCCGTCTTCCGCCGCCATCATGGCAAAGGGACGAAAGCCGGCACAGGCCACGGCCAACGGATTGGAGCCGGTGTTGAAGCCCGCAACATGCAAGCGACCTGCGCGCATCGCTTCGATCTGCGCAGCGTTCGATTGAACGGGGAAGAATTGCACTTCTTTGCCGGTAACCTCGCTCATATGCGCAAGGAACTCAGACCAAACATCAGCGTAAACGGCGGGGTCTTCGACCGGGGTATAGGCGAAGATAAGTGTCGAGGGATCGATCTGATCAGCGGCATCTTGTGGGATGTCGGCGATCAAGTCGCCATCCGCGTCAGAATAACGCTCTCCAAGTTGAAATTCAGCCATAGCCGGTACGGCGCAAAAGGCCGCGATGGTTGCGCCTGCGATACTATTGGAAAGAAGGGACATGATATCTCCGTCGGATGTGCGGTCGGTGCCGCGTAAGGAAAATGGCAGTCTTCCCGCGCCCTGCCGAACAGCGAGGCGCGCGACCACGCCAGATTGGGCGCAGTCATTTTGTTATTTCACGTAGAATAGATTTATCAAGCTCACCGTAGCACGAATTGGCCAAAAAACTGTTTTTTTACAAAAACTTCATATTCAGGAACTCTTCCAGCGGCATTGTATTACGTTCCAAGCAAAGGTGCCAAACTGAACAGCAATGCATGCAAATGGTGTTTTTGCCCTATGCCAATCCTGAATTATAAATTTTTTAATTCGATATTTCATGAATTCACAAATATGAAACATACTTCCGTTAGCCCGACGCTGAGCTGCAAACATCGACAGGAGAATATCTGCTCATGCGTACTCTATCCCTCACCACCCTTGCCCTTGCTTTGCCGGGTATGGCTTTCGCCCAAGATGCCGTCCAGGTTGACGGCTCTTCCACGGTGTTCCCAGTGTCCGAAGCCTTTGCTGAAGAATACCAGATCGCAACTGGCAACCGCGTGGTGGTCGGTGTTTCCGGCACCGGCGGCGGCTTTAAGAAATTCTGCCGTGGCGAAACCAGCTTCTCGGGTGCCTCGCGCCCAATCAAAACCGAAGAAGCCGACCTTTGTGCGGAAAACGGCATCGAGTTTCTGGAAATGCCGGTCGCGATGGACGCGCTTGCCGTCATCGTGAACCCAGAAAACCCGCTGACCTGTATGAGCGTCGAAGAGCTGAAGACAGCCTATGAGACCGAAGCGCAAGGCAAGGTCGATAACTGGAACCAGTTGAATACAGAATACCCGGATCAGCCCCTGACCCTATTCGGGGCAGGGACAGACTCAGGCACTTATGACTATTTCACCTTTGCTGTGATCGGTGAAGAAGGTGCATCGCGCGGCGATTTCACTGCGACCGAGGATGACAACATTACTATTCAAGGTGTGTCGACCGACCCCGATGCCATCGGCTTTCTTGGTCTAGCCTATGTCGAAGAAAACCGCGGCCGCGTGAAGCCTTTGGAAATCTCCTACAACGGCGGCGATTGTGTTGAGCCTTCGACCGAGAATGCAGCATCGGGCACCTACCAGCCGCTGACGCGGCCGCTGTTTATGTATGTGAACAAAGCTCACCTTGATGAGATGCCAAATGTCGAGGATTTCGCCAAGTTCTTCTTCGACCCGGCCCATGCCATCGATTTGGTGTCCTCCACCGGCTACCTCGCACTTCCCGAAGCGGCCTTTACCGCAGCGGAAGAAAAGATTGCGGCCCGCAAGACCGGCTCATTCTTTGACGGCGGCTCCAAGGTTGGCGTGACACCTGACGATCTTCTGGCGGCGAACTAAGCATCGCGCCTTTGCGGCGGGCCGTTGGGTCCGCCGCGCATTTCTTCACGACCGAACGAGGACACGCGTGCCTAATTCTTCCATCCCCACCTCTGCCGAGTTGATCCAAAGCGGTTTCGTCCGACGCCGAAAATGGATCGCGCGCGGTATGAAGACTTTTCTGTTCCTTTGCGCGGCCCTGTCTGTCTTTGTGACCACGGCCATTGTCTTTGTTCTGGTCCGCGACTCTTGGGATTTTTTTGCGAATGTCCCGTTGTTTGATTTCCTCTTCGGCACAATGTGGACGCCGGTATTTGCCAACCCTCAATTTGGCGTGCTGCCGCTCTTGGCTGCGACGCTGCAAACCGCAGGGCTGGCAATGGCAATCGCCGTCCCCTTCGGCCTGATCATGGCGATTTACCTCAGCGAATATGCGCGGCCCGCAGTGCGCGAAACGATCAAACCTGCGCTAGAGATGTTGGAGGCCGTACCAACGGTGGTCTATGGCTATTTCGCCCTTTTAGTCATGACCCCTTTCTTGCAGGGCTTCGTTCCTGGGTTGAAAGGCATCAATTTGTTGGTGCCGGGCATCATACTTGGCATCATGATCCTGCCTTACGTCGTTTCCGTCAGCGAAGACGCGATGCGCGCCGTGCCCAATAGCCTCCGCGAAGGCGGCTATGGGCTGGGTATGGCGAAATGGCAGGTGGCCACACGGATCGTCATTCCCGGTGCCTTTTCCGGTATCACTGCGGCCTTCATTCTTGGGATGTCACGTGCGGTGGGCGAAACCATGGTGCTGGCCGTCGCGGCAGGGCAGAACCCGAACCTGACATGGGATCCCCGCGAAGGGGCCGCGACCATAACCGCCTATATTGTGCAGATGAGCCTCGGCGACGTGGCCCATGGCTCTATCGCCTATCAGTCGATCTTTGCTGTCGGTTTGCTGCTTTTCGTCATCACGCTGCTTTTCAACATCGTCGGCTTCTATCTGCGCCGTAAATTCCGCGAGGCGTATTGAGATGAGCACGACTACCCAAGGCGCGTTGAGCGCCGCAACCACCAACCAAACTGCCTTTGATGCCGTTCGCAAGGCCAAGCAAAAAGACATCCTTTTTGCCACGGGCGGGCTTGTTGTTATGGCGCTGGCCATGACGCTGCTGCTGGCGCTGATTGGGGATTTGGTCATTCGCGGTGCCACGCGCATTGATTATGGTTTCCTAACCAGCTACCCCTCGCGGTTGCCTGAACGGGCGGGCATTCTATCGGCATGGGTCGGCTCATTGCTGGTAATGCTGGTGACCGCATTTCTCGCCATCCCCATCGGCATTGGCGCGGGGCTCTATCTTGAGGAATATGCCCGCAAAGGGTGGCTGTCGAATTTCATTGAGATCAACGTATCAAACCTCGCTGGGGTGCCGTCGATCATCTATGGCCTGCTCGCGTTGGGCCTGTTTGTCTATGGCTTTAACTTGGGCAAGACGATCCTTGTCGCAGGGATGACATTGGCCCTGTTGATCCTGCCGATCGTCATCGTTTCAACCCGCGAGGCGGTGCGCGCGATCCCCCGGATCATCAAAGAGGGCGCCTACGGGCTTGGGGCAGATCAATGGCAGGTGATGTGGAGCTATATCATCCCTGCCGCGCGCCCAGGCATCCTGACGGGTGCCATCGTCGGGCTGAGCCGCGCCATTGGCGAAACAGCACCGATCATTACCATCGGCGCGCTGACCTTCATCGCCTTTCTTCCCCCTGCTCCGGTGACCGGGGAATTCCCATTCATATCATTCGCTTGGCTAAACGACGGTTTCACCGTGCTGCCGATCCAGATGTTCAACTGGGTGTCGCGTCCACAGGCGGAATTCCACGTCGCTGCCGCAGCTACCGGCGTGGTTCTGATCGCGCTGACTTTCTCGCTCAACGGGATCGCGATCTGGATCCGCTATCGACTGCGCCAAGGCTATAGGAACTGACCCATGACGGATACCACCATGACCTTAGACAAGACAAAGACGGATACGCAGCCGGCGCCCTCCACTAAGGCCGAACCCGACATGCCGCCCGCCATCAAACCCGCGGCAGAGCGCGATCCGCTGCGCGCACGAATTGAGAACTTTAGCTTTTACTACTCGAACGGTTTTCAGGCGATCAAACAGGTCGACATGCCAATTCTTGATCGCAAGATCACCGCAATCATTGGCCCTTCGGGCTGTGGCAAGTCGACCCTGCTGCGCAGCCTCAATCGGATGCATGATCTCTATCCCGGCAACCGCTATGAGGGCAAAGTGATCCTAGAGCCCGAGGGCGAGAACCTGATCGGGCCCGAGGCCGACCCCGTGCTGGTGCGCCTGCGGGTGGGGATGGTGTTTCAAAAGCCCAACCCCTTTCCAAAGTCGATCTATGAAAATGTTGCTGCCGGGCTCCGCGTGCGGGGGATCAAAAAACGCGCCGTGATTGATGAGGCCGTCGAAACCGCCCTCCGCCGTGCCGCCATTTGGGATGAGGTTAAGGACAAACTGCACGGCTCGGCCTATGACCTTTCTGGCGGGCAACAACAGCGCCTTTGCATCGCACGCGGGCTCGCACCCAACCCCGAAATCCTGCTGCTGGATGAGCCGACCTCCGCTCTTGATCCCATCGCCACCGCGAAGGTCGAAGACCTTGTACAGGAGCTGTCGGAAACCGTGACCATCGTGATCGTCACCCACAATATGCAACAAGCCGCGCGGATCTCGCATCGGACGGCGTTTATGTATCTGGGCGAGGCGATCGAGTTTGGGGACACCAATCAGATATTCACCAATCCCAAACACCCCCGCACGGAAAGCTATATCACGGGCCGATACGGGTAAGCATGATCATGTCCCAGCATCCGCATTTTTTGAAATCCTTTGATGCCGCGCTTCAGGTGCTCCGTCAGAACTTCCAGCAGATGGGAGATATGACAGCCGAGAACTGTGTTTTGGCAACCTCCGCATATCTTGCCCATGACGAGGCGCGCGCGCTTGAGGCGATCAACCACGACCTAGATATCGACGAAACCTTTGAACAATTGCGCTCGGATTGTTTTGACGTGCTGCTAAGGTTTCAACCCGTCGCAAAGGACCTGCGGCTGGTCATGGGGATTGAACACGCGGTCGGCAATCTGGAACGGGCCGGGGATCACGCCAAGACGATCGCCCGACATGTGATTGCCACACCGAAACATATGCTACCCCCCGAGGATCGCACCCGGCTTGACGAAATGGCGGTTTTGGTCGCACGCACGCTGGGCAAAAGCGTGATCGCGATGACAGATCATTCAACCGAAGCCGCCAAACAAGTTCTGGCTGCCGATCTGCGGGTTGATGCCTATCGCGACGCGGTCTTCGACGCGACGATTGTGGACCTTCAACGGAATGCCGCGCAGGCGCGTGACCACATAGGGCGCATCTTGGTCGCCGTGGCGCTTGAACGGATCGGCGATCACGCCACCAACATCGCAGAAGAGGTGTTGTTCGTCTCGCGGGGCGTCGCACCCGGCGCGACCAGAACAGGGTCTGGGATTGGATGACTTGGGGCCGAGCATTGATCGCGGATGAACTCGTATTCGAGTTTGACGACATCGTGCTTGATATAGAATGCCTGCGTGTGCGCCGCGCAGGACGATTGGTACACCTTGGATCGACTGAGTTCGTCATGCTGGTCGCCTTGATCGAAACCCCCGGCAAGGTCTGGACACGGGCTGCCCTTGTTGATCGCGTTTGGGGCCGGGATGCCAGGGTCGAAGCACGAACGGTTGATGTCCATGTGGCCCGACTGCGCAAGGCGCTTTGCCAAACCGACAAGTCCTATCCGATCCGAACCGTGCACGGCGTAGGCTATGCCCTCGGCTAAGCGATCCATCGCGCTATTGCGGTTGTCTGGCAGGCCGTTGGGATGCTAAATGCGGTTTCTCGGATGGTTTTCCCTCCACGCAAAGCCGCCATCCTACTGTTGTTTTAGGTGTTAAGTCCGGTCAGCCATGAGCGAAAAAGAAAACATTGCGGCGCTGGCCGCACTGGCCCACCCGGGGCGCATGGCGGTCTTTCGGCTTTTGGCCCGACGCACCCCGGATACCGTTTCGGCGGGGGAACTGAACGAAGCACTTTCGTTAAAACCCAGCACGCTATCGGTTTATCTGGGAATTCTAACACGCGCGGGCCTTATCCAGCAAACTCGCAGGGGCCGCTCGCTCCACTATGGCATTGATCTCGCGTTAACCGGTTCTTTGATCGAATACCTTGTGAACGATTGCTGCCGGGGTCGCCCGGAACTTTTGACGTCACTGATATCTCAACCTCGACCAGACGAAATCACCGGCCCGCAAAAAACCTTTAACGTTCTCTTTGTTTGCACCGGGAATTCCACCCGATCAATCTTTGCCGAAGCGATCCTGAAGGCGGAAGGCGGAGAAAAATTTCGCGCCTTTTCCGCAGGCACTCGCCCCCGCGCGGCCCTCAAGCCCCTCGCAAGTGAGGTGCTGCGCGCCAAGGGCCACGAGATATCGCAGTTCTACCCCAAAAGTTATGACGCTTTCTATGAAATCTCTGCCCCGCGCATGGATTTTGTCTTTACCGTTTGCGACCGCGCTGCAAACGAAGAATGCCCACCGCTTTTAGGCCAGCCCGTTACAGCCCATTGGGGCATGACCGACCCCAGCAGGACAGAAGGCACCGAGGCCGAACGCGCCTTAGCGTTCAAGCAGTGCTATGCCACGATGGAACGCCGTCTGAAGGCATTTACGTCATTGCCGTTTTCATCCCTAACGCAGATTTCTCTGCAGCAAGAGCTGGATTTCATCGGACAGACGCCGGAAAAACTAGGCGCTGTTTGAGCGATGTCTGATGCGGGACGTTCCTTAAGAATATGGTGGCGACTCCGGTCTGCCAAAAACGCAAACACGTTATATTTCTATAGTTGCTTATGTACCTGACAATTAACGGCCGGGCAGCGCCCCCTGCTACCTCTGCGACGCCAGCTTACCCGGCCGCCTGCAACAAAGCCCGCGTGTATTCCGTCTGCGGGTTGTCATAAAGCGCATCAACGTCGCCATATTCGACCACATCACCGCGCTTCATTACCATCACCTTATGCGACATGGCGCGCACGACCTTCAGGTCGTGGCTGATGAACAGATAGGCCAACCCGTATTTCACCTGCAATCGCCGTAGCAGATCGACGATCTGCACCTGTACAGTCATGTCCAACGCAGAGGTCGGCTCATCCAGCACCAAAAGCTTGGGTCGCAACACCATGGCGCGGGCGATGGCGATACGCTGGCGCTGCCCGCCCGAAAACTCATGCGGGTAGCGGTCCATCGTCACAGGGTCGAGCCCGACCTCGGTCATCACTTCCGCCACCAGTTCCCGCCGGTCGCGGCCCTTATCCACCTTATGGATCGCCAGCCCTTCCGAGATGATCTGAAAACAGGTCATACGCGGGCTGAGCGAGCCGAAGGGATCTTGGAACACGATCTGCATGTCAGCACGTAGCTTCCGCAGTTGCCGGGTGGACCATTTGCGCACATCCTCGCCGCGAAAGGTCACCTCCCCTTCCGAACCGATGAGCCGCATGATCGCCAGCGCCAGCGTGGTCTTACCAGACCCGCTTTCGCCGACGATGCCCAACGTCTCACCAGCGCGGACCGACAGGCTGGTGTCATTGACCGCCTGTACATGCCCCACGGTGCGCCGCAGCAGTCCTTTCTGGATCGGGAACCAGACCTTGAGGTTGTCGGTGCGCAGCACCTCGGGTGCATCCTCAGCTACAGGCTCAGGAGAGCCCGTCGGCTCGGCACTCAGCAGTTTGCGAGTATAGGGGTGCTGCGGGTTATCAAAAATCTCAGCCGTGGCGCCCTCTTCGACCACCACGCCTTTTTGCATCACAAACACGCGGTCGGCGATGCGCCGCACGATGCCAAGGTCATGGGTGATGAACAACAGCCCCATCCCCATTTCATCTTTAAGCGCTTTCAACAGATCAAGGATCTGCGCCTGAATGGTCACGTCCAACGCCGTCGTTGGCTCATCCGCGATCAAGATGTCGGGCTTGTTGGCCAGCGCCATGGCGATCATCACGCGCTGCCGCTGCCCGCCTGAGAGTTGGTGAGGGTAGGCCCCCATGCGGGTTTCCGCGTCGTTTATGCCCACCTGTTCCAGCAGGCTCAACACCCGCGCACGGGCCTCTGCACCTTGCAGGCCTTGGTGCAGCGCCAGCGATTCCGCCAACTGTTTTTCAATCGTGTGCAGCGGATTGAGCGATGTCATCGGCTCTTGGAAAATGAACGAGATGTCGTTGCCGCGCACCTTGTGCAGCAGCTTGTCATCCGCGCCGATCATCTCTTGCCCGTCATAGGTGACCGAACCGCTGACCTCTGCACTGTCGCCCAACAGCGACACGGTCGAGAGCGCCGAGACGGATTTACCCGACCCGCTTTCACCCACCAGCGCCACCGTCTCGCCGCGGTTCACGGCAAAGCTGACACCGCGCACGGCGGGGATCAGTTGACCGTCCTGCCGGAAGGAAACTTGCAGGTCTTTAACGTCCAAAAGCGCGGTCACAAAAAGGTCTTTCTGGGGTCGAATGCGTCGCGGATGCCTTCAAAGATGAAGACCAGCAGTGACAGCATGATGGCAAAGGTAAAGAAGGCCGAGAAAGCCAGCCAAGGCGCTTGCAGGTTCTGCTTGGCTTGCAGCGTCAACTCCCCCAGCGACGGCGCCGAGGACGGCAGGCCAAAGCCAAGGAAATCGAGCGTGGCCAGCGTAGAGATCGTGCCCGTGATGATAAACGGCAGCATGGTCAGCGTGGCCACCATCGCGTTGGGCAGCATGTGCCGCAGCATGATTGTGCCATTACCGACGCCAAGCGCACGCGCTGCGCGGACGTATTCAAGGTTACGCGCGCGCAGGAACTCGGCCCGCACCACACCCACAAGTGCGGTCCATGAGAACAGCACGAGGAGGATCACCAAAAGCCAAAAACTTCGCCCCAGAATCGCGAACATAATGATGATCACGTAAAGCGACGGGGTGGATGACCATATCTCGATGATGCGCTGGAAGATCAGGTCGAGCCAACCGCCGAAGAACCCCTGCACCGCGCCTGCGAGAATTCCGATGATCGACGCCGCGCCGGTAACGATAAGCGTGAACAAAACAGACAGCCGGAACCCATGAATGACCCGCGCCATCACATCGCGTTTGGTGCCATCGGTGCCTAGCCAGTTCTGCCCATTGGGCGGCAGCGGCGCGGCGCCGGGGCGATCAACAGCGGTGTTGAAGGAATAGGGTATCACGGGCCAAATCGCCCAGCCTTTATCAATCGCTTCGCCCTCAACTTCGCCATCTTCGGCATCAAGGATGTATCCCTCGGGATCGTCGAAACACTGTTCCAGTCCGCCGGTGGCAATTAGGCAGCGCACCTCTGGGTCGCGGTAGGCGGCTTCGGTTTGGAAGTCCCCGCCAAAGGCGGTCTCGGGGTAGAAATTGAAGATCGGCGCGAAATACTCACCTCGGTAGTTCACGAGGATCGGTTTGTCGTTCGCCACGAATTCAGCAAACAGCGATATCCCGAATAGGATCGCAAAGATCCACAGCGACCAATAGGCCCGTCGGTTCGCGGTAAAATTGCGCCAGCGGCGCTGGTTCAGGGGGGAGAGCGCCATCAGCCTTCCCTCTTCTCGAAATCAATGCGCGGATCCACGAGCACATACATCATGTCCGACAAGATCCCGACGACAAGGCCGATGAGACCAAAGATAAACAGCGTTCCAAAGACAATCGGATAGTCCCGCGCCACGGCGGCCTCAAACCCGAGGCGGCCCAGACCGTCGAGACTAAAGATTGTCTCAATAATGATCGACCCGCCGAAAAAGACCGAGATGAACACCGCCGGGAAACTGGCGATCACGATCAGCATCGCGTTTCGGAAAACATGGCCGTACAGCACCTTGCTCTCCGACAGCCCTTTGGCGCGGGCGGTGATGACATATTGCTTTTTGATCTCATCGAGGAAGCTATTTTTCGTAAGCAACGTCAGTGTCGCAAAGGCCGAGATGGTCGAGGCCAGCACCGGGAGGGTGATGTGCCAAAAGTAATCGGCAACCTTGCCCAAGGGGCTCAGGCTGTCGAAATTGTCAGAGGTCAGCCCCCGTAGCGGGAATACCTGCCAATAAGACCCGCCAGCAAAGAGCACCAAGAGCAGGATTGCGAACAAAAAGCCGGGGATCGCATAGGCGGCGATGATCGCGCCTGAGGTCCAAGTATCAAAGCGGCTACCGTCGCGCACGGCTTTGCGAATGCCCAGCGGGATTGAGATCAAGTGGGCAATGAGCGTCGACCAAAGCCCCAGCGTGATCGACACGGGCAGCTTTTCCTTGATCAGGTCAATCACACCAATGGAGCGGAAATAACTCTCGCCAAAATCCAGCCGCACGTAGTTCCACAGCATGTGCAAGAAACGCTCGACGGGCGGTTTGTCGAAGCCGAATTCCTTCTCCAATTCCTCGATCAACTCAGGCGGTAGCCCGCGGGCGCCGACATAGGTGCTGTCAGACCCGCGCGCCATAGTATCAACCCCAGCGTCATTGTTGCCCCCGGCAAAACCGCCGAAGACATCGCCGCCCCCTTGAATCCTCGCGATGGCCTGCTCTACCGGGCCACCGGGGACGAATTGCACCAAGGCAAAGTTAACCAACATGATCCCAAGCAATGTCGGAATCACCAGCAACAGCCGTCTGAGAATATATGCACCCATAAGGTCGCTTTACCGCAAGGCGCCCGAGGCGCGCAATTGCTCTGCGCCCTCTTTATCGTACCACCAGAAATCAAGGTACCCCAAGGCATAGGCCGGAATCTCCTCGGGGTGGTCGTATTGATCGTAGTAGGCGACCCAATAGCTGTCATTATACCATGTGGGAATCATGAAGAATTCGTGCCGCAGCGCCCGGTCAAGCGCCATAAGGGCCGCGTCTTCTTCCTCGGCTGTTTCAGCGTCTAGCGAGGCTTCGATGATCGCGTCCACCATCGGGCTGGCCAGACCAGCAGGGTTAAAGAGCGAGAATTCAGCCGCCTCAGACCCATAGCGTTGCGACAACCCCGTACCGGTGCCAAGGAAGGCCGCGTAGGCATCATAGATCATGTCGTAATCGCGATCACGCTCGCGGGCAGTGTATTGCGAACTGTCCACCTTCTCGAGCCGGGCATCGATCCCGATAGATGTCAGATTGCCCACGAAATTCTCAATCACGGCAGAAATCGTTGGAGAGCCGGAGGAGTTCATTAGGAAGTTCAGTCGCAGCGGCTCACCCGCCTCGTTGACGCGCATGCCGTTCTGCACAGTCCAGCCGGCCTCTTCGAGCAGCTTTGATGCCTGCCGCGCATTGCGGCGATCTAGCAAGCGACTGGCGTCAGAGGAATGCGGTACGACGGCAGGCTCGGAAAGCAACTCAGCGGGTACCAGATCACCAAGGCTTTCCAGCAGCGCCAGCTCCGCCCCTTCAGGCGCGCCTTGGGCCATCAGCGGTGTGTCTTGGGTAAAGGAGGCGCGGTGATTGAACAGCCCGTATTGCAGCGACTCGTTCGTCCACTCAAAGTTAAACATCAGCGCCACGGCTTCGCGCACGGCACGGTCCTGCAGCGCCTCACGTCCAAGGTTGAAGATGATCCCCGATGGCGTGGGCGGAGAACCGTCAGGCAGTTCCGCTTTCACAATATCGCCGTCGCTCACCTTGGAAAAGTCATATCCCGTCGCCCATTTCTTGGAATCGCCCTCAGCCCGGAAGGTGTATTCGCCTGCCTTGAACGCCTCAAATGCTGAGGTGTCATCGCTGATGATCTCAAGTCGGATACGATCAAAATTCATCCGCCCGCGGTTTATCGGCAGGTCTTTCCCCCAATAGTCGGGATTGCGTTTCAGTACGATCCGTTTGGTCAGGTCGACGCTTTCCACCATATAGGCACCCGATCCGGGGGGCGGGTCCATCCAGCTGTCTTTCAGGCCATTGCCGGTCTCTTCAAACCACGCTTTCGGCCATGCAGGCACGCCGCCTACCGTCTCAATCAAGCTGCGGCGCGAGATGCCGTCGGCAAAGGTGAATTTGACAGTGTGATCGTCCAACGCCTCAACCTTTGGGATGCGTTTGCGCACCGCGTCGGCGTAGGATTTCAGCCCTTCGTCTAACAGTAAGTTATGCGAGAATACGATGTCATGCGCAGTGACGGGTGTGCCGTCCGAAAACTGCGCCTCGGGGCGCATGTTGAAGATCACCCATGATTTATCTTCAGGATACTCAAGACTTTCGCACAGCAGGCAATAGCTCTCGCCATAGACATCTGCGGGCAGTGGCTCTCCGCTTGGCGCTTCGCCCAAAAGGCTCTCAAAGCCAAAGATCGAAAACAGATGCGCGCGGCCCTTGCCGGAATATGGGTTCATTGAATCGAGCGTGCCGACGAAGGGCAGCGAAATCTCACCCCCTTTGGGGGCATCGGGGTTCACATAGTCGAAATGCTCAAAATCCGCCGGGTATGTCAGATCGCCGTAAAAGGAATACCCGTGGCTTTTGATGACCTTCTGCTCCTGCGCCGCTGCTGAACTCGCCAGCAAAACAAGCACCGAGACCGTCATCGTCGTTAACCATAGTGGAAGGGGGGCAAGGGCCGATGGACGGGTCGCGGCGCGGGTCTGGGCACGGGGCATAGGGCACTCCTTGGCGTGGCATAGTCCGGATCGTAGCGTCATGTAGGCTAACGCTGTGACGCGCCAAGATACAAGTTGCGAATATGTAAGGTTTGGGCCCAGCGGCGGTGTGCCGCGGATGGCGCGATGCGCCCCCCGCCTCAGTTAGATCACTGGACAGCCTGTTTCTTAGTCTGCATGGCGACATGATACCATTGGAACCATTGCCACGGCTATCCACAGATCTGTGATCGCCGCCTAATATCGGGGAGGGCCGCGCGATCGCTGCCGCGCCGCCCCCTCGCGTTAATTACCGTCGATCGTTCGGATCAATGCGTTGATCTCATCCGCCAGCACGTCTGGGTGATCTTCGGGGGTAAAATGCTTGCCCTCCGCAATCCGGCGCAGCGGCGCGTTCAAATCTTTCGCCAAGCGCTCACCATATTCGATCTTTTGGAAATCATCCGCCGCCCCCCAGACGATCCGCGCCGGGATATTAAGTGTAGGAAGCTTGTCTGCGATGGCCTTTGTATCTTCCACATCCAATGACTGCGCTTGCCGCACAAATGCCTCTGCCTCTCCGTGGCGGGCGTAGTGCGGTGCGTGCGCGTCAAAGGCGGCCTCTGCGGCAGCGTCGGTCTCATGGCCTTTCGAAAACATCGTTTTTAGCAGTTGGTGGAATGAACCATCTGGCGCATGTTTCGTCACGCTGCCGGTTGTGGCCACCGCGCTGACCAACGGTACGGGCCATGAATCATAGCTGATCGCGTTGGTCAGCAGCAGCCCGCTAACCATTTCAGGGTGGTGCACCGCTGCGATCTGCGCAACGCCGCCGCCAAGGTCATGGGCGGCAAGCACCGCACGATCAATGCCTTGGTCGCGCATCCATGCGACCAAGTAATCCGCCTGTGCTGAAACCGAAATATCGCGTCCTTCGCCCTGCGGGATTGACGCGCCATAGCCCGGCATTTCCCAAGCAAGAGCACGTCGGCCCTGAATTTTCGGCGCAACATCGCGCCAAAGTGCGGGGCATGTGGGGATGCCGTGGAGCAGGATGACAGGACCACCCGCCCCCATCTCTTCCCAACGCATTTCGATTCCATCGACCGTAGATGTGTGACTTTGCATGGCGCGTCTCCTTTCGGTGTGGACGTTTCATTGCCCAACACCTGCCAAAAGAAGTCGTTCCACCCGCCAAAAACGCAAAAGCCGCCCCTTGGGGCGGCTTTCACGCACGCATTGCAGCGTGGAATTAGTTGGAAACGCTTTGCAGGTAGGCGATCACGTCAGCGCGGTCTTCGACTTTACGCAGACCGGCGAAACCCATGGTGGTGCCGGGAGCATAGCCTTTGGGGCTCGTAAGGAAGGCGCTCAGCTCTTCCGGGGTCCAGCTTCCGTCGATCGAGGTCAGCGCGCCGGAATACCCGAAACCGTCAACCGAGGCGATATCGCGGTCGACAACACCGTCAAGGTGCGGACCAACGGCGTTGGAGCCATCGACCTTGTGGCAAGCGGCGCATTTGCGGAACACTTTGGACCCGCTGTCGGCATCGGCTTCGGCCATCACGGCGGTAAAGTCGATCTCTTCGCCGCCTTCGTCACCACCGGCATCGGCCACTTCGATCACATAGGACGCTTCCCCATGTGCATCGGCGTGGTAAATCTCTTCACCCGCCCATTTGCCCAGCAGAAGCACCAACCAGGCGCCGAATACGCCGGCTGCGATTTTTGTCAGGGTCATTGTATCGAACATGCGTCAGGGTCCATCACTTGGTATTGGTACCATGGGCGGGCCATGGTTCTTGGCATCGTTGCCCGCGTATCTATTGCTTTCCCTTGGCGCAGGCAAGGTGTAGTTACCGCGACCAATTGCCCTTCCCCGCGCCTTTTGCAGCAGGATACGATCCATGACCCCCCAGACCACGCCCCGCATCGCCTTTCAGGGGGCCCTTGGCTCCTATAGTCATGAGGCTTGCATTCGCGCTTGCCCCGACATGGAACCGGTGCCGTGCCAATCGTTCGAAGGGGTTTTTCGCGCGGTTAGCGAGGGTCGTGCGGATCTGGCGATGTTGCCCGTGGAAAACACCACATACGGGCGCGTGGCTGATATTCACCGTCTGCTGCCCGAAAGCGGGCTGCATATCATCGGCGAGGCCTTTGTGCGGGTGCGCATCGCCTTGATGGCCCGCCCCGGTGTGGCACTGGAAGACATCAAACATGTTCGCGCGCATCTGGTGTTGCTGCCCCAGGCCCGCAGCTTCTTGCAAGAACACGGCATCACGTCCGAGCCAGCCGCTGATTCCGCCGGGGCCGCCGCCGAACTGGCCGCCACCGAGGGCTGCACCGATGGGGTGCTGGCCGGTGAGGTCGCGGCAGAGATAAACGGCCTTAACGTGCTGGCCAGCGACATTGAGGATATGGACCACAACACCACCCGCTTCTTGCTGATGGCGCCCGAGATCGATCTCAGCCGCAGGGCCGAGCGGATGCTGACCACCTTTGTCTTTGAGGTGCGCAACATCCCCGCCGCGCTTTACAAGGCGATGGGAGGGTTCGCGACCAACGGGGTCAACATGACCAAGCTCGAGAGCTATATGGTCGGCGGGTCATTCACCGCGACGCAGTTCTACGCCGATATCGAAGGCCACCCCGAAGACCCAGCCGTCAAACGCGCACTGGATGAACTGGGCTACTTTACCAATATGCTGAAAATTCTAGGCGCCTATCCCGCCCATCCCGACCGAGGCGCACCGACCGGGATGTGACACGCGCGGGTTTAGGCCTGAATGCTGCGGGCGTGGCGTTCTTCCATGCCCCGAGCATAATCAGCCACGCGTTCTTTGTATTTCTTGTTCAAGGTCGTCTTGGCCAACTTTAGCGATTGCACCCATAGCCGCGACGAGAGGTTCAAAGGTTTGATCTCTAGCGCCACCAGCACCCGCGTGCTGTTGCGCGACAGGGACATCAGCTCAAACGACATCTGCCCGGCCAGACCCTGCGACATGCTGTCGATCACCATCTCGTTGGGCCGGTCAAAACTGACCATCTCAAGCGTTAACTCCCGACGCTTGCCGCGCAGGGGAAAAACCGCATTCCATGTCATGCCAACGCCGGGCTTGGGCATGGTATCAACGCGCTGCACCTCGGCCCCGCGCCGCATGGCGGACCGCTCAAAGCTCTCAAAGTCACACAGCATGTCAAATACCGCTTCAATCGGCGCTTCGACATCTTCTTTGGTCGAGAATTTCATTACGTCCGTTCCAATTCTTCTGCTCGTATTGTTCGTCAAAACCGTGGTGACGGCGGGGCCTGTTAACGCAGTGTATCCGCAAGCCAGTTTTCCAGCAAGAAATGCGCGATGGCTCCGCGCCGGGCGGGCATCAGGCGCGGATGGCTGCCGGCAAAAACGTCCATCATCTCTTCTCGGGTAACCCAAAGCGCGTCTTCGATCTCAACCGGGTCGATGGTCAGCTCACGGCTGAGAGCTTCGCCAGCGCAGCCCAGCATCAACGACGCCGGGAAAGGCCACGGCTGGCTTGAAAGGTAATCCACCGCGCCGACCTGTACGCCCGCTTCTTCAAAAACCTCACGGCGTACGGCAGCCTCAACCGTCTCGCCTGGTTCAACAAAGCCCGCAAGCAGTGAATACATCCCTTCGGGCCAGCCGGGGGAGCGGCCCATAAGAACGGAATTTCCATGCGTGATCAGCATGATAACCACCGGGTCAGTGCGCGGGAAATGCGCGGCACCGCAATTTGGGCAGACCCGCTGCCAACCGCCCTGCGCCAGATCGGTCGCGCAGCCGCAGCGCGCGCAATGGCGGTGGGTTTCGTGCCAGCCGAGGATCGCCTTGCCGCTGGCAGCCAGTTCGGCATCGCGCGGATCGAGCCATGTCATCACCCTGCGCAACTCGGCGAATGCCATGTCATCGCCCAGCAGTGGATGGCGCTGCTCGCTGGGGTCGAGGAAGGCACCCAGTTGCGATTGATCCAGATCGGCAGGCTGCCAGTTGGAGAGATCGACCGCAAACCGCGCCGCTCCGTCCTCGCGGCCCAGCAAGATCGCTGAGCCATCGGCCTCCTTCAACGCCGGGTGGTCCAGAGGCAGCCGCACCAAGGCGGCAGGACGTTCGGGCGCTATCAAAGGTTTGCCGCGCCAAAAAACGATGGCCCGCGCCGCAGGGTCGGCCCGGAGCTGTTCCAGCGCTTCGGCATTACCGCGCAGCTCGCCCGCACGATCCAGCGCTGAGCCTCCAAAAGTTACCGTTTCCGCATGACGCATGGCGCTCTCCTGACGCGGGTTTTCCGCTTTGGGCCAAGCCATGCCACAGCGCGCGCAATCTAGGCAATCCCACCCCCACTTGCCACGAGGTTGTATTGTGCTTACTTAAAAACACTTTAAAGTTGTGTAATTTTAACAAGTGATTACTTTTTCGGTGGACAGACGCTGCTCATATGCTTCAGCCGGTGCAGATCCTCCTGTAGGAACCACCCCGGCTGAAGCACGTCTACGCATTCTCGCCACCACCGATTTACACATGCAAATCGTTGGGCATGATTATGTCAGTGACCGTTCTGTGGGGCATCATGGGTTGGCGGGCATCGCCACGCTTATTCGCACCGCCCGGCAAGAGGCCGCAGCACAAGGTGCCGCTTGCGTTTTGCTGGACAACGGTGATCTGCTGCAGGGCAATGCGATGGGTGACCAACTGGCGCAGATGGCCGTATCCCCCGCACACCCCGTCATCGCCTGTTTGAATCACTTGCGGTATGACGCCATTGGCCTGGGCAATCATGACCTCGACCATGGGCTGCCGTATCTCCGCACAGTTGCGGGCGCGCTTGACATGCCGCTGGTATCGACCAACCTGCATCTGACCGAACCCGGCCCATTGCGTCACTGGGCCATCGCCACTTGCCCCCTGCCGATGGCAGATCACCCTACGGCTCCAACGCTACAGATTGGCCTGCTTTCCGTGCTGCCAACCAAGACGGAAATTTGGAACCGTGATGTTTTGGAAGGCCAAGCCAAAATCACCTGCGCGCTGGAAAGCCTTCGGTCCGCGGTGCCAAAATTGCGGGCAGCGGGGGCTGATCTGATCGTCCTGCTGGCCCATATGGGCATCGCACATAAAGACGAGGCCAAAGTCGAAGAAGACATCTGCGCCTTGGCTCAGGTCGACGGGATCGACGCGGTCATCACCGGCCACACGCACCGCCGGTTTCCCGGGCCGGATCATTCCGAAGGCAGCGGTGTGGACGCACAGGCCGGGACGCTTTCACTGAAACCCGCTGCAATGCCGGGCTTTGGCGGGTCTGATCTGGCTGTTCTTGATCTTGCACTTAACCGTGATGCGCAGGGTCGATGGAGCGTATTGAGCCACGAAAGCCGCCTGCGCTGTAACACCGTCAACACCCTAGCCGACCCCGTTGTGCTGAGTGCCGCACGGCCAAACCACATCGCCATCCGCGCGCAATTGGAAGAAGTCGTCGGCCATACCGACATTGCGCTGCACAACTTCTTTGCGCTTGCCATGCCCACCGCCATTGACGCACTGACCGCCCGCGCGCAGGCCAAGGTGATACGCGAAGGGGTCGCTGGTACGCCCGACAGCGATCTTCCCATCCTCGTCGCAACAGCCGCCCATACGGCAGGGGGGCGTGCTGGGCCGGGACATTTTTTACATATCCCGCCCGGACCGGTACAGCGCCGCCATATCTCCGGACTTGTCCCCTATCGCAACGAAGTCTGGGCGCTGCGCGTCACGGGTGCTGATCTTCGTCAGTGGTTGGAGACTGCGGCAGAGGTTTTTGCCCCGCTGGGGACCGTCGCGGGACCGCTGATTGATCCACACCGCCCGCCCTACCACTTTGATACGATTCACGGTGTAACCTATGAGATCAACCTGCGCCGCCCGCGGGGCGACCGCATTACCGCCCTGTCATGGCAAAGCGTGCCAGTGTCGGCAAAGCAGAGATTTCTATTGGCCACGAACCAGTTTCGCGCAGCCGGAGGGGGGGGATTCGATTGCGCGCCCAAGGCCACTGTGGTGCTGCGCAATCCAATGCCATTGTCGGAGGCGCTGATCACCACCCTCGCCGATCCAAACGCCGTCCTCTGGCCCGATGCCCCGCCATGGCGATTCAGCGCTGTAGGCGCGCAAGCGATCCTACATACCACTCCCGCCGCGCTGCCCTTCATCAAAGAGATCGCGCATCTCTCCCCGAATCCCGGCGGAACAACGCCCTTAGGTTTTGCAGAGGTACGGCTTCATCTGTGAGGCTTGCACTTTGGTCCTCTCCCTCCTATATGGGCATTGAGAGGTTGGTGCGGGCAGGCGCCTCGCCAACCCGGTCAGATCCGGAAGGAAGCAGCCGTAACGAGCCCCGCTTGGGTCGTTATCAGCCTCTCACCCAAGCACTATTGTGCAGCAATGGTGCGAGCCCCGGCAGACGCTTCGCAGAAACGATGAGAGGGGCAAACAGCCAAACTGCCGCCACTCAGAACGATGTCCCAGTTCGCCACATTAAAGCGCTCGCCGCTTTTGCTGGCCATGCCGCACCTCGATAACCCTATTGGGACGGGCTCCCCCCTTACCCCATCACAACCGATCCGCCTTAAACGTATCACACTGCGCCATCTCGCCGCTTTCATAGCCGCGCTCGAACCAACGCGCGCGTTGCTCTGATGTGCCATGGGTAAAGGTATGCGGCTGCGGCACTTGACCGGCCTGACGCTGCAAGTGATCATCGCCGATCATCCGCGCTGCGTTCAATGCCTCTTGCAGATCGCCTTTTTCCATCAACCCTTCGACGTTCGACGCCCAGATCCCCGAAAAACAATCGGCCATCAACTCAAGCCGCACAGTCAACGCATTGGCCTCAACTTCAGAAGATTGTTGACGCATCTGGGCCACTTGCGGGAGAACGCCAATCTCATTCTGAACATGGTGCGCAACCTCATGGGCGATCACATAGGCAGCGGCGAAGTCACCCTCGGCCCCAAGCCTCTGATCTAGGGTGCGGAAAAACGCGGTGTCGAGATAGGCCATCTTGTCCGCCGGGCAGTAGAACGGCCCCGTAGCACCTGACGCCCCGCCACAGGCACTTTGGGTCACATTCTCAAAAACCACCAGCTTTGGCGGGGTATATGTCTCTCCCAACTGCTCTTGGAACACACGAGCCCAGACCTGTTCGGTGGTGGTTAACACGCGGGCTACGAAATCAACTTGCGGGTCTTCGCTATCACTCAGCGGGCGGGATTGCTGCACCTGCCCCCCACCTTGACCGTTCAACAGCGGGGTCACGTCAATTCCCGTAAAATAGCCGATTGCCAGCACCGCCAAGACGCCGACCAGACCCAGACCGCCTGCCTTGCCCGCCCCACCGCTGCGGCGAATGACATTCTTGCTCCGCCCAATTCCCCGCAAACGCATTAACCGTCCCCCACTATGTCAAAGTTTATTGCCACATGAACGCGCAAAGAGCAGATTGGTTCAATGACTGATAAAAACGATCTCGCTGAGAACCGCACGGATTGGGCCGAAGACCGCACGATCCTTGCCAATGAACGCACATTTGCAGGCTGGATGCGCACCGGCATGGCTGCCGTGGCCGTGGCGATTGGTCTGCGTGCCGTTTTTGGTGAGTTTGAACCTACGTGGGTGGCGAAAGCCGTGGCGTCGGTCTTCATCATAGCCGCCCTCTATGTCTATTGGGCCGCGCAGGCCTCGGCGGCGAAAACCCAAAAGCGGCTGAGCGACCATCACGCCCACGCCCAGCCCAACAGCCGCATGAAAATCTTGGCCGCGTTCCTTGCTTTTGCCTCAACTGGCGTCGGCGTGATCCTTTGGATGCTCTGACCCTCCCGCAAGCACGGTAGACGCCACGGCGCTGAGCGCCTAGTTTACGGCCTTGACCGAATCCGATCTGGGGCACCATGACAGATACATCCGCCTACCGCGTTCTGGCCCGCAAATACCGGCCCGAAACCTTTGCCGATCTCGTCGGCCAAGACGCCATGGTGCGCACGCTCAAGAACGCTTTTGCCGCCGACCGGATCGCGCAGGCGTTCGTGATGACGGGCATCCGCGGCACTGGCAAAACGACCACCGCGCGGATCATCGCCAAAGGGATGAACTGCATCGGGCCAGACGGCAATGGCGGGCCGACGACTGATCCTTGCGGCGTCTGCGAACATTGCACCGCGATTATGGAAGGCCGCCACGTCGACGTGATGGAGATGGACGCCGCCTCGAACACCGGTGTCGCCAACATTCGCGAGATCATCGATTCGGTGCATTACCGCGCGGCCTCGGCCCGTTACAAAGTCTATATTATCGACGAAGTGCACATGCTCTCCACCGGTGCGTTCAACGCGCTGCTAAAGACGTTGGAAGAGCCGCCCGAACACGTCAAATTCATCTTCGCCACCACCGAGATTCGCAAGGTGCCGGTGACGGTGCTGTCGCGCTGCCAGCGCTTTGACCTGCGCCGGATTGAGCCCGAAGTGATGATCGCCCTGCTGCGCAAGATCGCGACGGCAGAGACTGCCGAGATCACCGACGACGCTCTCGCGCTCATCACCCGCGCTGCCGAAGGCTCGGCTCGCGACGCGACCTCGCTGCTGGATCAGGCCATTAGCCACGGCGCGGGCGAAACGGGGGCCGAACAGGTGCGCGCCATGCTGGGGCTGGCAGACCGGGGCCGGGTGCTGGACCTTTTCGACATGGTGCTGCGTGGCGATGCCGGTGCCGCGCTGACCGAACTTTCGGCGCAATATGCCGACGGGGCCGACCCGATGGCGGTGCTGCGCGATCTGGCCGAGATCACCCATTGGGTCTCAGTCGTGAAAATCACCCCCGACGCCGCCGAAGACCCCACAATCGCCCCCGAAGAACGCGCCCGCGGCCAACAAATGGCCGAAACCCTGCCGATGCGGGTGCTGACCCGGCTGTGGCAAATGCTGCTGAAGGCGCTGGACGAAGTCGCCGCCGCCCCCAACGCGATGATGGCCGCCGAAATGGCCGTGATCCGCCTGACCCATGTGGCCGATCTGCCCTCACCCGAGGAACTGGTGCGCAAACTGCAAAACAGCAGCCCGCCCCCTGCCCCCGCTGGCGGTGGTGGTGGCGGCAATGGCGCGGCTCAGGGCAGCACCGGCGCGCAGGCCGTGCACCACGCGCAGCAGCGTATGGCGTCAAACCCCGGACCGCAGGGGCAGACCACCGCCTTGGCGCAAGACTTGGACGCCGCGCTCGCCCGTTTCCCGACATTTGAACATGTGATCGAGCTGATCCGCGTGAATCGCGATGTGAAACTGCTCGTTGAGGTCGAGACCTGCGTCCAGCTTGCGGCTTACCAACCCGGTCGCATCGAATTTGTCCCCACCGACGATGCGCCCCGCGATCTGGCGCAGCGGCTGGGGCAAAAGCTGCAACTCTGGACCGGCAACCGCTGGGCGGTGTCGCTGGTCAACGAGGGCGGCGCCGAAACCATCGCGCAGATCCGAGATGCACGCGAACTGGCGCTTAAGAAACAGGCCGAAGACCACCCGATGATGCAGGCCGTGCTGGCACAGTTCCCCAAGGCCCGCATCACCGCGATCCGCACCCCCGAAGACATCGCCGCCGCCGCCACGGCAGAGGCGCTGCCAGAGGTCGAAGACGAATGGGATCCGTTCGAGGACGGTTGATCCACGCCCCCTCACGCCACATATAAATGACAACACAATAAGGAGACCCCAGATGCTCAAGGGATTAGGCGGCCTCGGCGATATGGCCGGGATGATGAAAAAAGCTCAGGAAATGCAGGGCAAGATGGCCGAACTGCAAGAAGAGATGCACAACATCACCGTTGAAGGTGAATCAGGTGCGGGCCTCGTTAAGGCGACATGCTCCGCCAAGGGCGAGTTGAAGGGGCTCGATATCGACCCGTCGATCTTTAACAAAGACGAAAAAGAAGTGGTCGAAGACCTGATCCTCGCCGCCATCAAAGACGCGCAGAGCAAAGCCTCTGAACGTGCGCAGGCTGAGATGAGCAAGCTGACCGAAGGCATGGGCCTGCCCGCAGGTATGAAACTGCCCTTCTAAACGGATGGGGCGGAAACGCCCCTCCCCCTTCCCCCACAGGTGCCATTCTTGAGCTCTACCCGCGACATTGACGCCCTGATTGAGCTGATGGCGAAACTGCCCGGGCTTGGCCCCCGCTCGGCTCGGCGCGCGGTGCTGCATCTGATCCGCAAACGCGCGCTGTTGCTGACGCCTCTGTCCGACCTGATGCAGACCGTCGCCGCCACGGCGCGGGAATGTCTGAACTGCGGCAACGTGGGCACCGCTGATATCTGTGACATCTGCACCTCTGAAAAACGCGCGAATGGCGAGCTTTGCGTGGTCGAAGACGTGGCCGATCTCTGGGCGATGGAACGCTCTGGCGTGTTCAAGGGCCGCTATCATGTGCTGGGCGGCACGCTTTCAGCGCTGGATGCCATCGGCCCGCAAGAATTGCGCATTCCGCGCTTGGTGGACCGGATCGATACAGAAAGCGTGACAGAGGTGATCCTCGCGCTCAACGCCACTATCGACGGCCAAACCACAGCGCATTACATCGCGGATCAGTTGGAGGGCCGGGTGCGGCTCACGTCGCTCGCGCAGGGCGTACCGATTGGTGGGGAGTTGGATTACCTCGACGATGGGACGATCACGGCCGCGATGCAGGCGCGTAAATCAATTTAATCACCACTAGAATCAAAGCGGGCCGCCCGCTCCTCCCAAAGCAGACGACCCTTTTCCGTGGCGACGCAGAGCGTGCTTTAGAGCACGATCACATCAAGCGGCGGAAATCCATTGAACCCAACCGAACTGTAGGAACTTGTGTAGGCTCCGCAAGCGCGAATCATCACTTTATCGCCATCGCGCAGGGCCAAAGGCAGGTGAATGGGTCGTTTTTCGTAAAGAATGTCAGCCGAATCGCAGGAGGGGCCAGCCAGAACGCAGGGTCCGGTCTCTTCGCCGCCATGCGGTGTGACGATCTGATAGCGAATCGCTTCGCCCTCAGTTTCGGCCAGACCTGAGAAGCGCCCGATATCCAGATAGACCCAGCGGTGCAGATCATCCGCGGATTTACGGCTCACCAGCATGACTTCGGCAGCGATGTGACCGGCCTCGGCCACCAGACCACGGCCCGGCTCCGCCATCACTTGCGGCACGTCGCCAAAGCGGGCTTTGACGGCGCGCATCACAGCGGCAGCATAGGCGCGGGGCGCTTCGATGCTTTCGCCGTAGAAGGCTGGGAAGCCGCCGCCGAGGTTCAGCAGTTGCAGGTCATGGCCATCCGCACGCGCGGCGTGCCACAGCGGCGCGACTTGATCCAACACCGGGTTCCAGAACTCCGCCTTGCGGGTTTGCGAGCCGACGTGGAATGACAGGCCGAAAGGCACAAGGCCCACGGCAACCGCGTGGTTCAGCAGCGCAGGCAGCGCGGAACCGGCACAGCCGAATTTCCGGCTAAGCGGCCAGTCTGCCATGGAGTTTTCAACGATCAAGCGCAGGTAGACCCGCGCGCCCGGTGCATGGGCGGCGATTTTGTCGAGTTCGGCTTCGCTGTCGGCCGCGAACAGGGTCACGCCAGCGGTATGCGCGAAAGCGATGTCGGAGGCGCGTTTGATGGTGTTGCCGAAGGAGATGTTTTCCGGCTTCGCACCTTGGCTGAGGCAAAGCTCAATCTCGGCACGTGATGCTGCGTCAAAGCCAGAGCCCTTTTTGACCAGCAGACGGATGATTTCTGGCGCCGGGTTCGCCTTCACCGCGTAGTGGATATGCGCCTCGCCCAGCCCTTTGTGCAGCGCGTCATATTGCACGGCGACGCGGTCGCGGCTGATCACCAGCGTTGGTTTATCAAAGCTGTTGGCAGCGATATAGGCGGCAGCCGGATCGGCGAATGCAGTGGATGCGGTGCGCAGGGCACCGGGTACTGTAGCGTTCATGGTCATCTCCAAAGAGCAGGTGGGGCTGGTTCCCCGCGTGTCGTTTCAAGAGACGTTACCGTCGCTACATAAACGCGGGTCAGTCAGAGTAGGAACTGACCGGCCAGAGGCGCGTGCGTTGGCGTCTGTAATGCGCCACATACGCCGTTTTGGGATTCGTACAAGGGGTAAAATTACCCCTGATGCAGATTGTTAGTTTTGCTCGTCTTCCCAGTTACTGCCGATTGGGTCACGGTCTCTTTTTCGTTCTTCTTTGATCATATCTTTAGTTTCCTTTTCCTCCTCACGGTCGGCACTCTCGGGATCGCTTTCAGCGGCTTCGGTTTCGGCCAAGGCCAGCACAAACCACATCGGGAAGTGATCCGAGCCGATCTTATCAAGCCGGTCCATTTCCAGCAGACGAAACTGCGGATCATGGAACAGGTGATCCAACGGCCAGCGCATCCAAGGCATCGTTGCGCTAAAGGTATTGTACATGCCGCGCCCCACGCGTGGATCCAAAAGGCCCGAAAGCCGCTGGAATCGGCGCGTCGTCGTGGACCACGCCACGTCATTCAGATCGCCTGTCACCACGGCAGGCAGCGAGTCTTTCTCAGCTTCGATACCGACCATCGCAATCTCGCTGTCGCGGCCCTTTGTGTCATGCTCAATCACTGGCGGCTCGGGGTGCACAACATAGAGGCGGAAATCTTCTCCCACAGGCAAATGCACCCGGGCGCGGATCGACGGCACCTCACGCGTTACCAATTCACGGACCTCCACCTCAGACAGCGGCAGCTTAGACATGACACACAGCCCATAGCCATTATCGAGCGGTGCATCGATGCGCTGGTCATAATTCTTACCCAGCCCGTCGTCTAAGGCGTCAATCCAATCCTGATCTACTTCGATGGCCATGAAGATATCCGGCACGCGTGCCTCAACAAGGGCAATAAGTTTGCCATAGTCGCGGTTAGATTTCTTGACGTTCGCAGCGACCAGACTGAACTGTCGGTCCGTCTCTCTGCGCAATTCCGGTGACGCAGCCAACGATTGCTTGTGCCAAATCGGGGTGAATTTGATGATATATAGGGACTGAAGCGCAGCCACGCCCAGCATCAGCGCGATACCCACAATGCCGGAGGGGGTCGTCGCGCCCTGTGTTAGTGCAATAGCTGCAGCCAGCAGCAATGCGAAACCTAGAAATTGCTCGCGGGGAAATGCCAGCCCTCGGATCGCACCGAACGGCAGCTTGCTCAGGGGCAGAAGACTGCACAGGATCAGCAACGCCGCCAACCCCCAAATTGCCCAATCCAATGCCGTTTCCAAACTCATCCCCCAGCGCGATGCGCCCATATTTTAAATACAAAACAGGGCGTCGGAGAAACCGACGCCCTGTTACTTTAACACATCCTTGTGGCGAAAGTTCCTTCCGCCACACCGCCCTGAGGGGGCTTAACCCTTGGCCTTATCCTCGGCATCGTCATCTTCTTCGGTGCTGTCGGGCAGCGAGAAGAAGCTGTCGGCATCTGAGTAATCGCCCTTCGAGTGATCTTCTTCATCGTCATCCGTGCTGTTGCCGGAGAGGGTGAATGTTTCCAGACCTTCAATGGCCGTTGGGATCTTGGGCTCGTTATCCATGCCAAGGCTCTGCTCTGTCGACACCAGCTTGCGGCGCTCGTCGTCGTTCATCACTTCGCCCGCGGCGGCCTTTTTCGCGGCAGCCTTTTGCACGGCAGCATCAAGTTCGGATTGTTTGCACAGGCCAAGAGCAACCGGATCGATCGGCTGGATGTTGGAGATATTCCAATGCGTGCGCTCGCGAATCGCTTGGATCGTCGGCTTGGTGGTGCCCACCAGCTTGCTGACCTGACCATCGCTAAGTTCGGGGTGGAACTTGACCAACCACAAGATCGACGCAGGGCGGTCCTGACGTTTGCTGAGCGGCGTGTAACGCGGGCCACGGCGTTTTTCTTCGCCTTCAGCAGCAGCGTTGAACTTGAGCTTCAGCTTGTGCATCGGGTTGTCTTGCGCCGCGTCAATTTCTTCTTGCGTCAGCTGGTTGTTGGCAACCGGGTCAAACCCTTTCACACCCTGTGCAACGTCGCCATCGGCGATGCCCTGCACTTCCAACTCATGCATGCCGACGAAATCGGCGATCTGCTTGAAGCTGATGGTGGTGTTGTCCACGAGCCAAACGGCGGTGGCTTTGGCCATAATCGGTTTTGCCATGTCACTCTCCTAAAAACGCAATTTTCCCGTCGCCTGAAAGGCTGTCCTGTCTGGCAGAACGGTCTTCATTGTCGGGGAAGTTGGCGGCTGTATACTGGCTCAAACATCATAAGGGAAGACCCAATGCGGCCACTGCGCGCCTGTCTGCTGATCCTCGGGCTGCTTGCCCCCATCGCCACGCTGGCCGAAGGGGAGCGTTCGGGCGAATTCGACTACTACGTCATGTCCCTGTCCTGGTCACCAAATTGGTGCGAATTGACCGGCGATGCGCGCCAGTCCCCGCAATGCGATGCGGATAAGGACCACGGCTGGACCCTGCATGGGCTTTGGCCACAGTTCACGCGCGGGTATCCGTCCTATTGCCAAAGCGGCCAGCGCCCGCCCAGCCGCGCACAGACCGGGGCGATGGCCGATATCATGGGCACCGGGGGCTTGGCGTGGCATCAATGGAAGAAACACGGCTCTTGCAGCGGGCTGGACCCGGCAGACTATTTCGCCCTTTCCCGAGAGGCTTACGAACGCATCAACCGCCCAGAGGTGTTTCGCAAGCTGGACCGTACCGTTGCCCTGCCAGCCGCCGTCGTCGAACAAGCATTCTTGAAAGCAAACCCCGATCTGACCGCTCAAGGGATTACCATCACCTGTAAACAAGATCATATTCAAGAGGCACGCATCTGCCTCTCGCGCAGTCTCGACTTCATTCCTTGCGGTCCGGATGTGCGACGCGATTGCAGCCTTGATAACGCTCTGTTCACCCCCCTGCGCTAAAGCATCGAGACAGCTATTCATGTGAAAGCGGGAGAGGCATAATTTCCTCCCCCGCTATCAATTGCCTTACGGCTCTCTCTCCAACACGGGTGATGGCGTCCCATTCCGTGCCTAAAGTAAACGAATTACTTCTTAACAATTCGTTACTGTCTCAACCTTTACTCATCTTCTTCGGCGCGCAGCTCTCCACCCACTGTCAAGACGATCTTGCCGATATGGCCACTGGCTTCCATCCGGCGGTGCGCGTCGTTTGCCCCTGAAAGATCATAAGTGCTGTCCATCACCGGGGCCACGCGCCCAGCCTCCAACAGCGGCCAGACGTTTTGCAGCAATTCCTCTGCAATCCGCGCTTTGGCTAGGTCACTTTGCGGACGCAGGGTCGATCCGGTCATGGTCAGGCGGCGGGTCATCAGCGTGACAAAGTTCACCTCCTGCTTGGCGCCCTGCAGGAAAGCGATCTGCACCAGCCTGCCGTCCTCGGCCAAAGCCTTGAGGTTGCGGTTGATATAGCTGCCGCCCACCATGTCGAGGATCACATCCGCACCGCCCTCGGCCTGCAGCACGTCAACGAAGTCCGTATCCCGATAGTTGATCGCCACTTCGGCACCCAACTTCATGCAAGCGGTGCATTTGCTATCCGTGCCCGCGGTAACGAACACCCGCGCGCCCAAGATGCGCGCTAGTTGAATCGCGGTCGTGCCGATCCCGGAAGAGCCGCCGTGGATCAGCACTTTCTCTCCGGCCTTGAGCCCGCCCCGCATGAAGAGGTTGGACCAGACGGTAAAGAAGGTCTCAGGCAAACAAGCGGCTTCTTTCAGCCCCATCCCTTCGGGGATCGGCAGGCAATGCGCGGCGGGCGTCGCCACATACTCGGCATAGCCGCCACCGGGCAGCAGCGCGCAGACCAGATCCCCCGGTGCCAGTGTCGTCACCCCAGGCCCGACCTCGACGACCTTACCCGACGCCTCCAGCCCCGGCAGATCGCTGGCGGTGGCGGGGGGCGCGTATTTGCCCGCACGCTGAAGCGCATCAGGACGGTTCACCCCGGCATAGGCGACCTTGATGATAACCTGCCCGTGTTTCGGTTGGGGCCGGGGGCGGGTCGTGCCTTGCAGAACGTCCGGACCGCCGGGTTCGGTGATTTCGATTGCACGCATGGTCTGTGTCATGTCTGAAGTATCCTCGGGTCTGGTTTTGCCGCAGCCTAACGGGCGCCCCGGGGGCATGCACCCGGAATTTCCACCCCAGAACCGGAGGGAGGCTCAGATGGCTGTAGAGAATAGATTTGCTTGGGCCGAAGGCGCGCGGCTCTTCGCCGGGGTTCAGGAACTGCTCCGCCCGCCTCTGGGCAACAGCGACACCTTCCGCCCCCTGCCCGCAACGCCGACCGTCGACGCTCTCGCGGCCCTTGGCGCCGCCATCACCCAACGCGCACCCTTCTGCCTGAGTGACCGTCCCTTGCCAGAAAGCCTCACCTGCCCGCCCGGTGCTTTCCTGACCCTAACTGGCGGGGCGTCTGGCCTGCCCAAAGCAGTCCGGCGCAGTCAGAGATCGTGGACCGCCAGCTTCGCGGTCAATGCAGATCGTTTCGCCCTGCGCAGCACCGACAGTGTCGCGGTGCTGGGTCAGCTCAGTCATTCGCTCTCGCTTTATGCCGTTTTGGAAGCGCTGCATTTGGGGCTTGATACCCATGTCTTGGCTCAGCACTCCCCTCGGGCTCAGGCGGCGCGCATCTCGAAGGTCGGCGCGACCCTTATCTACGCCACACCGACCCAACTGCGCCTGCTCGCACGCGGGGCCGCCGCGCCGCTACCTTCGCTTCGGCTGGTGCTTTGCGGGGGCGGTGCGCTGGACGCGGCAACTAGGGCTGCGGTAGAGACCCTCTGCCCCAACGCGGCGCTGCATGTTTTCTATGGCGCTGCCGAGACGAGCTTTATCACTCTTGCAGATGCCGGCACCCCCGAAGGATCAGTCGGCCAGCCCTACCCCGGTGTAGAACTGCGCCTGCTGGATGAGAAAGGCCGCCCCACATTTGGTGTAGGCGAAATCTGGGTGCGCAGCCCCTATCTGTTCGACGGTTATGCATTGGGCGACAGCCCCGACACCCGCTGGCACGATGGCTTCGTAACCGTGGGCGAAATGGGCGAACTTGACGCCAACGGACAGCTTTGGATCAAGGGGCGGCGGCAGCGCATGGTGCAGATCGCAGATCAGCTTGTCTTCCCCGAAGCGGTCGAGGCAATGATCGCCGCGCGGGAGGGCACGGCCTGCGCCGTTCTGCCGCGCGCTGACCCACTGCGCGGCCAACAACTGGTGGCGGTGGTCGAAGGCCCAGAAATCCGCGCACAGGCCGAAAAGATCATTGAGACCTGCCGCGCGGAACTCGGCCCTTTGGCCAGCCCCCGGCGCGTTTATTTTCGCCCCGACCTACCGCTGCTCCCCTCCGGCAAGCCTGACCTGTGCGCCCTCTCAACTTGGCTGGAGACACAATCATGACCTGCGCCTACATCGTTGCCGCCTGCCGCAGTCCGGTCGCACCGCGCGACGGGGCGCTGTCGCATCTATCCCTGCCCGACCTCGCCGCCCCAGTGCTTCGCGCTGCACTGTCTCGCGCCGGGCTGACGCTTGAACAGATTGATGAGGTGATCTGCAGCACCGCCATTGGCCCCGGTGGTAACCCTGCGCGCAGCATTGCGCTGGCAGCGGGACTGCCACAGCATGTGGCGGGCCTTAGCATTGACCGACAATGCGCGGGCGGGCTGGATGCGCTGGCGCTGGCACGACAAATGATCCTGAGCGGTGCCGCAGAGGTGGTCGTCGCGGGAGGTGCTGAGAGCTATTCCCGCCAGCCACTGCGCTATCGTACATTCCCCGATGGCCGCCCGCCCGAAGCCTACATTCAAGCGCCCTTTACCCCGTGGCCAGAACGCGACCCCGAAATGGCGCATGCCGCCGCAGAACTTGGCTTGTCACAAGGCATCGCCCGCCAAGCGCAGGATGATTGGGCGGTCGAGAGCCATGCAAAAGCCCGCGCGCATTTGCCAGCGGAAACAGAGCTGGTGCCGCTGGCGGGGACCGAAAACGATACATTCACCCGCCGCCTTACCCCCGCGCTCTGCCGCCGCGCCAGAGTGCTGACTGGGGACATCACCGCCGCCAATGCCGCCGTTGCTGCCGACGCGGCGGCCTTTTGCATCGTGGTGTCAGAGCGTGTGGCGAGAGACATCACCGCACCAAAGGTCGAACTTCTTGCCACGGCTACAAAAGGCGGCACGCCCGAAGAGCCGGGGTTGGCACCGCTAATGGCGATTGATGATGTGCTTCGGCAAAGCGGGCTATCTGCGGGTAGTCTTGATGTGACCGAAATCATGGAGGCCTACGCCGTGCAGGCCATCGCTTGTGTGACTGGCGCAGGGATTGCGCCGGGGATTACAAACCTCGGCGGGGGGGCGCTGGCGCGCGGGCATCCCATTGGCGCTTCGGGGGCGATCAATGCGGTGCGGCTCTGGCATGAGTTGGTGGCGCGCGGCGCAGGCACAGGGCTGGCGGCGATTGCTGCGGCTGGGGGGATCGGCTGTGCCGCATTGATGCGGCTGTAGCGGCCCGTCCCCGATGTGAACGGGCCGATTGTGTTAGCTGCGCGACAGCAGACTTGCAGGGCGCGCCTTGGCCAGACCAGAGGTGATGAAACCCGCCAGCACGGCCTTGATAAGGTCACCGGGGATAAAGGCTTGGACCAGCAAGGTCGCCTCAGGCAGGGTTTTGTTCAGCGTCATCATCATGCCGAAGATGCCAAAGGCATAGACCACAAGGATACCACCCAAGACAGCGGAAACCCCGGCGGCCAGACCCACCGGCGCACTGCGCCACTGGTCCATGATAAAGCCTGTTACGAAAGCACCGATCGGGAAACCAACGAGGAAGCCCACGGTTGGCGACGCAAAGACGCCCAGACCGCCACGGCCCCCAGCCAGAAGCGGTAGACCAAGAGCAACCAGCGCCACAAACAGCAACGCTGCAAGACCACCGCGCCATGCGCCCAGCACCGTGCCACAAAGCATGACGCCCAGCGACTGCGCTGTGATCGGCACGCCGAAGCCAAGCGTGAATTTCGGAATCAAGCCCAGTGCCGCAATCAGCGCGGCGAAGAGGGCGATCATGGTCAGATTGCGTTCCATTGTGAGGGTCCTCGGATTAAAGTTTCCATTGCCTAGGCCAGCACCCTGCCTCGGTCAAGCATTCAGAGCCCGCCGCGCGCGCGCAGCGCTTCGGCCACATGTTCGGCGTCGTCGATGGCCAAAACGGTAAACGGCATAATAATCCGCCACCCCGGTCGCTTGCGCGACCGTGCCCGCCACGCCAAAGACAGCATCTGTCCCTTGGCGGCCAACACCGGGGTAAAGCGCACCACCAGCGCCACGGCCAACTCAAGACTGCGGGTGCGCAGCCCAAAGCGCCGCAGCGGTGTGGCCAGCCAGCGCACCACCGCCATCATATCGCTGAGTTTCGTGGTCATGGTGACAAGGTTCGCCAGCCCCACGGCGGTGATCATGCGCAAGACGATAACAAGGCCCGCCACAGCATCACGGGTCAGCACATGCCACAGCAGAATCAGCGCAACAAAGGGCCAAAGCAGCCGCAATCGCCCCAGCCCGACCCGCAGAAACGCCCGGCCCGGCAAAGCATAGAGCAGCAGCATCCCGGCGCAGAACCCAATCTGCCAGACCGGTTCCTCTACCGCAAAAAGCACCAGCGTCGCGAGGCAGAGCGCGCCCAGTTTGCCCCCCGCAGGCCAGCCATGGGCGCTGGTTTCAACCGGCGAGGTCAGAGAGATCATCGCTCGCCCCCAGTTCCTTCATGCGCGTCTCAAAAGCGCGCAGCACCGGGCGCGCGCTGCCCTGCTGGGCTACTTCACC
This sequence comes from Sulfitobacter sp. DSM 110093, assembly GCF_022788715.1. Taxonomy (NCBI): domain Bacteria; kingdom Pseudomonadati; phylum Pseudomonadota; class Alphaproteobacteria; order Rhodobacterales; family Roseobacteraceae; genus Sulfitobacter; species Sulfitobacter sp. DSM 110093. Next base: position 3,220,041 of record NZ_CP085167.1, read on the forward strand.
GCCCTCCAGCCAAAGAATGTGCTCGTATCCCGCCACCGCCGCTGGATCGTGGGTGATATGCACCAGCGTCAGGTCCAGCCCTGCCAAGACCCGCTCAAGATGCAGCCGCGTGGGGATATCGAGCCCGGCAAAGGGTTCGTCCAACACCAGCACCCGTGGTTGCATCGCCAGAACCGCCATGAGACAGACTAACTGCCGCTGCCCCTGCGATAGCTGATGGATCGACGCCTGCGCCCAATGCCGTTTGTTGAACTGCCCAAGGATCGCGGCCGCGCCCCGCGCAGCCTGCGCCTTGGTCTGGCCCATCTGAAGCAGACCGAAAGCAATTTCTTCTTCCACGGTGGGAAAGATGATCTGATGGTCGGGGTTTTGAAATAGAATGCCGACAGCGCCAATCGCCCGGCGGCGGTCGTGGGCCACGTCGATCCCGCTGATCCGCACCTGCCCCTGATCTGCCGCCACCAGCCCTGACAGCACCCGCGCAAAAGAAGTCTTGCCGGAGCCGTTGCGCCCGACAATACCTATCCGCGCCGCATCTGATTGCAGGCTTACGCCGCGCAACACCGGCACCCCGCCGGGGGTGTAGCTAATATCGTCAATGGCGATGAGCGGAAGTGTCGGGCTGGTCATCGGGGGCCTGTGTGAAACCGGGTGCCCTGCCCTACCATCTGGTGCGCGGGCGGGGAAGCCCGCTGTCGGTCCGAACCTTACCTCAGCTTGGCGGAGTCCAACGGCCCGGCAGATCCGCGGCACGCTGCCCGCGCGGCGCTTTGATATGGCTCAGCAACCAGTTCGGCCCGGCCATCAAGCGGCTTAGCGTCGGGCTTTCGCGCACCTGCGCCTTGAGTTTTTCGATCTGCATCACATCATCAATTCGGCGATCAAGGAAAGACCACGTCGCCTGATGCCCCTCGCTGCTATCGCCAAGCCAGTAGAGCAGCGTGGCAGAATAGACCCCCGACAGTGTGGCCCGTTTGCTGTACCAATTTACATCGTCCGAGGTATCGCCAAGCGCGGTCCAGATATTATCGCAGGTTTCCCAAATCAGCCCAGCCCCTTCGGGCGCGTGGTGCGGCAGGGCAAACAGCGTGCTGCCCCGGCGGATCACCTCGCGGTCGCCCGCCTCTAGCCGCAGACGAAGTGCCTTGGCGATACGATCTCGAAAGCGAAGGTCTGACAGATCGGCCTCGGCCAGCCCTTCCAACATCTTGGCATCACCGCGCCGGTGATAGGCCACCGCCAAATCGACAGAGCCGCGCGGGCAGACCGCGCGCGCCAACGCGGGGTCGATCCCGGCGTCCTTGATCGCGGCATTGAAGGTCGCAGGCGACCAGCCGTCAAACGGCACATGCATCACTGCGGCATCAAGCAGTTGGTCCTTTGGGTCGGCCTTGGGCGGGGTCATGGCGGGCTCCTATCGGGGCGTGATGGGGTGGACAAAGGAGATATAGGCTGTTATAGGCCCATTTCCTGCAATTCCTTGCAACTTTATCCTAGAAAGGTGGTGACAACCACATGCAGGTTAGTGTTCGCGACAACAACGTCGATCAGGCCCTTCGGGCTCTGAAGAAAAAGCTACAGCGCGAAGGCGTTTTCCGTGAAATGAAGCTCAAGCAACATTTCGAGAAACCGTCCGAGAAAAAAGCGCGCGAGAAAGCTGAAGCGATCCGTCGTGCCCGTAAACTGGCACGGAAAAAAGCGCAACGCGAAGGTATGATGTAAATCATTCCCGCGACACGCAACAGATATAGAACCCCCGGTGCCGATGGCAGCGGGGGTTTTGTTTTGTGGGGTACTGGTTACAGAGCCGGGCAGCGCCAGACCGCCGGGATGGTGCCCGAAACTTCAGCATTTGGGCAATTTATGGCAACAGTAATCGCCCTGAGATCGCGGGACGGCACTACCTAGCAAAAGCACCTGCCCGTCGCACCAGAGGTGCGCATTTGAATGATGGCACGCCTCTGGCGTGACGGTCGGTCTGGCGCTGCCCGGCGGGCATACGCCCTTGTTTCCGGGCCGATGTGCAACGGTCGACCGATGTACCTTCCAGCTACACCGGCAGCGCCGTCGTCTTGCATACTGTCCGCAACGCGAAACTCGACTGCATCTGCGCAACCCCCGGCAACCGCGCCAAATGCTGGCGATGGATCCGCGCGAAATCCTCGGTATTCTCCGCCACGATCTTAAGCAGATAGTCCGCCGTCCCCGCCATCAGATGACATTCCAACACATCGGGAATGCGCGACACAGACTTCTCAAAGGCCTCTAACACCTCTTCGGCCTGCGCCTGCAGGGTGATCTCGACAAAGACTGTGGTCGGCATATTCAGCTTGCGCGGGTCCAGCAGCGCTACGTAATCGCGAATATAGCCTTCCTTCTCCAACCGCTGCACCCGGCGGTGGCAGGCCGATGGCGACAAATGCACCACCTCTGACAATTCGGCGTTGGACATCCGCCCATTACGCTGCAAAGCGCGCAGAACACGTCGATCAATCTCATCCAAGGCCATATGCGCAATACTTTCGCGTCGAATTTCTTTCCTACGCAATGATATTCGATTACCGCCCAGCTTGGCGACCCCAAATTCGCAACGATATGCACGGCAGATATGATAGTTCTGTTCCACTACGGAGGAGGAGTGAACCCCATGAAAATCGGATGCCCCACAGAAATCAAACCGCAGGAATTCCGCGTCGGCCTGACGCCCAATGCCGCACAAGAAGCCATCGCCCACGGGCATGAGGTTATCGTGCAGGCCGGGGCCGGAGTCGGCGCAGGATTCGAAGATGCGGATTACACCGCCGCAGGCGCAACCATCATCGACACGGCCGAGGAAATCTTTGCCAGCGCCGACATGATCGTCAAGGTGAAGGAGCCACAGGCGGGCGAACGCAAGATGCTGCGCGAAGGGCAATTGCTCTTTACCTATCTGCACCTTGCCCCCGACCCGGATCAGACCCACGATCTGCTGGCCTCGGGCTGTACCGCGATTGCTTATGAGACGGTGACCGACCGCAACGGCGGGCTGCCCCTTCTGGCCCCCATGTCCGAAGTTGCAGGTCGTCTGGCCCCGCAAGTCGGCGCTTGGACGCTGCAAAAGGCCAATGGCGGACGCGGCGTGTTGATGGGCGGCGTGCCCGGTGTTGGCCCCGCCAAGGTTATGGTCATCGGCGGCGGCGTCGTCGGCACCCATGCGGCACGCATCGCCGCAGGCATGGGCGCGGATGTGACCGTGCTTGACCGCTCGCTCCCCCGGATGCGCTACCTCGATGATATCTATGGCGGCACCTTCAAGACCGCCTATGCCAGCGCGGGCAACACCATCGAACTGGCGCGTGAGGCCGATATGATCATCGGCGCAGTGCTGATCCCCGGCGCGGCGGCCCCCAAACTGATCAGCCGCGCGCAACTGTCCGAACTCAAACCCGGCGCGGCGCTGGTCGACGTGGCCATTGACCAAGGCGGCTGTTTTGAGACATCCAAGGCGACCACCCACCAAGACCCGGTTTATGAGGTCGACGGCATCATGCACTACTGCGTGGCCAACATGCCGGGCGCCGTGGCGCGCACCTCGACCATCGCGCTTGGCAATGCCACCATGCCCTTCATGCTGGCACTGGCAGACAAAGGTTGGAAGCAAGCCTGCGCAGATGATCCGCACCTCAAGGCAGGTCTTAACGTTCACGCGGGCAAGCTGACCTATGCCGCTGTTAGCGAAGCGCTTGGGATCGACAGCATCACCGCCGATCAAGCCATCGCAGGCTAAACCCTACCCCATATACACAAAAAGGCCCGCCAATCTGGCGGGCCTTTTCATTCCGCAGACACCGCTTAGCGGGTCTTCAATGAATCCCGAATTTCCAGCAAAACATCAAGCTGCGACGGCCCTGTTTTGACCTCAGGTGCCACTTCGTCAGGCTTTTCCGCTGCAGCTTTCACGCGGTTCACAATCTTCACCAACATGAAGACGACAAAGGCGATAATCAAAAAGTTGATCACGGCCATCAAGAACGAGCCATAGGCAAAGACCGACGCCCCAGCTTCGCGCGCCTGCTCTAGCGATGCATTGGCGGGTACATCCCCCGACAGCACAGCATAGTTATTGGTGAAATCCACCCCGCCGGTGAAAAGCCCGATGATCGGGTTAATCAAATCAGCCACCATGGATGACACAATCGCCGTAAAGGCCGCACCCACGATGATACCAACAGCCATGTCCATGACATTGCCCTTGGCGATGAAGTCTTTGAATTCTTGAATCATTGTGTCTGTCCCTGTTCTAAGCCAGCCGACTGTCCCGCCGCCATAGACCAATAGTGCGGGCTGACAAAGAAGGCGGTCAATCGTTGATTTAAGCGTGAAGCGGCAAAATTGCCGCTTTCTGCGGTGTTAAGCGCGAAAACAAACGCGCATCAGCGCCCCGTCAGCGCCGAAATCGGTCGTGAGCCGCCCATTAAGCTGCTCTGTCGCCGTAGACATCAGCATCCGTCCCAGCCCGGTGCTGTCGGCCCCTGCGACCGTACCGCCATGCCCACGGCCATTGTCGCGACACTCTAACAGCCAGCCATCCGTCTCAACCTGCCTGCGCAGAGAGATCTTGATCTCTCCTGCCCGGTCTTCGGGAAATGCGTGTTTGATCGAGTTGGCCACAAATTCGCTGACAATCATCCCAACCGCCGAAGCCTGCGCCGCTTGCAACTCGCCCGGATCGGCCTCGCAGAAGATGGTTACATGACCCGGCGCGCCAGCGGCGAGCAGCTTGCTCAACTGCTCAAGGTAAGAGGCGGCCTGCACCTTGCTCTTGCCGCCCTGCCCCATCAGTTCGCTATGCAGCGACGCCACCGCGCCAAACCGGCGTTCAACAAGGGCAAGCACATCCTTGGCGTCAGGGTCTTGCACCTTGCGCGTCGCCATCCGCAGCAGCGAAGCGATGGTCTGGAACGAGTTTTTCACCCGGTGATCCATCTCGGCACGCAGGGCTTCTTCGATGCGGATCTTCTTGCGCAACTCAAGTTGCATCATCACGTGACGCGACAGGGTTTGCAGCGCCTGGCGTTGAAAATCTGTCAGGGTACGGGGCTTGGTATCCAGCACACAAAGCGTACCAATCGGCTGGCCGTTCGGCGCGACCAGCTTGGCCCCTGCATAGAACTTTACCCGTGGGTCACCGACATAGAGGGGATTATCCACCGTTCGCGGATCGGCCCCCATGTCCGGAATCTCGGTAAAGTCGCCATCGAGAATGGCATGAGAGCAAACCGATTGATCCAGCGTCGTCTCTTGCGGTTCAAACCCGACGCGCGCTTTGAACCATTGCCGCTTTTCATCCACCAAACTGATGAGAGAGACAGGCGTTTCGCAGATCTTCGATGCAAGGTCGACGATATCGTCAAAATCAGCTTCAGCTTCGGTATCAAGGACATTGTAGGAATGCAGCGTCTCTAGACGTTCGTCCTGCTCCGAGGGCGTGTCAGCTAAAATGGGCCTTCTCCTTCCAGTCTTGACCCGCCGCGCAGCCGCGGCGCGGATCGGATATCGCCTGCCGGTTGGGGTACATCAGGGCCAACAAACCCGCAGCACCTGAAGGTTTAGCCCAGAAACCACCGCCGTCCAGCAGTTAGACCGGATCGATTCGGTCATTTAGCCTTGATAAACGTTAATTTTCAAAGCGACTAGCCTGCTGCGGCGTCACCCAGCCAGCGCACCGGTCAACACATAGCGCAGGATCGCAACAACCTGCGCAGGCTCACTGGCCACGGCAAGAGCTGCTGCATCGACCTCTTTAAGCGCATGCGCATGATCTGCGCTGTGTAGAATGATCAGTGACTTGCCCAAGGCAGCGGCATAGCCCGCATCAAAGGCCGCGTTCCACTGTTTGTACTGATCGCCAAAGCGCACCACGACCACATCCGCCTCGGCAATCGCCTTGCGCGTGCGGATCGCGTTGATCTGCGCGCCTTTGCGGTCGTGCCAAAACTTGTCCTCCTCAGCGCCAAGGATCGCCACGCCGCAATCGTCGCTGGCGGCGTGGTCGGTGATGGGCGCCGCGAAAGTCACGTCGAGCCCTTGGGCCCCCGTAATGATCTGTTCGCGCCAGTCGGTATGGATTTCACCAGAGAGGTAGACTTTCATCGTTCCATCCTTTCGTTCAGCCGCGCAGCACGCCACCTGTGGCTTTAGTCACTTTTTCAACGACCTTAGCACCAACCGCTTCGATATCGGCATCTTTGAGCGTCTTGTCACTCGGCTGCAAACGCACGGTAATGGCGAGGGATTTCTTGCCTTCACCAAGGCTGCCGCCGATGAACTCATCAAAGACACGCACGTCTTCGATCAGGTTTTTGTCGGCCCCTTTGGCAGCGTTAACCAGCGTCAGCGCCTCGACATCCGCATCGACGACAAAGGCAAAGTCACGCTCGACCGCCTGAAGATCACTGATCTGCAACGCCGGGCGCGTGGCACCGGATTTGCGCGGCAGCGGCACTTCGGCGGGATAGATAGTGAAGGCCATCGCAGGGCCTTTGACGTCCATCGCGGCGAGCACGCGAGGGTGCACTTCGCCAAAGATGCCGAGCTCCTTTTTCGGGCCAAGGCAGACCTTGCCGTGACGGCCCGGATGCCACCATTCGTCAGCCCCTCGCAGGATCTGCACCTTGGCGGGGGCACCGATGGCGGCCAGCACGGCCTCGGCGTCGGCTTTGACATCATAGACATCCACCGCCCGCGCCGCGCCATGCACGTCACGCGGACCGGTGCGGCCCACCAGCAGGCCGCTGACCATCATCTGCTCTTCGCCCGGCTCACCACCGGAAAAGGCAGGGCCGACCTCAAAGAGCGCCATGTCGGCAAAGCCGCGCGCCTGATTGCGCGCCGCGGCCTGCAACAGACCGGGCAGCAGATCGGGGCGCATGTGGCTCATGTCCGACGAAATCGGGTTTTCCAGCCGTGTCTCATCCGTGCCGCCGCCGAACAGCGCGGCAGAGGCTTGGTCGATGAAGCTGTAAGACACACATTCGTTGTAGCCGAGCGCCGCCGCCGTGCGCCGGGCCGTCACGACGCGGCGCTGCATGGGCGAGAGTACGGGGCGCGGCACGCCTGTTGTCAGGCGCGGCAAAGGTTTGCCTTCGAGCTTGGTGAGCGACGCAATCCGCGCGACCTCTTCCACCAGATCGGCCTCGCCCTGCACATCAGGACGCCAGCTTGGCACCTGCGCCATGTCACCGTCGAGTTGGAAGCCGAGCGCCGTCAGCGTCTGACGCTGATCGCTTTCGGGGATCGTCATGCCGACCAGAGATTGCACCTTGGCCGCATCCAGCTTGTAGGCGCGGCCGGTGTCAGGCACCTGCCCCGCGACCACAACCTCAGACGCCTCTCCACCCGCGTGATCCAAGATCATCCGCGTTGCGTGTTCGATGCCATAAGGCGTCCATGCCGGATCTACACCACGCTCGAAACGATAACGCGCGTCGGAGTTGATCTTGAGCGCACGGCCCGCATAGGCGATCTGCACCGGGTCCCAATAGGCGCTTTCCACAAAGACGTTGACCGTGTCTTCGGTCACGCCTGTCGCCTCGCCGCCCATGATACCCGCAATGCTTTCCACGCCGCTGTCATCGGAGATGACCATCTGGCCCGCTTGCAGGGTATAGGTCTTTTCGTCCAGCGCCACGATCTCTTCGCCGCCCTTGGCGCGGTGCACGCGCAGGTTGCCTTTGACCTTATCCGCGTCAAAGACGTGCAGCGGACGGTTGCGGTCGAAGGTGAAGAAGTTGGTCACGTCGACAAGGAAAGAGATCGGACGCAGCCCAATCGCGCGCAGGCAATCTTGCAACCACGCGGGGCTGGGGCCGTTCTTCACGCCCTTGATCACGCGGCCATAGAACACCGGGCAACCGTCGAGCGTGTCGTCGTCGATGCTGACACTGATCGGCGCGGCAAAGCTGCCCGCCAACGCATTGCAGTCACGCGGCTTCAGCTTGCCCAAGCCCCGCGCCGCGAGGTCACGCGCAATGCCGCGCACGCCGAGCGCGTCGGGGCGGTTCGGGGTGATGGCGATCTCGATCACCGGGTCGACCTTGGCGGGATCGTTCTCGGCCAGCCAGTCGATGAAACGGTCGCCGGGCTTGCCCGAGGGCAGTTCGATGATGCCGTCATGCTCCTCGCTCAGCTCCATCTCGCGCTCGGAGGCCATCATGCCGAAGCTTTCAACGCCACGAATTTTGCCGACGCCGATGGTCGTGTCGATCCCCGGCACATAGACGCCCGGCTTGGCCACGACGACGGTGATCCCCGCCCGCGCATTCGGCGCGCCGCAGATGATCTGCATGACGCCTTCGTCGGTTTCCACCTGACAGACGTTCAGCCGGTCAGCATCGGGGTGTTTCTCGGCTGATTGCACATAGCCGAGGGTGAAATCGGCAAGCTTCGCCGCCGGGTTTTCGACGCCTTCGACTTCGAGGCCGAGGTCGGTCAGGGCATAGGTGATCTCATCAATCGACGCCGTGGTGTCGAGATGGTCCTTGAGCCAGGAGAGGGTGAATTTCATTTATTTAGTTCCTCAACATCGGTGAGATTGCCGTTGATGCCTGTACCTTGCACAATGTCTTTTCTCATTTCCTTTAGCAGTTCTCTACGCGCTTCTCTGAATGGATTGCTCATAGCCATAAAAGCATCGTACTCCTCCTGCGTAGGCGTTCGACCGAGGTTGTGAATATATTGAACGCGCTTCCCATTCTGCCAATAATGGTCGCCTATGTTCGAGTTGAGAAGCTTCAGTGACGCAACCGCAACGTTATCTGGCGCCATAAGTGCCACCTGATCTTGAAAAGGTGATAATTTCTCCATTAGCGCCAAACCAGCAGAAGCTGGATCGTCATAGTCGGTGCTCTTATGTTCTTGAAGAATAGTGAGGTACTTCCGATAAACAGCAAGACGTTCTCTACGCAACTCATCTGCACGTTGTTGAGAAGCCTTAATGAAGAACAGCCATATACCACCGCCGAGTGCAATGAAGGGCGAAACTAGTGTCGCAGCAAATCTTGCCCAATCGAGAATTTGAATAGCTTCACCGGCCTCACTCACCTACTCAACCCACCATGCAAATTCGGCTGATCCAAGCTCGCGAACCCATAGTGCCGCAGCCAGCGCAGGTCTGAATCAAAGAACGCCCGCAAATCCGGAATCCCGTATTTCAGCATCGCGATCCGGTCGATCCCCATGCCGAATGCAAAGCCCTGCCATTCGTTCGGATCGATCCCGCCCGCCTGCAGTACCTTGGGGTGCACCATGCCGGAGCCCAACACTTCCAACCAACCGTCGCCCTCGCCGATGCGCAGCTGGCCGTCGACCCAGGAACACTGGATGTCGACCTCGGCCGAAGGCTCGGTGAAGGGGAAGTGGGAGGCGCGGAAGCGGGTCTTGATGCCGTCGATCTCGAAAAACGCGGCGAAAAACTCCTCAAGCGTCCACTTGAGGTTCGCCATCGAGATATCCTTGTCAATCGCCAGACCTTCGACCTGATGGAACATGGGCGTGTGGGTCTGGTCATAGTCAGCGCGATACACGCCGCCGGGGCAGATGATGCGCAGGGGCGCGCCTTCGGCCTCCATGGTGCGGATCTGCACCGGCGAGGTGTGGGTGCGCAGCACGTGGGGGGCGCGCTCGTCGCCCTCGGCACGGGCCATATAGAACGTGTCCATCTCGGCCCGCGCGGGGTGGTGGCCGGGGATGTTCAGCGCGTCGAAGTTGTACCAATCGGTGTCGATACGCGGGCCTTCGGCGACGGAAAACCCCATCTCGGCAAAGATCGCGGTCAGTTCTTCGGTGACTTGGCTGACCGGGTGGATGCTGCCCTGACGCTGGTGCCGCGTGGGCAGGGTCACGTCGAGCCATTCGCTGCGTAGACGCTCATCCAACGCGGCGTCACCAAGTGCTGCCTTCTTGGCGGCAAGCGCCGAGTTGATCTCATCCTTCAGCGCGTTGAGCGCGGGGCCAGCGACCTGCCGCTCTTCGGGGGTCATCTTGCCCAGCTCGCGCATTTTCAGGGCCACTTCGCCCTTTTTGCCCACGGCGGCCAGCCGGATGTCTTCCAGCGCGGATTCGTCGCCAGCATCGGCGATTTGGCTCAGGTACTTTTGCTTCAGATCGTCCATGACAGGCCCTTGGAATAATACCCCGTCCTGCTAGCCCTCTCGCCCCTCGAATGCAAGCCGTAGGGGTTGCGGCAGCTTGGGGGAACCACCACCTCTGCCATGCGTTAGGCCGCATCCCTCCGGCGCGCCCTCATGGCAGCGGCGCGCCCAAACTCCCCCGAAAGGAGAGACCATGAAAATCCTGATGGTTCTGACATCGCATGACGAACTGGGCGACACCGGCAACAAAACCGGCTTCTGGCTCGAAGAATTCGCTGCGCCCTATTATGTCTTCAAAGATGCGGGCGCGGATGTGACCCTCGCCTCGCCCAAGGGCGGCCAACCGCCGCTTGACCCCAACAGCGACAGCGAAGACGCGCAGACCGATGCGACCCGCCGTTTCAAAGACGACGACGCTGCGCAAAAGGCGCTCGCTTCGACCAAAGTGCTGGGCGATGTGGATGCGGATGGCTTCGACGCGATCTTCTACCCCGGCGGCCACGGCCCGCTGTGGGATCTGGCCAATGACGCCGACAGCAAGCGCCTGATCGAGACCTTTTGGGCCTCCGACCGCCCGGTTGGCGCCGTTTGCCACGCGCCTGCGGTGTTCAAGGACACCCAAGCCGACGGCAAGCCGCTGGTCTCTGGCAAGCGCGTCACCGGCTTTACCAACACCGAGGAAGAGGGCGTGGGCCTGACCGACGTGGTGCCTTTCTTGGTCGAAGACATGCTGAAGAAGAACGGCGGCGAGTATAGCAAAGGCGACGATTGGGCGTCTTACGTGCTGGTCGACGGCAAGCTGGTGACCGGCCAGAACCCCGCCTCTTCGGAAGAAGCGGCGAAAGAAATGCTGGCCCTGTTGAAGTGATCGCCAGACAGAAGTGACGACACCGGGGGCGCGCATTGCGTGCCCCCTTTTATCCTATACGGGAACCGCCGATGGACGCGCCGTGTTTTACTCCCGAAAGGAGCCTCCGATATGGCAGACTATGACCGCACTACCGGCGCACCGTGGAGCGAGCCAGATCTCGATCAGCTTCGCATCCTCGCGGCAGAAGGTACATCGACCAGCGTGATCGCGGTGCAACTGGGCCGCACGGAAGAGGCGATATCCCACAAAGCGTCGCAGGAGGGCATCAAACTGACGCCCGCCAGCCTTAATCCTTATGACCCGAATACCCTAGACAGATAACAGACTGCGCCCGTTCTTTTTGTGTCGTTGGACAAGTTTCCTTTGCACTGCGCCGGGCGGGATCATATGTGCGTGCGCGCCGAAGGTCGCGGTTTCAACCAGTCCTGGGAAGAAGGTTTCAAATTCTTCACGTTGCGCTGTGCCAATGGTTTTGATGGTGTCCGCATTCAGCAGGAAACTCTCGGCCGGGGCGCCTTCTGCATAGACGACATCGTGGTTTTCAAAGATGAGATGAAAGTACTCTACCTGCTCAACCTTCTCTTCGACAAATATACCGGGCAATTCGGTTAGCCGGATCGCAGCGACCAGCACAGTCGAAACACCGCACATCCGCTCCACAATACCAGATTGCACCATCATACGGTGCTGGCGCGAGACGATAAGATCACGTTTGGGCAGCCCGGCCCCCAACGCTCCGGCAGCGATCCGTATCGGGTAAAGCTTGGGGTTCTTTGCGAATTCGGACGCATCGACACTGCGGCGCAGCGCGGTGACTAGCTTTTGATATCCGCCGCTTTGCGTCAGAATGCGCATCCCCGGGGTCAACGCCTCAACAGGAAGATCGCCCATATCGGTTGTGATCAATGTACCCCGCGTGAAACAGGCGACACCCGTAGAAACGAGATCGCCTTCCTCCTGCATCGTATCAATATCGGAATTCCATTTCAGACTTCCCAGCAGGCCGCCTTCGGGGAGGTCCGAGAAATCTACAGTCATCGTGGTAAACAGATCGCCCGCAGGCGGGCTGCCCGCCAGATTGACGATACCGGAATAGGTTACATCAAGATCGCCAGCTAAATCCTCAGATTCCTCGCCCAGCCGGAAGGGAAATCCACCAAGAGAACCGGGCGTAGAGCCGCCGTCTGGCGCGTCTTCTGCCGCGGTGGTCGTGTCAAATACGGAACTGGCAGGCTGCAGGTCAATCTGCATGGATGCCAGGGGTTTGGTGGTATCAAGATGGTGCCAATCAAAACCGAAAGACATCTCGGCATTGTCACCAACGGCTGCGCCGTTAGTGTAAGGGTCTGTCGCATACCACGTCAGCGTTTCACTGGTGCCATCTGCATAGCTAAGCGTAACCCTAGCCCCCTCAAGATCGACGCCGCGCGAACTGGTATCGTCGCGTATCCCATGGACCGACTCATGGGGATCCTCATCTAGTCTATTGATCGTAATTGCGGGCATGAACGTCCCCACCTTTTATAAATTACCTATCGACTGATCAGCATCAATAGCCGGACCCTACACCCAGATGCACTGAGTCGCGGTCTGTCAATAAGCTATCATTGCTTAGGGCTGAGGAAAGGGAATGACCAAAACAAGGGATTATTAAGGCAAGATTAAGGCGCAAACTAAAACGTCATGCCCGCCGAAACGCAAAAAGCCCCGCCAAATGGCAGGGCTTTCGCAAATTCATAACGTGTCAGCTTAGGCTGCCAGTGCGTCCTGCGCCTGTTTGACGATCGCGCCAAAGGCTTCGGGCTCATGCACGGCCAGATCGGCCAGAACCTTACGGTCCACTTCGATACCGGCCAGCGACAGACCGTTGATGAAGCGGCTGTATGTCAGCGCTTCGTCATGGCTACGCACGGCGGCGTTGATCCGCTGGATCCACAGAGCGCGGAAGTTGCGCTTGCGGTTCTTGCGGTCACGGGTTGCATATTGGTTGGCCTTGTCGACCGCCTGTGTGGCGACCTTAAAGACGTTCTTGCGCCGACCATAATAGCCTTTTGCGGCTTTGATGATCTTCTTGTGACGCGCGTGGGTGACTGTACCACCTTTTACTCGGGACATCTCGGTACTCCTATATCAGCGGGCGTAGGGCATGAAGCCCTTGATGATCTTTGCATCGGGCTCGGACAGTGTTGTCGTGCCGCGTGCGTTACGGATGAACTTGTTGGTCCGTTTGATCATGCCGTGCTGTTTGCCAGCTTGGCTGCCGATGACCTTACCAGTCGCCGAGACCTTAAAGCGCTTTTTGGCGCTCGATTTCGTCTTCATCTTGGGCATTTCCGTCTCCGTCTTTTGAGTTCGGTATAAACACGACTCGGCATGCCACTTTGGGCCGGTCGTGCAGGCTAAGATGCGCCGTATAGGCGCGCTCGGACAAGGATGCAAGAGGTTTTGAGGGGGCGCTCGAAGGGCCTAGGGCAACAAATCCGCCGCGACCGAAACAAAGACATCCGGCAGGTTCTCAAACGAATAGCGCCCCGGATTTTCCCGCAACGCGTAAACGATTAGCCCCCCGGCAATCATGATCGTGATGGTCGAAACGCGCGGCGACCGACGGTCGGTCACCGCAGAGAGTATCGAGGGGATCGACAACACCGCTAGAACGATGCCGACAACCATCGCCAAATCAGAGTTCATGCGCACCCTCCCCTTGTTCGGGAAAGGTTACTCCGGATCAGACGCGTAAATCAAACGTTCGTCGCAGGGGGCCACGCGCAGGATGTTGGTGCTGCCCGGGACGTTGAAGGGCACCCCTGCTGTCACGACAATATGATCCTCTGGTCCGGCGTAACCCTCTGACAAAGCAGAGCGTGCCGCGCTGAGGACAGCGAGTTTAAACCGATCATGCCCATCGGTGATGATGCAGTTCGTTCCCCAGCTTAGCGCCAGACGGCGGGCGGTATTCACCAGCGGCGATAGCGCGATGATCGGCACACGGGGCCGTTCGCGTGCGGTCAGCAACGCGGTGGTGCCGGACTGTGTAAAGCAGCAAATCGCTTTAATGTCCGTCGTCTCGGCAATCTCACGCGCGGCGGCGACGATGCCATCGGCCACGGTGGTACGCACAGCGGTACGCGAGGATTCAATGATCTGCGTGTAGGTCGGATCGGCCTCAACTTCTTGGGCGACATTGTCCATCGTTGCCACAGCTTCCAGTGGGTAATCGCCGGCAGCGGACTCGGCGCTCAGCATCACGGCGTCCGCGCCTTCATAGATCGCGGTGGCCACGTCAGACACCTCGGCGCGGGTGGGCATCGGGCTTTCGATCATCGATTCGAGCATCTGAGTCGCCACGATCACCGGCTTGGCTGCCGCGCGACATTTGCGCACCAGACGCTTTTGGATCGGCGGCACGTTCTGCACTGGCAGCTCCACACCCAGATCGCCACGCGCCACCATGATGCCATCGCTGACATCAAGGATCGCCTCAAAACGCTCGACCGCGGCGGGCTTTTCGATTTTGGACAGGATCGCCGCCCGACCTTTGACCAGATCACGCGCTTCGGTCACATCTTCGGGCCGCTGCACAAAGCTCAGCGCAAGCCAATCGACACCCAACTCACAAACGAATTCCAAATCTGCCCGATCTTTTTCCGACAGGGCGGCCAGCGGCAGCAGCACGTCGGGCACGTTCACGCCCTTACGGTTCGAAATCACACCGCCTGTCACCACCTCGCAATTCGCGAAATCGGGGCCACAGTCGCGCACCTTCAGACGGATTTTGCCATCGTTAACCAGCAGACTCGCGCCCGCCTCTAACGCCGCGAAAATTTCAGGATGCGGCAGGCAAACGCGGTTCACATCGCCCGGTGTTTCATCAAGGTCCAGCCGGAAGGCAGCGCCCTCTTCCAACGTGGGGCCGTCCCCCTCAAACACGCCGACGCGCAGCTTTGGCCCTTGAAGGTCAGCCAAAATACCGATCGCGCCGCCGGTCTCTTTTTCAATCTCACGGATGATACGATGTTTTTCACGGATCTCGTCGTGGCTGCCGTGGCTCATGTTCAGCCGAAAGACATCCGCCCCCGCTTCGTGCAATGCCCCGATCACCTCGCGTGTTTCCGAGGCTGGCCCCAAAGTGGCCACGATCTTTACATTGCGCAAACGTCTCATATCTGTTCCTTCGTATCCTGTGTCGCCCCACGGGGAATGTTAACGGTAACATCGACTTGTCGATGGCCTACCGTCCCGATGTGTGCCTGTCAAAGGTTTCATCAGAATGACGGCCTATCGCCATGCCGTCCAGCATTATGAAAAGGAGCTGCCATGCCCAGCCAACAAGAGATCGAACTGCAAGCCGCCGCCTTTCGCCGGTTGCAAAAGCACCTGATGGAAGACCGAACCGATGTACAAAACATCGACATGATGAACCTCGCCGGGTTTTGCCGCAACTGCCTGTCGCGCTGGTATCAAGAGGCCGCAAACGAGCGTGGCATCGAGATGGGCAAAGACGAGGCGCGCGAACTGTTCTACGGGATGACCATGGACGATTGGAAAGCCAATTATCAGACCGACGCGAAGGACAGCCAGAAAGAGGCGTTCAAGACTGCCTTCGAGGAAAACGTCGGGAAGAGCTAAATTAGGCCAGCGAATCGAAACAATACCTGATTCAAGCTCATCATTGACCGCATGGAAGAGACAAAAAGCTTACATGCGGCTTGATTGAAACTTACATCCGGGCAAGCATCCAACGCATTCTTTTCAGGAGATTGCACCATGCTTGCCCTTTTCGCTTTACCTGCATTGTTGGGCCTCGGCCTTATCTTCAATATCATCGACAACGATTCAGAAGAGGATCGCCCCGAAGACCCGCCCGAGCCGCCGGATACTTTGTTTGTGCCCGATGGTGTCGAATCCTTTCGTGGCACCGATGGCGATGACATCATCGTCGCGCGGGATGATGGCGGATTTATAGCGGGGCGTGAGGGCGAAGATACGATTACCGGAAGTGGCAACGTCGATGATATCGCAGGCCACGAGGGCGATGATGTTATCGACTCCCGTGGTGGCGACGACCGGGTTTGGGGTGACTTCGGCGATGACACGATCACCTTGGGCGACGGTGCAGATCGCGGCATCGGCGGCAATGGCGATGATAGCATCGATGGCGGCGCGGGCGATGACCATATAAGCGGCGAGAACGACGATGACACGCTGATCGGCGGCGCGGGCAACGACACGCTTACCGGGGGGTATGGTGATGATCTAATCTACATGGGTGAGGGCGACGATAGCGGCGCGGCCTATGGTTTGGTGACTTGGGGCAATGATACGGTCTATGGTGGGACGGGCGATGATGTCATCCTCGAAGGCCGAGGCTATGACGCGCTTTATGGTGAAGCGGGTGACGACGTGATCCGCGCGTTGGACGGCACCAGCTCCCCTGATACGGTCGATGGCGGGACAGGCAACGATCATCTACTGCTTGATGATGGCGACATAGGCACGGGCGGCGACGGCGAAGACCTTTTTAGCCTCAATCATTCGGACTATGCCGAAGAACCAGCGATCATAATCACCGATTTCAATACCGACGACGATCTACTCTCCATCGATACATATTCAACCGATCTGGTGGAGTTGATCCACGACCCAGATCGCGCAGCCGTTTTGGTGCAAAGAACGGGCGTGACCCTCGGCATATTAGAAGGGCTAAGCGAGGCGGACATTCCGAACATCAGCCTCGTGGAAATCGCCGCCTAACCGCAAACAGGGGGCCGCTAAAACAGGTAGAGTACGAGCCAATCCGCCTTAAGCGCGGGCCGCTCTGCTCCCTCGACCTCAACCGTGGCGGCGAAACGGGTCATCAGGTTGCCCCGCCCCCGCGTCTGCGCCTCGGCCAATGTGAACCGCCCTCGGATACGCTTGCCTGAATGCACAGGCGCTATGAACCGCACGCTGTCGAACCCATAGTTGATCGACGCCTTTGCCCCCGCAATCGTCGGCAACGCACCGTAAGCCATGCCAGACATCATCGACAAAGTGAGCATCCCATGCGCCACGGTGCCGCCGAAATCGGTATCTGCGGCGCGGACCGGATCGACATGGATAAACTGATGATCTTCGGTCACATCGGCAAAGGCGTCGATCCGCGCCTGATCCATCATGAACCAAGGCGAGATGCCCAATTCACGGCCCACGGCGGCTTCCATCTCTGCCCGGTCAATCTCTCTGCGCATCACTGCCTCCTGTTTGCGCCAGTCTAGCCGCGCGGCCCGTAGCTGCGAAAGCCCTTGCGCCCGGCGGGACATCTCTCATGCTGGATGAAACCAAAGCGGAGACATCATGAACACCCCAATCCTCGCTCTTATCATCGTGGCCGTCGCAGGGGCCGCCGTGGCGTTGCAGACGCCGATCAACGCCGCCTTGGGCCGCAACATCGGCAGCGGGGTCGCTGCGGCGGCGGTGTCCTTTGGCGTGGGTTTGGCGATCCTGCTGGCGGTGCTGCTGCTGCGGGGCGAGTTGGGCGCCCTGCCCCGCGCGGCTTCGGCTTCGCCGGTCATGCTGCTGGGTGGTGTGCTGGGAGCATTCTACGTCTGGTCGGTGCTCTGGTCGATCCCGACGCTGGGGGCGCTTACAGTGATCTCGGCGCTGATCCTCGGCCAACTCAGCGCAGCACTGGTGATTGATGCGACGGGGCTTTTAGGCCTGACGGTGCAGGCCATCACCCCCACCCGCATCGCCGCCGCCGCGCTGGTGGCGGCGGGGCTGGTTTTATCGCGGTTCTAAAGCTCAGATCGCGGTTTTGCGCATCTCTTCGAGATAGATTTCACGCAAACGAGGCGCCAGCTTGCCCGGCGTGCCGCTGCCGATCTTGGCCCCGTCAATCTCGACCACGGGGGTCACAAAAGCGCTGGCCGAGGTCACAAACGCTTCATCCGCTTGCTGCGCCTCTTCGATGGTAAAACTGCGTTCTTCCACCTGCATCTGCGCCTCACGGGCCAGTTCGAGCACCGCCTTGCGGGTGATGCCGTGCAGGATATCGCTGGAGGTCTCGCGCGTGACGATCTTGCCGTCCTTCACGATATAGGCGTTGTTCGATGTGCCCTCGGTGACGAAACCGTCTTCGACCATCCAAGCGTCTTCGACACCGGCCTTCTTGGCCATCATCTTGCCCATCGACGGGTAGAGAAGCTGCACCGTTTTGATATCACGGCGGCCCCAGCGGATGTCTTCGATGCTGATGACGCGGATGCCATCACGGGCGGCAGGGTTGTCGGCCAGACCCGGTTTCGACTGGGTGAACAGAACCAGCGACGGCGCGGTGGTGTCGGGATCGGGGAAGGCGAAATCGCGGTCACCATCCGACCCGCGCGTGACCTGAAGGTAGATCAGCCCGTCTTTGATGTCATTCAGCCGCACCAATTCGCGATGAATCTCCAGCAGCTCCTCGGTCGTCGCGGGCGCGCGCATGTCGAGTTCGTTCATCGAGCGCGTCAGCCGTTCGGCGTGGCCGCCAAAGGCGATCAGCTTGCCGTCCAGCACGCTCGTCACCTCATAGACCCCATCCGCCATCAGGAATCCCCGGTCAAAGATCGAGACCTTGGCCTGATCCTCGGGCAGGTATTCGCCGTTTACATAGACAGTTCGCATGGTCACCCCCAGAGCGCGGCGGCGGGGGGATGCACGCCCGCGCCGTCGAATTTCAAAGCATTGTCGCGGTCTTCGGCCAGAAGCAGCGGGCCGTCAAGGTCCACGACCTTCGCACCTTGGGCGACCAGCGTCGCCGGAGCCATTGCCAGCGACGATCCGACCATGCAACCGACCATCACGTCGAAGCCTTGGGCAAGTGCCGCATCGCGCAGCGCCAGCGCCTCGGTCAGCCCGCCGGTCTTGTCGAGCTTGATGTTCACCACATCGTATTTGCCCTTGAGGCCCGGCAGGCTGGCGCGGTCATGGCAGCTTTCATCCGCGCAGACGGGTACGGGGCGGTCCATGCCCAAGAGCGCGTCGTCGTCCCCTGCGGGCAAGGGTTGCTCCACCAATGCCACACCAAGGCGCACCAGATGCGGCGCAAGGTCGGCGTAGACCTCTGCCGACCAGCCCTCATTGGCGTCGATGATGATGGTGGCATCGGGCGCACCTGCGCGCACGGCTTCGAGCCGGGGCATGTCATCTGGCGTGCCGAGCTTGATCTTAAGCAGGGGCCGATGGCTATGTTTCGCGGCCTGCGCCCGCATCGCTTCGGGGTCGTCCAGTGACAGGGTATAGGCTGTGACTTCCGGCCCCGGCGCGGTCAGCCCGGCCAGTTCCCAAACGCGCTTGCCCGCACGTTTGGCCTCCAGATCCCACAGCGCGCAATCCACTGCATTACGGGCAGCACCCGCCGGCAGCAGATCAATGAGCGCTTGCCGCGTGATATCGTCAGGCAGGCCGTTGATCTCAGCCGCGACCGATTCGAGCGTTTCATCGTAGCGGGCATAGGGCACACATTCGCCCCAGCCGGTCACGCCACCATCGGTGATGCGCACGGTCAGCACTTTGGCCTCGGTCCGCGAACCACGGCTGATGGTAAAGACCTGCGCCAGTTTGAACGTATCTGCGGTAACGTCGATCTGCATGCTCACAGCGCCGCCAGCGCATCGGCCAGTCGCGCAGCACCTTGGCGGAAGGGATCGACCGCAGGCAGGCCAAGACGCTCTTCGACCTCGGCCAGATAGGCATCCGCCTCGGCCTCGGACATGTGGTAGGTGTTGACCGAAATGCCGACGACCTTGCAGGCAGAGTTCGCCACATGGGCCAGTGTCAGCGCCACGTCGCGCACGGCCTCCATGCTGGGCAGGGAGTATTCCGGCAGGCCGCGCATATGGGTCCGGGTCGGCTCATGGCAGAGGATCAGCGCATCGGGCTGGCCGCCGTGGATCAGCGCCATGGTCACGCCCGAGTAGGAGACGTGGAACAGGCTGCCCTGCCCTTCGATGATGTCCCAATGGTCATCATCATTGTCGGGGGTGAGATATTCCACCGACCCGGCCATGAAATCGGCGATCACCGCATCCAGCGGCACGCCTTCGCCGGTGATCAGGATACCGGTCTGGCCGGTGGCGCGGAAGGTGCTTTTCATGCCCTTTTCGCGCATCGCCTCGTCCAGCGCGAGGGCGGTGTACATTTTCCCGACCGAGCAATCGGTGCCCACGGCCAAGACCCGCTTGCCACTGCGTTTCTTGCCGTCGGCAATGGGATATTCGACGCTGGGCACGCGCACGTCATGCAGGGTTGTGCCGCTCGCCTTGGCGGCGGCGACCAGATCGGCTTCGTTGCGCAGCAGGTTGTGCAGGCCCGAGGCGATGTCGAAGCCCATGTTCAGAGCCTCGATCAGCACTTCTTTCCAAGCCGCGCTGATCTTACCGCCACGATTGGCGACGCCGATGACCAATGTCTCGGCCCCTGCCTCGCGCGCTTCGGCCAATGTCATGTCTTGCAGACCGATGTCGGCCTTGCAGCCTTCCATGCGGAACTGACCGACCGCATTGTCGGGCCGCCAGTCCTTGATGCCTTGGGCGACCTTGGCGGACAGAGAGTCAGGCGCGTCGCCCAGAAAGAGCAGATAGGGGGTTTTGATCATGGCAAGCCTCCGGCATTGAGTTTGTCCGCATATTGCGCGCGAGAATACGCAAGTGCGTGGCGTTGTCGACGCATCTGCATGCAAATGCGCAGCATTTCCCACAAATTACCGCTGGTTGCGCAAAATTCGTGCGCTGCGCCGCAAGGCCACAAAAATCATCGAAATGCTGCGACTGCGAAAACCTCCTTGCGATTGGCGGCGCAATTTCATACCAGAATGAAGACGCATGATGAAACAAAATTACCCATAGGTGCCCCATGAGCTTCCGCATTCAGCCTGCCGCCCCTGCCCGCCCGAACCGCTGCCAATTGTTCGGCCCCGGCTCCCGCCCGGCGATCTTTGAAAAGATGGCGGCCTCGGATGCCGATGTGATCAACCTTGACCTCGAAGACAGCGTCGCGCCCTCGGACAAAGACAGCGCGCGCGCCAATATCATCAAGGCGATCTCGGAGATCGACTGGGGCAAGAAGACGCTTTCGGTCCGGATCAACGGGTTGGACACGCCCTATTGGTATCGTGACGTGGTGGAGCTGCTGGAACAGGCCGGGCCGCGCCTTGATCAGATCATGATCCCCAAGGTGGGCTGCGCGGCGGATGTCTATGCCGTCGACGCGCTGGTGACGGCGGTCGAGACCGCCAAGGGGCGCGAGAAGAAGATCAGCTTTGAAGTCATCATCGAATCCGCCGCTGGCATCGCCCATGTGGAAGAGATCGCCGCGTCTTCTCCGCGCTTGCAGGCAATGTCGCTGGGAGCTGCGGATTTCGCGGCCTCCATGGGCATGCAGACCACCGGGATCGGCGGTACGCAGGAGAACTATTACATGCAGCGCGGTGAGCAGAAGCATTGGTCCGACCCATGGCACTGGGCGCAGGCCGCCATCGTCGCCGCCTGCCGCACCCATGGCGTACTGCCGGTCGACGGGCCCTTTGGCGATTTTTCGGATGACGAGGGTTTCCGCGCGCAGGCGCGGCGGTCGGCGACATTGGGTATGGTGGGCAAATGGGCGATCCACCCCAAACAGGTCGCGCTGAGCAACGAGGTTTTCACGCCCTCCGAAGAGGCCGTGGCCGAGGCGCGGGAGATTCTCGCGGCGATGGAAGAGGCCAAGGCGAAGGGTGAGGGCGCGACTGTCTATAAGGGGCGTCTGGTGGACATCGCCAGCATTAAACAGGCCGAGGTTGTGGTGCGGCAGTCCGAGATGATCGCCGGGGGCTGAGCGACTGCGGCCAGCCGCCGGGGGCGCTGCCCCCGGACCCCCGCGGGTATTTGAAAAAGGATGAAGTGGTAAGGGCGTGCGCTTGCCTGCTTGGCAAACCCGCGTTGCAAACCGGCGCGCGGCGCTCCATATACGAAAGCAACTAGCCGGAGCATGCAATGACCCAATATCTGGATTTCGAAAAACCACTGGCCGAGATTGAAGGCAAGGCGGAAGAGCTGCGGGCGCTGGCCCGGTCCAACGAAGAGATGGACATCACCGACGAGGCCCGCGCGCTGGATAAAAAAGCCGCTGGGATGCTGGAAGACCTCTATGGGTCGCTGACGCCTTGGCGCAAATGCCAAGTGGCGCGTCACCCCGAACGTCCACATTGTAGAGATTACATCGAAGCGCTGTTTACCGAGTTCACACCGCTGGCCGGGGATCGCAACTTTGCTGACGATCTGGCCGTGATGGGTGGGCTGGCACGTTTTAATGACAAGCCGGTCATGGTTATCGGCCATGAAAAGGGCAATGATACCAAAAGCCGGATCGAGCGAAACTTTGGCATGGCCCGCCCTGAGGGTTATCGCAAAGCGGTGCGTTTGATGGAATTGGCCGACAAATTTAATCTGCCCGTTGTCACCATCGTGGACACGCCGGGTGCTTATCCGGGCAAGGGTGCCGAAGAGCGCGGCCAATCCGAAGCGATTGCCCGTTCGACCGAGAAATGCCTGCAGATCGGTGTACCGTTGATCAGCGTGATCGTCGGCGAGGGTGGCTCTGGCGGGGCGGTGGCTTTTGCCACGGCGAACCGCGTCGCAATGTTGGAGCATTCGGTCTATTCCGTCATCACGCCCGAAGGCTGTGCGTCGATCCTGTGGAAAGACAGCGAAAAGATGCGCGAAGCCGCCGAGCAGATGCGCCTGACCGCCGAAGAGCTTAAGACCCTTGGCGTGATTGATCAGATCATTCCTGAGCCGATGGGCGGCGCGCATCGTCATGCTGCGCAATCCATCAAGGCCGTAGGCAAAGCGATTGAGACGATGCTTAAAGACCTTGACGGTAAAGATGGCAAAACGCTGGTCAAAGACCGCCGGACCAAGTTCCTTGAGATGGGCCGCAAGGGTCTGGCGGCCTAGGCCAGACGCCGCCGAAACCGCGGATCAGGGGTGATCTGGTCAAAACCGGCAGCGCGGTAGAAACTCTGCGCGCGCCGGTTTTGCGTACCCGTCCCTACAGTGACATAGCTACACCCCTGCGCCTCAGCGTGCTCCAGCGCGGCCGCCACCAACGCTTTGCCTATGCCGCGCCCACGCGCAGTATCGCAGACAAAGAGATGGTGCAGGTCCATGCCCCTTGCGCCGAATTGCAACTGCGTCTGGGGGCAGAGCGCGGCATATCCATGCAGTCCCGTCGCACCTTCGGCCACTAACAGCGTCACCCAAGGGGCTTCGCCGAGGCAGTCACGTTCCAGCGCGGCCAATGTCAGCGTGGCCGCGTCGCCGTGGTAGGCGGCCAGCGCATGGGCCAGATCAAGAACCATTGGTAAGTCGGATTTAACAGCAGGTCGAATGGGGGGCATATTGTCTCTCTTTGTGGTTACCACAGGGAGACAAGCAAAGCCGCGCTGTGGCGGCTTGGGGGTATAGGAAAAGGGCCGCGCCGATTAGGAGCGGGGATAATAGACTGTTTTGAGGCAGGTCTGTTCCATGGCTATGTCATGCGCTTGTGCCGACCGGCTGTCAAGCGGAGGCTAAGCCTGGATTAGCTTGCCAGCATCCGCAGGCCTTGGGTCACATCAGAGCGCACCGCCAGCCGCAGTCCCGGCTCATCCCCGGCGCGCAGAGCGGCGATGATCAGTCGATGGAAATGCGGCGGCTCTGTCCGGCGCAGGCGGCCATAGAGCGCGCGCATGGTGGGGCCGAGTTGCAGCCAGACGGTCTCTGCCATGGCGAGCATCGCAGGCGCCTGAGCGCGCAGATAAAGCGTTCGGTGGAATTCCAGATTGGTGCGAATGTAGCTGACCGCATCGCGGTGCGCCACGGCCTCGGCGATATTGGTGTTGATCGTCTGCATCCGTTCAATCAGCGCCATATGCGCGCGTGGCAGGGCACGCGAGGCCAGTTCAACCTCTAGCAGCGCCCTGAGCGCTGCCAATTCCTCAATCCGCT
The DNA here is from genome assembly GCF_022788715.1 of Sulfitobacter sp. DSM 110093. Lineage (NCBI taxonomy): Bacteria > Pseudomonadati > Pseudomonadota > Alphaproteobacteria > Rhodobacterales > Roseobacteraceae > Sulfitobacter > Sulfitobacter sp. DSM 110093. The sequence goes on from NZ_CP085167.1 coordinate 3,244,028, forward strand.
CGTTGCTGAGTTCGGGCGTAGAGATGCGCCCCGAGGTCGACATTGTCAGTGCCCCCTCTGCCGCGAGCCGCCGCACCGCTTCGCGGGCGGGCGTCATCGAGACCTCGTATTCCTTGCCAATACCGCGCAGGGTGAGCGCATGACCGGGCGGCAGATCGCCATGCATGATCCGCGCGCGTAGGCGGCGGTAGACACGATCATGGGCCAGCGGCGTGGCCTCGACAGGGCGGGGGCTGAGGTTCATGATGCGCTTGTGATCACAAATGAGCCACCCGTCAAGCGCGGCATTTTGAGACCACGGGCCAATCACCCGTTGTCGCGGCCCCTGAGGCGATTTATCGGGGTTCAAACCGCTAAAGGAGATGCGCCTTGACCAAACGAAATTTCATCCGCCATGTGGTCTTTTTCTCAGCTAAAGACCCAAAGGACATTCCCACCATCGTAGCGGGGCTTTGGAAACTGGCCGATATCCCCCACTCAACAACTTTCGAAATCTGTGAGAACACTCGTGTTGATGCGCTGTCAGGGGACGTGGATGTGGTGGTTTACGCCGAGTTCCCCGATGCGGAGGCACTTGCCGCCTATAAGGCGCATCCGATCTATCAAGAATCCATCGACATCGTGCGCCCCCTACGCGACATACGCATGCCTGCGGACTTTTAAGGCGCGAGATGTCTGACCTCTGCGTCCTCTTTGACACCGGCCCGCTGGGGCAAGGAACGGCCTTTCGAGCGCCGCAGCGGATCATCAGCGCGCAGTCGCCCGAGGACGTGCCCACAGCCTTTGACGCGCTCGAAAAAGCGCAGGCAGAGGGCGCGTGGCTGGCGGGCTATGCAAGCTATGAGTTGGGCTACCTCGGGTCGACGAAACTGAGTGATTTGATGCCTGCCAAGCGCGGGCTGCCCTTGTTGCACTTCGGGGTGTTTGAGGGGCCGGAGCCGCACAGCTTTAAGGATGACGCGGGCGCGGCCAGTCTATCGGCCCTAACCCCGGATTGGGACTTTGCCCAATATGAAGCCGCCTTTGTGCAGGTGCAGGATTTCATCACTGCCGGGGATATTTATCAGGCCAATCTGACCTTCGGGTTGGAGGGTCGCTATAGTGGCACGCCTGCCGCCCTTTATGCCCGACTTCGCCAGCGCCAGCAGGTTGAGCATGGCGCATTTGTTGACCTTGGGGGGCCAGTGTTGCTGTCACGCTCGCCCGAGTTGTTCTTTGCGCTGACTGCCGATGGCCACCTGACCGCGCGTCCGATGAAGGGCACCGCGCGGCGCGGGCAAGATGCTGTTGAGGATGCCAAGCTGCGCGCCGACCTCGTCGCTTCGGAAAAGAACATGGCGGAAAACCTGATGATCGTTGATCTGCTCCGCAACGACATAAGCCGGATTGCAGAGGTGGGCAGCGTTGAGGTGCCGAAGCTGTTCGAGATCGAGACCTATGATACCCTGCATCAGATGACTTCGCGCATCACAGCACAGGTTTTGCCGGGGACGCGCCTGACAGATATTTTCCACGCGCTTTTCCCCTGTGGCTCCATCACCGGTGCGCCCAAGATCCGCGCCATGCAAATCTTGCGCGCGTTAGAACCTGCTCCACGCGATGCCTATTGCGGCGCTGTTGGCTGGGTTGCGCCCTCAGGGGCGATGCAGTTCAACGTGGCGATTCGCACCGCAACTTGCCACGCCGATGGACGGCTGCGGCTGAATGTAGGTGGTGGTGTAGTACATGACAGCACTGCCGAGGATGAATATGCCGAGGCGCTGCTAAAGGCACGGTTCGCGACCCTGCCCTAGAACCGATAACGATGCAGCGCCCCGCCATGGTCGCGCAGCCATTGGCGGGGGGCCTGATAATCACCGTAAATCCGCGTGACCTCGGCCCAGAACGCCGGGGAATGATTCATCTGCGCCAGATGGGCGACCTCATGGGCGGCGACGTAATCCAGCACTTCGGGCGGTGTCATGATCAGCCGCCATGAGAACATCAGCCCACCATCACTGGTGCACGATCCCCAGCGGGAACGCGTATCGCGCAGGGTGATCCGATTGTAGGACTTACCGAGCAATGCGGCGTAATCGTCGCAGGCGACAGCCAACCGGTCCCGCGCCACTTCGCGCAGATGTGCCGCAAGCCGTTTGCCGATGCTGTCTTCCGGGCCGGGCACGAAAATCTCTTCTGGGCCGATCCGCACGCCCCTCCCGTGTAGGTCACGCCCCTGCCCGCTGCGCACCATGAGTACCTTACCGCCCACCGGCACCTCTGCCCCCGAGCCGACAATCACGTCTTCGCCCCGCGCGGCAAGGTGTTGGCGAATCCAGCCTTGCTTGGTCTCGGCAAAGGCCAGCGCTTCACGCTCGGCCAGGCGTTTGGGCATGGTCAGCGTCACCCGCCCGTCCAACTGCGAAATACGTAAAGAGATGCGCCGGGCACGGGCCGAACGGCGCAAGATCAACGGAATCGGCGGGTTGCCGGGCAGCACAGGGTCTTTCATTACCGGAGCAACGTCCCTAGATAGAGGCCAAAGCCTTTGACAGTGCCCCCCTCATATGGCACTTGGCCGGAATCATCTACACGCAACAGCAATATTATAAAGGGGTGTTTCATGCCCAACGAAGAATGGGGAACCAAGCGCCTGTGCCCCACTACGGGCAAGCGCTTCTATGACCTCAATAAGAATCCGATCATCAGCCCCTACACGGGCGAAGAGGTCGCGGTCGACAACTCCAAGTCCCGCATGATCGCGGCAGATGCCGAGGATGCGGTCACAGCCAAAGCCAAGAAAGGCGATAAGGCAGACGACGATTCCCTCGTGGATGACGACGATACAGTTGATGTGGATCTCGACGACGATCTGCTGGACGACGACGATGACGACGAGGATACAGTTCCCCTCGACGATATCGCCGAAGTCGCGTCAGACGACGAAGACTAATTAATCGGCGGCGGGTTCAATTTTCCGCTTGATCCCGCCGCCGCCAGCGCCTAGTTAGCGGCGCATAACGACCCGGATCACACGATCCACGATGGGGCCTTAGCTCAGCTGGGAGAGCGCCTGCATGGCATGCAGGAGGTCAGCGGTTCGATCCCGCTAGGCTCCACCATCACCCCCCTTTCTGATGTAAGATATGTATCGCCCGATAGAGAGACTGACTGACGCGCATCCGCTTCGCGGCTACTCTGAGTCAGCGGTTCGATCCCGCTAGGCTCCACCAAGCCTTTTGCAAGGCAAAAGGCGTCGCGCGGCAATCGCTTCGAAGAAGCGATGAGAGTGCAGCGCAACAACCCCTACAAACGATACGACGCTATCTCGCAACTGCAAACGATGCTCTGCGATCAAAGTCTGTAGGCTACCCCCTGCCTACTGGTCGGCGATCTGTCTCGCCTATTGTCACAATGCCACGCTCATGATGTGCATTGCCTAGGGCACACCAAACCTTTCCCAATCGCAAACCCATTGGGATAGGAGATGAGAGCCTGTCGCGCCTTACGCTCACGACCAGACCCGCTCAGAACAACGCGCGTCGGATTAAATTCAGCCCTGCAACCATCAGCACCAGCAGCGTCATCTTGCGAAACAGGACCGGATCGACCCGATCCATCACCATGCCGCCGAGCCAAACGCCCAGCATCACAGGTGCAAGCAACAGCGCCGAGAACGGCCAAGTCTGCGCGTTCAGCACACCCGATCCCATATGCGCCCCAAGCAGCGCCACCGCGCCCAGCCCATAGATCACCCCCTGAATCCGCATCTGATCGTGCTTCGGGGTGCCAAGCGCGGTCAGATACGCAACCGTTGGCGGCCCCCAAACGCCGGAAACGCCGCCGACCGCACCAGCAAACGCACCGACACATGCCTCGACCCGCGTAGAACGTTGCGCCAGATGAAACTTATACTTCGACAGTTGCAGCAACGCGAAAAAGACGATCGGAACACCAATGGCCAGCAGCATTGCCTCCTCGGGAATCACCCGCACCATCTGGGCAGAAAGAACCAGTGTGATGCCGCCGCAGAGCAGAAATACCCAGAACAATCGAATGGAACCTGCCGCCGCCCTCGGACCTTGGCGCAAGGCCTGAAAGGCATTGGCCAGAACCGTCGGCAGGATCAAACCAGCAAGGGCCAAATCTGGCGCCATGAAGGTCGTTAGGCCGGAAATCAGAACCAACGGCAGGGCGAATCCGACAACGCCTTTGACGAAACCACCGCAAAGACCAATGGCCAAAGCTGCGTAAAACTCGAACGGGGTGAGAAAGGGGAAAATACTGTTCATGCCGTTACATAGCAGGCCCGGCGGCAGCCGCACGAGCAAATTTGTTACGCAATATAAAAACAAAAATAAGCATTAAAACGTATCTTTGTTGTGCTGCAACTGCGAAGGCGCTATGTCTGCCCCAAGCAAGAAAGGACAGATCATGGCACATGACGGTCAGGATATGACGATGCATAGCGTAATTCTCGACGATCTAATCGGGCTGACCGGCGCGGCGCTGCCGCCGCTGGACCGGCTGCTCGAGAAAGCCACTGCCGCCGTCCGTGCGCAGATGAGCGAGGGGGATCGCGTCTCGGCCAAGCTGATCGAGGCCAACCAGACCGCAGCGCACGGGCTTGCGTGGCTCGCCACCTATGTGCAGGCGCTACGCCAGATGCAGCTTTGGGCAGAGCGCCTACAGGGTGACGGGCGCTTTGGTGAAGTCGAAGGGCTCCTACACCAGATCGCCTTTGGCGAATACCTTTGCCAGATCCGTGGCGGCATTCAGATGAACCAAGGCGAAATGCTGCGCCTGCAAGATCTGGGGCTGAGCGCTGAGGACGAAGCCACGCTTGACGATCCGGCGCTCACCACTCTGACCCGAAGCGGCAACACGCAGACCGCGCGCAGCCGCTTGGTTGAACTCATGCAGGAACGCAGCGCCGATGTGACCTTCGGCGTCAGCGGCCTTGATGAAGAGCTTGAGATGATCCGCGACCAGTTCCGCCGCTACGCGGTCGAAAAGGTCGAACCCTTCGCCCATGACTGGCACCTGAAAGACGAATTGATCCCCATTGAGGTGATCGAAGAACTGGCCGAAATGGGTGTTTTCGGCCTGACCATTCCCGAAGAATACGGCGGGCTGGGCCTGACCAAAGCGTCGATGTGCGTGGTCAGCGAAGAACTCTCTCGCGGCTATATTGGCGTCGGCTCCCTCGGCACCCGGTCGGAAATCGCGGCGGAACTGATCCTCTGCGGCGGTACGACTGAGCAGAAAGAAAAATGGCTGCCCCGCATTGCCAGCGCGGAAACGCTGCCTACGGCGGTCTTCACTGAGCCGAACACCGGCTCGGACCTCGGCAGCCTGCGCACGCGCGCGGTAAAGGACGGCGACGACTATAAGGTGACCGGTAACAAAACATGGATCACCCATGCCGCACGGACCCATGTGATGACCCTGCTGGCACGCACCGACCCTGAAACGACAGACCACCGTGGCCTGTCGATGTTCTTGGCCGAGAAGACACCCGGCGATGATGCCAACCCCTTTCCCACCCCCGGCATGACCGGCGGAGAGATCGAGGTACTGGGCTACCGCGGCATGAAGGAATACGAACTTGGCTTCGACGGGTTCGAGGTGAAGGGCGAGAACCTTCTTGGCGGCGAAGAGGGGCGCGGGTTCAAACAACTGATGGAGACGTTTGAATCCGCCCGTATCCAAACCGCTGCGCGTGCCATCGGTGTGGCGCAATCGGCGCTCGATATCTCAATGCAATACGCCCAAGACCGCAAGCAATTCGGCAAATCGCTGATCAACTTCCCCCGCGTTTCGGGCAAGTTGGCGATGATGGCGGTGGAACTGATGATCGCCCGGCAGTTGACCTATTACAGCGCCTTCGAGAAGGACGCTGGCCGTCGTTGCGATGTCGAAGCAGGCATGGCGAAACTGCTCGGCGCGCGGGTCGCTTGGGCCGCCGCCGACAACGGCTTGCAGATCCACGGCGGCAACGGTTTTGCGCTGGAATACAAGATTAGCCGAGTGCTTTGTGACGCACGGATCTTGAACATCTTTGAGGGTGCGGCGGAAATCCAAGCGCAGGTTATCGCGCGCCGTCTTCTGGGCTGACGCTCCGGGGTTGCAAGCGCCGCTTCTGTCAGAGACATAGGCGGCGTTTTCCACCCAAAGGACAGCCCATGCGCAGCTTCTTGATCCTCGCCGCCCTCAGCGCCCTACCGCAATGTCAGGGCGATGAGACCGTTCGTGCCTACGGGGCGGGCGATAAGACATGGACCTTGGTGGAACTGGACGGCGCCCCCTTCGACGCCCGCGCCACGCTGACCTTCCCAGAGACCGGCAAGATCGCCGGAGAAGCGCCCTGCAACGCCTATAGCGCCGCGATGACGGTGCCTTACCCGTGGTTCGACGCGGGTCATATCGCCGCCACGCGCCGCGCCTGCCCGGACCTCGCGGCAGAGACGGCGTTTCTGAATGCATTGGGGGATGTGACGATTTCAGACGTGTTGGGCGACACGCTGATCCTGTCGGATGAAAGCGGCGAACGACTGATCTTCAAAGCCGCCGACTGAAGGCATCAATAAAGCGTGCGCGGGCTTCCGGCAGAGGTTTGCCACCCAGATCGCGGGCCAGATGCGCGGTCAGGAAATGGCCCGTGGTCACCAAGCCCTGCGCGATTTCCGCATCACTGCCCGCGCCCCCATCCAGCACCGCAGGCAAGGGCAACAACCGGTCAGCCCATTCCCCCGCGCCCTTGGCCGAAACGGCGCGGCCAGACTTGGGCGAGACATAGATCAACCCCTCTGTCACCCCCGTCACCGCACAGCTTTCCAGATCGAGCGCATAGCCCATCTCTTCCAGCAGACGCAGTTCCCATTTTAGATAGGCCAGCGGCCAGACATCCCCCTGCCCCAGCATGTCAAGCAGCGCCTCGGTGCGGCGGTAGAGCGCGGGATGCGGCTCGCGTTCGGGCAGGCAAAAGGACAAAAGCGCGGTCACCGCATTCAGGCCCGCAAGTGCCAGACGGTTCTGCATGGCCACCGCAGCGCGGCTGCGCAGCGGCTCGACGGTAAAGGCACCGATATGATCCTCCAACCGCGCGCGCCATGCCACGTCAAGCTGTGCGCCGGGTTGCAGGCTAGGCGCAATCTTGCGGCTGGTGCCTCCGCGGACGATCCCAGCGTGGCGGCCTTGTTCGGGGGTAAAAACCTCAATGATCGCCGAAGTCTCACCATGTCGCCGCGCGCTCAGCAGGATGCCTTGATCGCGCCACTCCATCAGCTGAGCCCCGGCTCATCCAAGAGGTGCCGGCCCTGCCGATCCTCCACCTCAATCACCCAAAGGTCGGGATCGAACCCGCGCTGGCGGGTAACGGTGGCATCGACCTCCGCCTCGTCGCCAGACGCCAGCTCGATCCACTTTCGGTCCCCAGTCATCAGATCAAAGGAGCGATGGAACAGCATCGCGCGGCCATCCAGCGTAGCCAACTTGACCAGCACCGCGCCGCCGGTGTCGTCGCCATGCGCGACCACGAAGGCGGGGATGTCCTGCAACCGCAGCCGGGTGAGATAGGCATCGACCCAGAAACGCGCGGTCAGACGGGGCATGGCTGGCCTTTACGCTCAGTCGTTGCCATCTTTGAAATCCAAGCCCATCTCGGAATAGCGCTCTGCCTCTTCCAGCCAGTTGGCGCGAACCTTGACCTGCAAAAACAGATGTACTTTGCGACCAAGAAACTCTTCCAGCTCTTCGCGGGCGGCTTTGCCCACGGCTTTGATCGTCTCGCCCTTGTTGCCCAAGACGATGCCCTTGTGACCGTCGCGCACGACGTAAACCAACTGGTCGATCCGGGCGGAGCCGTCGGGGCGCTCTTCCCAATTTTCTGTCTCAACCGTTAGCTGATAGGGCAGTTCCTGATGCAGACGCAGGGTCAGCTTTTCGCGGGTGATCTCGGCCGCGATATTGCGCATCGGCAGGTCGGCGATCTGATCTTCGGGGTAGAGCCATGGGCCTTCCGGCACCTCTCCCGCCAACCACTGGCGCAGTGTGTCGATACCGTGGCCACGCTCGGCGGAGATCATGAAAGTCTCGGTGAAATCGAAAGCTGCGTTCATCTTTTCGGTCAGACCCAGCAATACAGGTGCCTCAACGCGGTCGATCTTGTTGATCGCCAGCGCCACGCGGCGGCCCTTGGCGATGTTGCCAAGCTCCTCAAGTATACGCTCCACGCCCTCGGTCATGCCACGGTGTGCTTCGATCAGCAGCACGATCACATCCGCATCCGCAGCGCCGCCCCAAGCGGCGGCGACCATGGCACGGTCAAGACGGCGGCGCGGTTGGAACAGGCCGGGCGTGTCGACGAAAACAAGCTGCGTTTCCCCCTCCATCGCAACGCCACGAATGCGGGCGCGGGTGGTTTGGACCTTGTGCGTCACGATCGAGACCTTGGCCCCCACCATGCGGTTCAGCAGCGTGGATTTGCCCGCGTTAGGCTCTCCGATCAGGGCGACGAATCCGGCACGGGTGGTCATGAGTTCTTCTCCAATTGCCGCAGCAGCGTGGTGGCGGCGGCCTGTTCGGCGGCGCGTTTTGAGGGCGCAGTGGCAGCGGCTTCGGCGCCGTTGTCGAGCCGCGCTGTAATGGTAAAGACCGGCGCATGGTCTGGGCCGCTGCGGTCTGTCTGGTCGTAACGCGGCGGGTTCAGCCCGCGCGCCTGCGCCCATTCCTGCAACGCGGTCTTGGCGTCACGCGCATCTTCTTTAACGGTCTTCAGACGGTTGCCCCACAGCCGGAGAACCAACCCTTTAGCAGCCTCAAAGCCGCTATCAAGATAGACCGCCGCGATCACCGCTTCGATGGCATCGCCTAAGAGGGCCTGCTTGCGCCGCCCGCCTGATATCATCTCAGACCGGCCTAGCTTTAACACCTTGCCCAAATCAATCTCACGCGCGACATCGGCGCAAGTTTCCTTGCGCACCAGCGCATTGAAACGCGGCGCCAATTGCCCTTCGGTCGCGCCGGGATCAAGCGCCAGCAATGCCTCAGCCATCACCAGCCCCAGCACCCGGTCACCCAGAAATTCCAACCGCTGGTTGTCATCACGGTTGGCCGAGGACATGGAGGCATGGGTCACGGCACGGACCAACAACTCCGGCTTGGCGAAACTATGGCCGATCCGCGCCTCAAAGGCTTTTAGGTCACCGCTTAATTTCATCTGACAGCTTCAAAGAAACGATCACTGCGCCATGTCCAGAAAAACAACATGGAGCGTCCGGCAGAGCTGAACACAATGCGATCCGCACGGCCGATCAGGTTCTCAAACGGGACGAAGCCCACGCCCCCCGCACGCTGCGCCAGACGGCTATCGGCAGAGTTGTCGCGGTTGTCGCCCATAAAGAAGTAATGCCCCTCAGGCACGGTATAGACGCCCGTGTTGTCCGACTGCTGGTTGGTGATGTTCAAGATCGGATGCGACACGCCATTGGGCAGCGTTTCGATCTGGCGGCCTTTAACACAGGTGCCACCTTGACCAACGGGTCCGTTTTCACAGCGCGGACGCAACTGCTGCGGACCTTGAGGGGCCATGACCTCTTCAAAGGTGCCTGCGTCTTCGACTTCGACCGGGGTGCCGTTCAGGCTGATGATCCCGTTTTGGATCTGTACTTTATCACCCGGCAAACCGATCAGGCGTTTGATGTAGTCGCGGCCCGAGACGGGGTGACGAAAGACCACCACATCGCCGCGCTCAGGCTCGGACCCAAACAGACGCTCGTTGTCGCCATCAAAAACACCGCAGACATCTTTGGCATCAATCTCGACCCCGACACCGGGCAGCATCAAGCTGGGGCAAGACGCATAGGAGTAACCGTAGGCCATCTTGTTCACAAAAAGGAAATCACCGATTAACAGCGTCTCTTTCATCGAACCGGAAGGGATCCAGAAGGGCTGAAAGAACAGGGTCCGAAAGACACCGGCGATCAGCAGCGCCCAAAAGATTGTCTTGATGGTTTCGACAAAGGCGTTGCCGGTTTTTTCCTTGGCGGCCATGCGGCGCTCCTGACATATCGGTTTGGGGTTACATGATCGCCGCCGCGGGCCAAGTCAAGTGAAGCGGGCGCCGAACGGCCTGCCCCGCGTGGATATGATGCGAAACGGCGTGGCACGCCAGTCTATCTGAGCTTAATCGGCAAGCGGGCGCGCTTCGATCACCACAAATGCCTGCGCCCATGGGTGATCGTCGGTCAGGGTCACATGGATGATCGCCTCATGCCCGGGCGGGGTCATCGCGGCGAGTCTATCAGCGGCCCAGCCCGTCACTTCCATCACCGGTTGACCGGTGCGCAGGTTGCTGACGGCCATATCGCGCCATGCGATGCCCATACGCAGCCCGGTGCCAAGCGCCTTGGAACATGCCTCTTTCGCGGCCCAGCGTTTGGCATAGGTGCCCGCCACATCGCGGCGGCGCTCGGCCTTACGCTGCTCAATTTCGGTGAAGACCCTGTTGCGAAAACGGTCACCAAAACGGTCAAGCGTGCCTTGGATACGCTCAATATTTGCCAAATCAGTGCCGATGCCGAGGATCATGGGGTGCCATTCTTGTCGCGTGATGGCGCCGTAACGCCCAATGCGGGCAATAGATCATGCGCGATTGCCAAGGAAAAGCAGCAATAGCATATGAAAACGCCGCCCCGCAGGGCGGGACGGCGCTAATCTGAATTTTGCGTTGCCCGGCTTAGGCGACGGCGTGACGGGCCTTTTCGGCCTTCGCCTCGTCAATTGCGCGCTGAACAGAGGCACGCTGCTCTGTCAGAAACTCATATCCGGGATGGCCAGCGGTCGCCTTGATCGCATCGTCGTAGTTTTCGACCAATGCGGATTCGCCGTTGATGATCTCGTCATAGACTGCTTCGTCATCGCCTGTGACCGCATCGCGCAGCTTGACCCAGCCACGATGTGCCGAAGCAGCGACTGAGCCCTCTTCGGATACGTCCACCCCGTCTACGCCCAACTGGCGGTGCAATTCGGTGTGAAACGTCTCGCGCTCGGCGATACGCTGATCAAAAAAGCCTACAAATCGTGCTTCGTCAGAGACTTCTTTGCGGGATTCACGATAGCCGTCGCGGCTGTCGATCAGGCGGGTGTGAAGTTTTTTCAGTGTCTCGATATGGTCGCTCATTGGTGCCTCCTAGGTTTTGTTAACCAGTCTGGCAGCACAACGCGGCAGAGCGAATTTGGGTCCATGCAGGGGCAGCGAATGAGTGGCTTTCCGCCGCCCCCGGCAAAGTGTCAATTACCTTTCGCGGGCTTCATCCATCAGGCGGCGCATTTCGGTTATGGCGGGTTCTAGCCCAAGAAAGATCGCCTCTCCGATCAAGAAGTGCCCGATGTTAAGTTCGCGCACCTCTGGAAAGGCGGCGATGGGGGTAACCGTGTCATAGGTGAGCCCGTGGCCCGCGTGAACCTCAAGCCCCAAGGACGCCGCGAAAGTCGACATGTCGCGAAGTTTCTTCAACTCGACATCGGCCTCGTCCCAGCGGCCTTCCGAGAATGCATCGCAATAGGCGCCGGTATGTAGCTCGATCACCTCGGCCCCGATGCGGTTAGCCGCTTCGATCTGGGCGGGTTCTGCGGCAATGAAGATCGACACGCGGCTGCCCGCTTCGCGCAGCGGCGCGATAAAATGGGCCAGTTTGTTTTCCTCACGCGCAACTTCCAGACCGCCTTCGGTTGTGCGTTCCTCGCGTTTTTCCGGCACGATGCAAACGGCATGAGGTTTGTGGCGCAGGGCGATCTTTTGCATCTCGTCGGTGGCTGCCATCTCAAAGTTCAGCGGAACTGACAGGACCTCCATCAACCCTTCGATATCGGCGTCCGAGATATGCCGCCGGTCTTCGCGCAGATGCGCGGTGATGCCATCAGCCCCGGCCTTTTCCGCAATCTTGGCAGCGCGCAATGGGTCAGGGTACGCCCCGCCCCGCGCATTACGCACGGTCGCCACGTGGTCGATGTTCACGCCCAATCTCAGCTTTGGTTGGTCAGCCATGTTGTTTCCTCTCGCATCATTGGCGTGACCATAGGTCGGAATTTTTGCCAACCCCATAGGGAGAAGCCCTTTTTCCGAAAATTTGATGCAGGCGGCGCCTCAGTCGGCGTGGCGCTTGGCCTCGGCCTTCTGCGAAGCCTTGTGCTTTAACGCCTCAAACTTGGCCTTGATCATGCCGCGCCGCCGCTTTTGATAGGCGCGCAGCACCGGAACAGAGATGTAATAGGCAATGGTGGCGCAGATCATCCCCGGCAGGATGCCCCCAACCAGATAGGGGTAGAACACCTGATGAAAAAAGATCGTCAGCCCCGACCAATCCATGCTGGCATCAGTAAAAATCGCGAAAAAGTTCTCTTGAAGGTCGCGCCCTGCATCAAGGAATTTGCCACCAAATGACCGATGCGCCGTTGGGGCCACTGGCGCACCAAGGATCCAGTGACCGGTTTGCAGGGCAGCGATGCCGATGGGAACATAGGTCAACGGATTGCCGAAAAAGGTGGCCATAAGCGCGGCGAGGATATTCGCACGCATCACCCGCCCGATTAGCGCCGCCACTATAAAGTGCAGCCCGTAGAATGGGGTGAAGGTGGTAAAGACCCCGGCCCAGATACCGCGCGCGATACGCTCGGGGCTGTCAGGCAGCCGCCGCATCCGGTGTTTGACATAGTGAAACGCACGCGTCCAACCGCCGCGCGGCCACAGAAACTCGGCCAGCGCGCGCAGGGTCGGTTTCGGATCGCGGCGTTTGAAAATCAAGAATCAGGTCCAGTATCGGCGTTTCGTCTGCGCGGGTCAGGCGGTCTTTTCGACAGTCTTTCCTATGCTCATATTGCGGTGTCTGCTGACATCGGCGACCTCACTTTCGGCTTCGAGCGTGGACATGAGCGAATGCAGATGACTCACGTCTCTGAGGTCCACATAGACCACCAACCGATAAAAGTCAGGCTTACGCTCCACAAACTCCAAATCAGAGATATTGGCCGAAGCTTCGCCGATCAAGGTACAGACCCGCCCCAAGACCCCCGCGCCGTTGCCGATGGTGATGTCCAGCGCGCATGTATAATCCGCCGGATGGCTGCCATCATGCCAGCGCAGATCAAGCCAGCGGTCGGGCTGGTCTTCATATTCCGACAAGCGGTCACAGTCGATCGCGTGAACGGTCACGCCCTTGCCACGGAAGGTAATGCCAACGATGCGTTCGCCCGGTAGCGGCGTACAGCAAGGCGCGCGGTCAAAACTCTGGCCCGGCTCCAGCCCGACCACGGCGCGGCGCACGTCGATCTGTTCGCCCTTTTGCGGTGCAAGATCGGGATAGACGGATTCAACCACTTCGCGGCCCGTCAGTTCGGAACTGCCAAGCCGGGCAAGCACCTCGTCGGGGCCATTGAGCCGCATGTTCTTAGCGACAGTGTGCAGCACCTTATCGGTGACCTTCTTGCCCACCTGAGCGAAAGCCGAGCGCGCCAATTCGCGCCCCAGCTTGATAAAGCGTTCGCGGTCGACCTCACGCAGGGAGCGCCGGATTGCCGACTTGGCCTTGCCTGTGGTGGCGATATCAAGCCATGTCACCTGCGGCGTCTGGCCTTGCGCGGTGGTGATCTCAATCGACTGGCCATTCTTGATGCGCGTCCAAAGCGGCACGCGCATGCCGTCGACCTTAGCCCCGACGCAGGCGTTACCGATGCGCGTATGAATCGCATAGGCGAAATCAATTGGTGTCGCCCCGCGCGGCAGTTTCACCACATCACCCTTGGGCGTGAAGCAGAAGACTTGGTCGGCGTACATCTCAAGCTTCACCGCTTCGAGGAAATCCTCATGGTCGGTCTCGGCATCAAACTGTTCGGTCAGCTGGCTGATCCACTTGGCGGGATCAACTGCAAAGGGGTTTCGGCTCCGCACGCCGTCGCGGTAAGACCAATGCGCTGCAACGCCGGTTTCGGCCACGTCATGCATCTGCCGGGTCCGAATTTGCACTTCAACCCGCTTGCCATCCCGCCCCGAAACGGTGGTGTGGATAGATCGGTAGCCGTTGCTTTTGGGCTGGCTAATGTAATCCTTGAACCGTCCCGGCACCGCACGCCAACGCCGGTGGATCGCGCCAAGCGTGCGGTAGCAATCTTCCTCGGAGGCGGTGATGACCCTAAAACCATAAATATCGGACAAACGAGAGAAGCTCTGCTCCTTCTCCTCCATCTTGCGCCAGATCGAATAGGGTTTCTTGGCCCGGCCAAAAACCTCGGCCTCGATATCCGCCTTTTCCAACTCCACGCGCATGTCGCCCGTGATCCGCTGGATCACATCGCCGGTGTCGCGCTGCAGGGTGATGAAGCGGCGGATGATCGAGGCGCGCGCCTCGGGGTTGAGCACGCGAAAGGCGAGGTCTTCCAACTCTTCGCGCATCCATTGCATGCCCATACGGCCCGCCAGCGGCGCATAGATGTCCATCGTCTCCCGCGCCTTTTTGACCTGCTTGTCAGGGCGCATGGATTTGATCGTCCGCATGTTGTGCAGACGGTCGGCGAGCTTGACGAGGATGACGCGCAGGTCCTTGGACATCGCCATGAACAGCTTGCGAAAGTTCTCGGCCTGTTTGGTTTCGGTCGAGTTAAGCTGAAGGTTGGTCAGCTTGGTGACACCATCCACCAATTCGGCCACTTCACCGCCAAAGAGGCTTTGCACCTCGGCGTAAGACGCTTTGGTATCTTCGATCGTGTCGTGCAGAAGGGCGGTGATGATCGTCGCATCATCAAGCTGCTGTTCCGTAAGGATCGCAGCGACAGCGACGGGATGGGTGAAATAGGGTTCACCGGAATGGCGAAACTGCCCCTCATGCATCCGCGCCCCGTAGTCAAAAGCGGCGCGGATCAGGGGTTCGTTGGTACGCGGATTGTAGCCTTGAACAAGAGCGATCAGGTCGTCGGCAGTAATGTCGGCGCTGTTCATGCCATCTGCCTCATAGCCCCGGCCGGGGCGCGGGGGTTACCCCTGCCCCTGTGCGGCCATCAACTGGCGCAGCAACATTTCTTCGGACATGCTGTCTTCTTCAGGCTTGTCCTGCTCGGCACCCATCAAAAGCGCCATGGCGTCTTCTTCGGGCTCATCGACTTCGATCTGGCTCTGGTTGCTTTCGATCAGACGCTCACGCAGATCGTCAGCCGATTGCGTTTCGTCAGCAATCTCGCGCAAGGACACGACAGGGTTTTTGTCGTTGTCGCGGTCAACGGTCAGCGGCGATCCGGCAGAGATCTCGCGGGCGCGGTGCGCAGCCAGCATGACGAGTTCGAAACGGTTCGGAACCTTATCCACACAATCTTCGACGGTGACGCGGGCCATGAAGCCTCCAATATCTCATTTGCTGCCAGAAGTGCGGTATTTAGGCCGCTTCGGGCAGATTTACAAGTCACTATTACATAGGGCGCACGTCGGCGCGATCCCGCTCAGGCATGGCTTCGAGCAGCGCGCGCACGGGCTTTCCTAACAATGGATGTACCCAATCGGGGGCAACATCTGCCAGCGGCACCAAAACAAAAGCGCGGTCTTGAAGACGGGGGTGAGGCAGGATCAACTGTTCAGGTGTACGACCAATTTGCGCATCAAGCGGCAATTCGCGCCACATCTTGTGGGTGTTACGGTCTGGCAACACGATATCGTCACAGGCCAGCAAATCCAGATCCAAAGTGCGCTGCCCCCATCGCTGCAGCCGCTCCCGGCCAAACTGCGCCTCAATACGGTGCAATACGCCAAGCGCCTTTTCAGGTTCCCAAGGCGCTTCGATCCGCACGGCGGCGTTCACATAATTCGGGCCCGCCCCTGCGGGAAAAGCTGGAGTGTGATAGAATCGACTGGTGGCGCGAATCACCGCGCCGGATGTTTGTAACAGCTTCAGAGCGGCCTTCAGGGTTTCCTGTGGCCTACCAACAGAAGATGCAAGGTTCCCACCAAGTGCAATCAGAAGGCTATGCTTTCGTATAGGCGCCCTACTGCTTAATTCCATACCCTCAGGGCCTTGCGACATTGTTAAAAAACCTTAGTTATGCACCCAGATGTGGGGGCATCGCCACACGTCACGGTTTTCTTAATCCGCGACAGTTATAGATCAAACCGGGAATACGGCGAAGCCTGCCGAAAGGATAGATTAATGTTCTACAAAGATGAGCGATTGGCGCTATTTATAGATGGCTCCAATCTCTATGCCGCGGCCAAGTCGCTCGGCTTCGACATCGATTACAAACTGCTGCGGCAAGAGTTCATGCGCCGCGGCAAGCTGCTGCGTGCATTCTACTATACCGCGCTGCTTGAAAACGATGAATATTCGCCGATCCGCCCGCTTGTTGACTGGCTGAACTACAACGGCTTTTCCATGGTCACCAAACCGGCCAAAGAATACACTGACAGCATGGGCCGCCGCAAAGTCAAAGGCGACATGGATATCGAACTGGCCGTTGATGCCATGGAACTTGCGCCGCGCGTGGATCATATCGTGATCTTCTCAGGCGATGGTGATTTCCGTCCGCTGGTCGAAAGCCTGCAACGCCAAGGCGTGCGCGTCTCTGTCGTGTCGACGATTCGCAGCCAGCCGCCGATGATTTCCGATGATCTGCGCCGCCAAGCGGACAACTTTATCGAGCTTGACGACCTGCGCGATGTCATTGGCCGCCCCCCGCGCGATCCGATGCCGGCTCCACAAAGCTGACCACAGATCGCCTTTTTACTGCCCTGAATAGCTCCGCTGGCCGCGGAGGTTGAATTTCTGCGCTTCGCTATCAGGAAAGTGTACATACGAATAACAGGCCAGAGACGTCGCCGTCACTGGCCTGTGAAATTTCTAAAATACCCCAGGGAAGATACAATACAGCACATGAACCCATGCGTTCCCCTTGATCCAATAGTACTTGTTCCCGTAGAAGTAGACGACCCCCCGAAATAGGGGGGTAAAGTGAGGGATGATGCTGGTCGATGTCGCAGTACGGCTGGAAAAATTACAAGATATCGACACACTTTGGGATGGGATCGTAGAGGCACTCCGAGAGATCGGATTCACTCATGCACTCCATATCAGTGTGGGCGCCGACTTTAAGGATGCGCAGCTGCTTTGCACCATCCCCGACCTCTATAAAAACCTCCCGCCCGAAGATGATCCGTTTTTGCATCACTCGTGCAACAGCTATGAGGTGCTGATGATCGGGCAGGCCTTTGTGCATCTCTATCCTGATGTTACGCCGTCCGAACATTCCCTCATCGCGCGCGCGGCGCGAGAGGGACTTCATGCTGCTTTTGCCGTACCGATGCGTCTGCAAGGGTCTGAACGCTTTGGTGGCTTTGTGATCGGCAACGGAATGGCGGCGGAGGAGTTTGAACAAACTTTCCACGACATTGCCGAAGAGTTGCGCCTATTCTGCCTGCTGATGCACCGGCGCATCGAAGACCTTGTCGGGGCAGAACTACTGCCCCTCCCCGATAGCCCCTCTGCTTTTGATAAGCTCAGCCCGCGCGAAGCCGAAGTGGTGAACCTTTTGGCGCATGGTTATAGCCGCCAACAAACGGCACATCATTGCAACCTGTCGATCCACACCGTGTCGGATTACGCAAAATCCGGCTATCGCAAACTGGGCATCCGTAACCGCGCCCAAGCCGCCGCACTTGTGCATGGGGCTGGAGGCGAGGCTGCGCCCAAGAAGGGCTGACGGGCTGGACGAAGCGCGCCCAAGCCCTTACCTCTGCGCCAACCGTTCGGAGACTTCGCCATGACCAACACGCCCCTGACCCTCTACCTCGCCGCGCCGCGCGGATTCTGCGCGGGCGTGGACAGGGCGATCAAGATCGTCGAGATGGCGCTCGAGAAATGGGGCGCGCCGGTCTATGTGCGCCATGAGATCGTGCACAACAAGTTCGTCGTCGACGGGCTGCGCGACAAGGGCGCGGTCTTTGTCGAGGAACTGTCGGAATGCCCCGATGACCGCCCGGTCATCTTCTCCGCCCATGGCGTGCCGAAATCCGTGCCCTCCGCCGCGCAGGCGCGCAATATGATCTATGTCGATGCCACCTGCCCGCTGGTCTCCAAGGTCCATATCGAGGCGCAGCGCCATGCCGATGCAGGGCTGCAGATCATCATGATCGGTCACGCGGGCCACCCTGAGACGGTCGGCACCATGGGCCAACTGCCCGATGGCGATGTGCTGCTGGTCGAAACGCCCAATGATGTGGCCGATGTCACTGTGCGTGACGAGGCGCAGTTGGCCTATGTCACGCAAACCACACTTAGTGTCGATGACACCGCCGATATCGTCGCCGCCCTTCAGGCGCGGTTCCCTGCCATCATCGGCCCGCATAAAGAAGACATCTGCTACGCCACCACCAACCGCCAGGAAGCTGTCAAAGCCATGGCCCCCAAATGCGACGCGATGCTGGTGGTCGGCGCACCGAATTCGTCGAACTCCAAACGTCTGGTCGAAGTCGGCGCCCGCGCGGGCTGCGCCTATGCGCAACTGGTGCAACGCGCCGATGATATCGATTGGCGCGCGTTGGATGGGATCGGCAGCATCGGCATCACGGCGGGCGCATCAGCCCCCGAAGTGCTGATCAACGAAGTAATCGACGCCTTCAAAGTGCGCTATGACGTGACCACTGAACTGGTCGAAACCGCGCAAGAAAACGTCGAGTTCAAGGTGCCCCGCGTCTTGCGCCAACCCGCCTGATTGACCGCCACGCATCAGACGCCTACACCGCGTGGAAACCGCGACGGGAGCCGACATGCCAGACCTTTACGCCTACACAGACGGAGCCTGCTCGGGCAATCCCGGCCCCGGTGGCTGGGGCGTACTCATGCGCGCCATGGACGGTGACAAGATCGTCAAGGAACGCGAGTTGAAGGGCGGCGAGGCGCAAACCACCAACAACCGCATGGAACTGATGGCCGCAATTTCGGCGTTGGAATCGCTCAGCCGCGCGACCGAGATCACCATCGTGACCGACAGCAACTACGTCAAAAACGGCATCACCGGTTGGATCTTTGGCTGGAAGAAAAACGGCTGGAAGAACGCCGCCAAGAAGCCGGTCAAAAACGCCGAGCTTTGGCAGCGGCTGGATGCGGCGAACGCGCGGCACAATGTGACGTGGAAATGGGTCAAGGGCCACGCCGGCCACCCCGAAAACGAACGCGCCGATGAGTTGGCCCGCGCGGGCATGGCCCCGTTCAAACCGGGCGGCAAGAAGTGAGCCTGCTGGCCCTGCTCGACTATGCCGCCGTGCTGGTCTTTGCCATCACCGGCGCGCTGGTCGCCAGCCGGGCGCAGCTTGATATCGTGGGCTTTGCCTTTATCGCCTGCCTGACCGCTGTGGGCGGCGGCACGATCCGCGACCTCCTGCTCGACCGCAATCCAATCTTCTGGATCGAAACCCCTAGCATGCTCGGCGTGGCCATCGTGGCCGCGCTGGTGGTTTTCTTTACGGCGCATCTTCTGGAAAGCCGCTTTCGCACGTTGATCTGGCTCGACAGTCTGGCGCTGGCTGTTGCCGTCGCGGCGGGCGTGGGTGTGGCGATGTCGCAAGAGCAATCCGCGCCGATCATCATCGTCATGGGCATGATCACCGGCTGCATGGGCGGACTAATGCGCGACGTGGTGGTGGGCCAATTGCCACTGGTGCTGACCCAAGGGGAGCTTTACGCCAGCGCGGCGCTCTCCGGTGCCGCTGTGGCCGTGCTGCTGGCGCCTTATTTCGACGGGACGCTCTACCCGCTATTGGCCTGCGCCGCCACCACTTGGGTGCTGCGCGCCGGATCGCTTTATTTCGGCTGGCACCTGCCGGTCTACAAAAGCACCCCGCCGAAAAGCTGAGCGCTCAAGCCGCGCTCAGCTTTATGCCCACGGCGATCTGCGCGCCGCGTTGAAACACATCCACATCCTGCACGCCCTTGCCAGCACGCTGCAACCGCGTGAGCCGCACCGCACCGTCGCCGCAAGCGATGCGCAGGTCATCTGACAGCACTTCGCCCGCCGCGCCAGTGCCTTCGTCCAGCACCGAACCCAGCACCTTCACCCGCTGGCCGCCGATCTCGAACCACGCCCCGGGAAAGGGCGACAGTCCGCGGATCATGCGATCCACCTCAACTGCGGGGCGGGTCCAGTCGATGCGGGACTCGGCCTTGTCGATTTTAGCCGCGTAGGTCACGCCCTTTTCGGGCTGAGGCTGCGGGGTAAGCTGCAACAGTTGTGACAGCGCCTTGTTGATCGCCACCGCGCCCATGGCGCTCAGTCGGTCGTGCAACTCCGCCGTGGTCTCGGCCGCGCCGATCTCCGTCTCTTCGCAGAGCAGCACGGGCCCAGTGTCCAATCCCGCTTCCATCTGCATGATGCAAACGCCGGTCTTTGCGTCCCCCGCCATGATCGCACGGTGAATGGGCGCGGCCCCACGCCAGCGCGGCAAGAGGCTCGCATGGATGTTCAGGCAACCGTGCTTCGGCGCGTCCAGAATGACCTGCGGCAGGATCAGTCCGTAGGCCACAACTACCGCCGCCTCGGCACCAAGTTCTGCGAATTCTTCCTGCGGTTCGGGGTGTTTAAGCGACACCGGATGCCGCACCAAAAGGCCAAGCGCCTCGGCGCGTTGCTGCACCGGGCTGGGGCGGGGTTTCTTGCCGCGTCCGGCAGGGCGTGGCGGCTGGCAATAGACTGTGCAAATGTCATGCCCGGCCTGCACCAGTGCATCGAGTATCGGCACCGAAAAATCAGGCGTGCCCATGAAAATCAGTCGCATCTGTTCACTCCTGACGGACAGCGCCTTTTGGGCTGTCAGCCGTTCTGTTTACGTGCTTTGCGCAACAGCATGTCGCGCTTGGTTTTGCTAAGGTTGTCGAAATACATCTTGCCCGCCAGATGGTCGATCTGGTGTTGCACGCTGACGGCCTCAAGCCCGACGAAATCACGCTCTATTTCTGCGCCCATCTCATCAAGGAACCGCACCTTCACGCCGCGGGGGCGGCGGATCACGGCGCTGAAACCGGGCAGGTTCGGGCTGGCCTCCTCATAGGGGTGCAGCACGGCAGAGGCGTCGATAATCACCGGGTTCGCCAGCCGGATGCGCTTGTTGCGCGCCTCGGAGGCATCGACCACCGCGACCTGCAACATCACCCCAATCTGCGGCGCGGCAAGGCCGACGCCGGGCATGGCGTCCATCGTCTCGATCATATCGTCCCAAAGCGCGCGGATTTCATCCGTCACCGCCTCAATGGGTTCAGCGGGGCTGCGCAGTCGTTTATCGGGCCATGCAACGTAGCGGCGTAGGGTCATTGGGCGTTGAACTCCGCAATCTTGGCGGCGCGGGTGTCCGCATCCAAATGATCGAATGTCACCACACCATCAAGGTGATCCATCTCATGCTGCGCGATCAGCGCGGCGGCACCCTCAAAGCTTTGGACATAGCGGCCACCGTTCAGCCCGGTCCAAACCATCTGAACCTGCGACGGGCGCGAGATGTCGGTGCTGATGCCGGGGATGCTCAGGCAGCCTTCGGTATTGGTCACGCGCTCTTCGCCGATTTCTTGAAACATCGGATTGATGCAGACCAGCGGGTCGGATTTGTCTTCCTTCCAGCCCGCATCCATCACGAAGATCCGCAGCATCGCGCCGACCTGCGGCCCGGCAAGGCCCCGCCCCGGCGCGGCATACATCGTCTCCAACATATCGGCGGCCAGCTTTTCGATCTCTGGCGTGATCTCTTCGATCGGCGCGCAGGTCTCGGCCAGACGCGGGTCGGGCCAGCGAAGAACCTCCAGCACGCTCATCCGCGTGCCAACTCGCGTTTCAGCTTCACCATCTTGCGGGTGATCATCTGACGCTTCAGCGGCTTGAGGTAATCGATGAACAGTTTCCCATCGAGGTGGTCAATCTCATGCTGCACGCAGGTCGCCCAAAGCCCGTCGAAAGACTCCTGCTGCTCTTTGCCGTCGCGGTCGAGCCAGCGGACCTCAACCTCAGCGGGGCGGGTCACATCGGCGTATTGCTCAGGAATGCTCAGGCAGCCTTCTTCATAGGTGCTGAGGTCATCCGATGAGGCCACAATCTCAGGGTTGAACATCAACAGCGGGCGCGGCGCTTCGCCCTCTTCCTTGACGCAATCGAGCACAATGACACGGCTCAGCACGCCGATCTGCGGCGCGGCAAGGCCGATGCCCGGCGCATCATACATGGTGGTCAACATATCATCGCCCAGCACGCGCAACTCGTCGCTGAGATCGGCGACGGGGGCTGCGGCTTTCTTGAGCCGTGGATCGGGGTGCAAAAGGATCGGGCGTTTCATCCCGCTCATTTAGGCCATGGCCGGGCATCGCGCAACCGGGGGCTTGCAGCGCCTGTGGCAGCCGTTAGCTTGGCCGCAATATCAGGAGAGACCAGCATGAGCTTTGACGACATCATCGACCGGCGCGGCACCCATTGTGCGAAATGGGACAAGATGGAAGCGATCTATGGCGTGCCCGCAGACAGCGGCATCGCCATGTGGGTGGCCGATATGGATTTTCGTCCGCCCCAAGTGGTGCAGGACGCGCTGCAGGCCCAGATCGACCACGGGGTGCACGGGTATTTCGGCGATGACAGCAAATACCTCGCCGCGATCCAGTGGTGGATGGAAAACCGCCACGGCTGGAAGGTCGACGCCGATGCGATCTTTACCACCCACGGTCTGGTGAACGGCACCGCGATGTGCGTCGACGCCTTCACGCAGCCCGGCGATGGCGTGGTGCTGTTCACTCCGGTCTATCATGCTTTTGCCCGCGTGATCAGCGCGGCAGATCGGCGCGTGGTGGAATGCCCGCTGACCAATGCCTCGGGCCGTTACGAGATGGATTTCGACGCCTATGACGCCCTGATGACCGGGGATGAGAAAATGGTGATCCTCTGCTCGCCGCATAACCCCGGTGGCCGGGTCTGGAGCCGTGAGGAGCTGCAAGGCGTGGCCGATTTCGCGAAGCGGCATGACTTGGTACTGGTCTCGGATGAGATTCACCACGATCTGGTGATGCCGGAGCACAAGCACATCCCCATGGCACATATCGACGGGATCGAAGACCGTCTGGTGATGATGACCGCCACGACCAAGACCTTTAACATCGCAGGCGGCCACACTGGCAACGTCATCATCCACGATCCCAAGCTGCGTGAACGCTTTGCCCAGCGCATGGCGGCTTTGGGCGTCTCGGCGAACTCCTTCGGGCTGATTATGGCAACGGCGGCCTCTACGCCCGAAGGGGCCGCTTGGGTGGATGAGTTGACGGCCTATCTCGACGGCAACCGAAAGCTGTTCGACGAGGCGGTTAACGCGATTCCGGGGCTAAGCTCGATGCCGCTGGAATCGACCTATCTGGCTTGGGTGGATTTTTCCGGCACCGGAATGGCGCCCGCAGAGTTTCAAGAACGTGTTGAGAAAAGCGCCGCCATCGCTGCGAACCACGGCGCGACATTTGGCACCGGCGGCGAAACCTTCATGCGCTTCAACCTCGCCACGCCACGTGCACGGGTCGAAGAAGCTTGCAAGCGGCTCACCAAAGCCTTCAGCGATCTGCAATAGAATGGAAAATGGCGCGGCGGGGCTGACCCGCCGTGCCCATGCGCGTTAGGCGCGACCGTCTTCGATCAGACCCAGCGGCGCATCACTGGCGCGTTCAAAATCAAGCGGCGGTCGGTCCGCCACGGCGGTCGCGCGCTTGAACTCATACTGCATTTCACCTGCGTCTTCCTCGCTCGCCACGATCAGACATTGGAACAGATGCAGGCTGCCATCATAGAGATCGACCAGCCCGCGTAACTTGGGCGCGTCTTCGGCATCAACGGAAAAACCGGTCTTCCACATGCGCAGCACGCGGTAGACATCACCGCCCACCTCAAGCCGCAAGCGTGACCCTTTGCGCAGGCTTTCCATGCGCGCGGCATCAAGACCCGCTTGTATTTCCTTGGTCAGAAATTCTTCCATGATCTTCCCCCCGCTGATGCCTTCTAAGCTGGGCTAAAACGTAGGAAATTCAAGTTAAGAATTGATGACGTTTGGGCAGTCTGCGCCAGCGCAGGGCGGCTGCGCGCCCATGAAGATGTGCAGTCCGCGCGTGTGGCCCTAGATATATCCTCAAATGCGTAAAGGAGAACAAGATGGGCCTTTTGGTTGACGGAAAATGGCAAGACAAATGGTATGATACCAAATCCTCAGGCGGCAAATTTGAACGCAGCGAAGCGCAGTTTCGCAACTGGGTGACCGCCGATGGCAGCGCCGGACCGAGCGGCGACGGCGGGTTCAAGGCAGAATCGGGCCGCTATCACCTCTATGTCAGCTATGCCTGCCCTTGGGCACATCGCGCGCTGATCTTCCGCCAATTGAAGGGGCTGGAGGATCACATCGACGTCTCGGTCGTGCATCCAGACATGCTGGGCGAAGGCTGGACCTTTAACACGGATTTCCCCGGCGCCACCGGCGATACGCTCTTCGGCCTGCCCTATGCCCGCGACATCTATACCCGCGCCGATCCCAATTTCACGGGCCGCGTCACCGTGCCGATCCTCTGGGACAAACAGCGCGGGACCATCGTCAGCAACGAGAGCGCCGAGATCATCCGCATGCTCAACAGCGCCTTTGATGAAATCACCGGCAATAGCGATGACTACTACCCCGCCCCCCTGCACGACCGCATCAAAGAGATTAACGCCCGCGTCTATGACACGCTCAACAATGGCGTCTACAAAGCCGGCTTCGCCACCACGCAGGAAGCCTATGACGCCGCCGTGCATCCGCTTTTCGACACATTGGATTGGATCGAAGACATCCTGTCGCAGAACCGCTACCTCGCGGGCGACAAGATGACCGAGGCCGACTGGCGGCTCTTCACCACGCTGGTGCGCTTCGACAAGGTCTATCACCTGCACTTCAAGTGTAACCGCAACCGGATCGTCGATTACCCGAACATCTGGGCCTATACGCGCGAGCTCTATCAGGTGCCGGGCGTGGCCGAGACGGTGAACTTCGACCATATCGTGCGGCACTACCACTACAGCCACGACACGATTAACCCGCATCGGATCATCCCGATCAACCCGGTGCTGGATTTCGACGCGCCGCACGGGCGCAGCTGATCGCTCCTCCCCCTGCCTGCCTTGCGGAAGGCGCTTGATCGCGTAGCGCTTTTGCGCTTTCACCGCAGCAAGAACGGCAGGGGGATCATCATGCAACAGCCAGACAAGCGCGACCACGGCGGCGGTGTCGATGCGGCAGCGGCGCGTTTCGGCGGGGAGCGGGCGGAGTGGATCGACCTGTCGACCGGGATCAATCCGCAGCCCTATCCGATCCCCGCCCTGCCTGCTGAGGCGTGGAACGCGCTCCCCGATGCCGCAGCGCAAACCGCGCTGGAGGATGCCGCCCGCGCCTTCTGGAAAGTGCCAGCGGATGCTGCGCTGCTGGCCGTGCCGGGCGCATCCTCGGCCATCGCGCGCATTCCGGCGCTGGCACCGAAGGGCACCGTGCGCATCCCCGGCCCCACCTACAATGAACATGCCGCCAGTTTCGCCGAGAGTGGCTGGCAGGTGGTCGAAGAGGGCAACACCGACGCCGCTGTCCATGTTCACCCCAACAACCCCGACGGGCGGCTTTGGGATGCAGCAGAAGTCACCGGCCCCTTCAGTATAATTGACGAGAGTTTTTGCGACATCACGCCCGATGCCACCCTCATGGCGCAGGCAACGACACCCGGCACGCTGATCCTCAAAAGCTTTGGCAAGTTCTGGGGGCTGGCCGGGTTGCGGCTGGGCTTTGTCATCGGTGATCCGGCCTTGGTGGCGGAACTTCGGCGGATGCTTGGCCCATGGCCGGTGAGCGGCCCAGCGCTGCATATCGGCGCGGCGGCGTTGCGCGATACGGATTGGGCCGACGTCACGCGAACCCGGCTCGCCACAGAGGCAGAGCACCTCGATACCCTGATGACCGGCGCAGGCGCGCAAATCGTCGGCGGCACCCCGCTTTTCCGGCTTTATGAGGTCGATGACGCGCAAGCTTGGCAAACCCGCCTCGCCCAGCATCACATCTGGACCCGCGTCTTCCCCTATAACCCACGCTGGCTGCGCCTTGGCCTACCGCCCGCCGAAGGATGGGCGCGGCTGGAGCGGGCGCTGGCATGAGCACGGCGGCGGTCCTTGCGCTGGCCATGCTGCTGGACGCGGCCTTTGGAGAGCCGGACTGGCTCTGGCGTCGCCTGCCGCATCCGGCGGTGCTGATGGGGCGGCTGATCGGCTGGGGAGATCGTCGGTTGAACCACGGCCAAGCCCGCCGCGCCATGGGCGTGGCGCTGCTGCTGGCGCTGATGATCGGGATGGCGTGCCTTGGCTGGGCGCTGAGCCTTCTTGGCCCGCTGGCCGAGATCATCATCGCCGCCATCCTGCTGGCGCAACGCTCCCTCGTCGAACACCTGCGCGCCGTGGCCGACGGTCTGCGTCAGTCGCTGGCCGCAGGCCGCCGCGCCGTCGCGATGATCGTCAGCCGCGACACCGCTGCGATGCCGCCAAAGGCCGTCGCCCGCTCCGCCATCGAAAGCGGCGCGGAAAACCTCAGCGACGGGATCATCGCGCCTGCCTTTTGGTTCCTGCTGGGCGGTCTGCCGGGTTTGCTGGTCTATAAGATCGTTAACACCGCCGACAGTATGATCGGCTACCGCACCCCGCGCTACGCCGATTTCGGCTGGGCCGCGGCGCGGATGGATGACCTGCTGAACCTCGCCCCGGCACGGCTGACTGCGCTGCTCATCGCGCTCCCCGGTGGGGTGCTGCACCATTGGCGCACCATTCGGGCGGATGCGGCGCTGCACCGCTCGCCCAACGCCGGTTGGCCAGAAGCCGCCATGGCGCGGGCCATAGGTGTGGCCCTCGCCGGTCCGCGCAGCTATGATGGGCAGGTGCAGCAGTTTCCTTGGGTGCACGGCGCGGGGGCGCGCGTCATTGGACCTGCGGAGATCGATGCGGCCATCACCCGCCTCTGGCAGGCATGGTTGGTGATGTGGGCAATCGCCCTAGTTCTGGCCTGTCTGTGACTATGAGGATATCCATGCGCCCCACTTTTCTAGCCGCCACCCTTGCGGCCCTCACCCTTCCCGCCAGCGCCTATGCGCAAGCCACCTGCGGCGGCGGTTTCTCCAGCTTCATCGCCGAGGCCAAGACCGAGGCCGTGGCAAGTGGCGCCGACCCCGCCAAGGCTGATCGGTTTTTTGCAGGTCTGCGCCAAGACCCTGCCGTGCTGCGCGCCGATCAGGCGCAGGGCGTATTTCAAAAGCCCTTCATCGAATTCTCGCGGCACCTGATCTCCAACGACCGGATTAACCGGGGCCGCGCCATGGCCGAGAAATACGACGCGGTCTTTGACCGGGTTGAATCCGAATACGGCGTCAGCCGTGGCGTACTGCTGGCCTTCTGGGCGTTCGAGACTGACTACGGCGCGATCCAAGGCGACTTTAACACCGCCAATGCACTGGCCACGCTGGCCCATGACTGCCGCCGCCCCGAGTTGTTCCGCCCGCAGCTTTTCGCGGCGTTGGAGCTCTTCGAGCGCGGCGAATTTGATCCAGCCACCACCACCGGCGCTTGGGCGGGTGAAATCGGCATGGTGCAAATGCTGCCGCGCGACATCATCGAAAACGGTGTGGACGGCGACGGCGATGGCGAAGTCTCGCTAAAAACCTCTGCCCCCGATGCGCTGCTGTCGGGTGCGAAAATGCTGCAAAGCCTTGGCTGGCGCGCAGGCGAACCTTGGTTGGCCGAAGTCTCCCTCCCGCAAAACTTCGACTGGTCGCAAAGCGGGTTGGAGACCACCAAACCCGTCAGCGAATGGCAAGCGATGGGCGTCTCCCCCCGCAACGGGCCGCTGACCGAGGGGCTGACCGCCTCGGTCCTGTTGCCACAAGGGCGTGGCGGGCCGGCCTTTATCGCTTATCCGAATTTCCGGGTTTATTTCGAGTGGAACCAGAGCTTTACCTACGTCATGACCGCCGCCTATTTCGCCACGCGGCTGGAAGGCGCACAGGTTTTCGACGCAGGCAATCCGCAACCGGGGCTTAGCGGCGACGCGATGAAAACGCTTCAGCGCAAACTGCAATCCATGGGCTATGACGTGGGCGATGTGGATGGCATCCTCGGCTCCGGCACCCGCACCGCGGTACGCGCCGAACAGAAACGCCTAGGCATGCCCGTCGATGGCTGGCCCACGCCAACACTGCTGAACCAACTGTAAGGAGAAGACCCCGATGGCCCTCAAGAAAACCGCTGCCCAAATGGTCTCTGAGGCCCGTGCCCGAATCGAAGAGATCGACAGTACTGAGGCCATCGCCATGCTGGACGACGAAAACGTGCAATTCGTCGACCTGCGTGATCCCCGCGAACGCGAGCGCACCGGGTTCATCCCCGGTGCGTTCCACTGCCCGCGCGGCATGTTGGAGTTCTGGGTCGACCCCGACAGCCCCTATTTCAAAGAAGTCTTTGCCCAAGACAAGAAATACGTCTTTCACTGCGCCTCCGGTTGGCGCTCGGCCATCTCGGTCGCGACGCTGCAAGACATGGGCTTTGACGCCGCACATCTGAAGGACGGTTTCGGCGGCTGGGAAAAAGCTGGCGGCCCAAAAGAGGGCGGAAAGGTCGAGAAGCCGTAACCCACAGGCTTTGATCTGGCCTCCCTCTCGCAAAGCTGCCACAAGTTCTGCAACGTCAAAGGAGAGACAGAATGACCGAGATCAAACGCCACCACACCAACACCCGCATGAGCCAAATCGTCGAGCATGGCGATGTGATCTACCTTGCCGGTCAGGTCGGCACGGCGGGTGCGGATGTGGCCAAGCAAACCCAAGATTGTTTGGACAATGTCGATGCTCTGCTGGCCGAAGTGGGCAGCGACAAGACCCGCATCCTGCAATCGACCATTTGGCTGGCCGACATGGCCGACTTCGCCGCGATGAACGCCGTTTGGGACGCTTGGGTGCCCGAAGGTCACGCCCCCGCCCGCGCTTGTGGCGAATCCAAACTCGCCACGCCAGAATATCTGGTCGAAGTGCTGGTGATCGCGGCCAAAGCCTGAGCCATCGCCCCCGTCCTGTCATGGGGCGTGGGGCCTTTGCCGGACACCTCAGATGACCCCCTGCACCCTCACCGCCCTGTCGGACCTCGCCACGCTCGACGTTGATACCATCATCGACGTTCGCGCCCCGTCGGAATTTGCCGAGGATCATCTGCCCGGCGCCATCAACCTGCCCGTCTTGTCGGATGCCGAACGGGCCGAGGTGGGCACAATTTACAAACAAGTCAGCCCCTTCGATGCCCGCAAGATCGGTGGCGCCTTGGTGGCACAAAATACAGCGCAACACCTGCAAACGGCGCTTTCGGGCAAAGACGGTAGCTGGCAGCCGCTGGTCTATTGTTGGCGCGGCGGGCAGCGGTCGGGGGCGTTTTCGACGATCCTCGATCAAGTCGGTTGGCGCGTGCAACTGCTGCAGGGTGGCTATCGCAGCTATCGGCGGCTGGTGGTCGCGGCCTTATACGACACGCCTATGCCCCACCGTCTGATGTTGATCGAAGGCGGCACCGGCACGGCCAAGACGCGGCTGCTGCACCATCTGCGCGATGCTGGTGCACAGGTCCTGGACCTTGAAGGTTTGGCGCAGCATCGCGGCTCGTTGTTCGGCGCCATGGAAGGCGGACAGCCGCATCAAAAGATGTTTGAATCGCGTCTGGCACAAGCGCTCACGCCGCTGGACCCGGCGCAGATCACATGGGTTGAGGCCGAAAGCAGCAAGATCGGCGGGATCACCCTGCCGCCCGCGCTCTGGGCCGCGATGATCGCCGCACCACGGGTTGAGATCAGCGCACTGCTTGCCGAGCGGGCACATTTCCTCTGCCGTGCCTATGACGATCTGACTGCCGACCCCGCGATGCTGGAAGAATGCATCGACAGGTTGCGACCCTATCATAGCGCCGAGACCATCGCCGCATGGCAAACACAGGCCCGTGCGGGCGACTGGGCTCCGCTCGCCGAAGGGCTGATTGGCCAACATTATGACCCGCGCTATGCCAAAACCGCCAGCCGCAACCCTGCGCCGTTGGTGCAGCTTGCGCTGAGCGACCTGAATGACAGCACTCTGGCGCAGACCGCCGCCGCTCTACACGCTCGGTTCAACGCAAGCGAATAGCTGATGCGCCAGCCTCCAACCGTCCGATAATATGACCAGTAAGCCCTTCCGCCTCTAACCGCTCCTGCGCGGCCTGCGCCGCGGGCTCGGACAAAGCGGCTAGCAAACCTCCAGCGGTTTGCGGATCGTGCAAAAGGGGGGACACCGGGCCCGCCGCGCTGATCGGTGCATCCGCTTGGTTTACGGACAAGAGGGAGGACGCCACCCCCTGATCCGACAGTGTCTGCGCCCCCGGATAGAGCGGTATCGCATCGGCCCAAAGCTCTGCCGCCAGCCCCGAGGCACGACAAATCGCCTGCACATGTCCGGCCAAGCCAAAGCCGGTTACATCCGTCATCGCATGGGCGCTGGCCAGTATCTCCGCCTCCCGCGCCTGCGGCGTGGCCATGACGCGCAGCGCCTCTGCAACGACCCGCCCCGGCGCATTGCCCGCCATATGCCCGGCAAGGATCACGCCCGCGCCGATGGGCCGGGTCAGCATCAACACATCCCCCGGCTGCGCGCCGCCCACGCCAATCGGCATTTCGTCTCGCGTGCCGGTGACTGTGAACCCGATGGTCAGTTCCGCGCCCATTGTGGTGTGGCCGCCGACAATCTGCGCGCCTGCGGCACCCATCACTGCCTCCGCGGCAGCTGCGATCTCTCGCAACGTCCGGGCCTGCAATGCAGGCGACATGCGGCGCATGATTATTGAACTGAGCGCCACCTGAGGTTTGGCGCCCATAGCCCAAACATCGCCCAAAGCATGCACCGCCGCTATCCGCGTCATCAGTGCCGGATCTTCGATAAAACTGCGCAGGTGATCCGTGCTCATCACCTGAAAACCGCCGCCCGGTTGCCGCAAGATCGCCGCATCATCCCCCGCGCCGGTAACAATATCGCCCGTGACTCGGGGCTGCATCTTGGCCAAGAGGTCACCCAGCACCGCGCCGCCCACCTTTGCCCCGCATCCACCACAAAGTGGCTTGCCCGCCAGCGCGTCCTGCACGCCCAAAGCCAATCGTCCGATCGGCGCTTCGCTTTTCATCGCAGGCAGATCATCTAGCTGATCCATGAATTTCCGGTCGATCCGGTCTTTCCAATGCCATAGCAACGCCCCGCCAAGGGCGAGCCCGTTCCGCTCAGCCACGGCGGATTTACCGCCCAATGAAATAAGTTTGAGATAATGTTTCTGCGGTTTGAACGCCCGCCGCGCGCCGCCGCTCAGTGCGGCCCGTAGATTATCATGCAGCACCGGCGCTGCCCGCACGGCAAAAACCCCGGCCTTGGGGCGCGGTGTGGCCTCCATATGTGCGCAATCGCCCACGGCAAAAAGCGCTGCATCATCTACCACGCCCAAATCAGCGCCCACTCGGATGAACCCACTGTGCAGCGGAAGATCAGTCTGCGCGAGCCAGCCATGCGGCACCGCCCCCGCCGCACCTACGCAAAGCGCCGCCGGGATCGGGGCGCACCCCTCCACGATTAGTGCTGCGCCCGTAATCCGCGTGACCTCTGCCCCAAGCGCAAGGCCCACCCCCAGACCCGCCATGCGCCGACGAACCATCGCTTCCGTCCGGGGGGCCATGCCGGAAAGCTGCGGCCCGTGTTCCACCACCGTCACCGCAGGCTGCGCCCCGGCCTGACGCAGGGCAAATGCCATCGCCATCGCCAACTCGCAGCCCGCCACACCGCCGCCGATCACGGCGACTTCGGGCGGCAGATCGCCTGTTTTCACCGCGGCCAAGAACGCCCGCCAGCGCGCGGCATAGATATCAAGCGGCTTGGCCGCGACGGCGTGTTCGGCAAAACCCGGCAGGTCCATCTTTGCCGTGATGCCAACATCGATCGAGGCCACGTCATAGGCCACATTCCCATGCCCGCTGACAGCAATCTCTTGCCTCGTGCGGTTAATGGCGGTCGCATGGCCAAGTATCAGTCGCGCCCCCGCGTGGCGGCACAGGCGCATCAAGTCGATCTCAAGCGCATCGCGCCCGTAGTGGCCCGCAATATGACCGGGCAACATGCCCGTATAGGGCGCGGTCGGGCCGGGATTGATGACCGTCAGCCGCGCACCGGGCAGCGGGTCCATCCCCCATTTGCGCAGCACCAACGCATGGGCATGACCGCCCCCCACCAGCACCAGATCCCGCGTCAGGGGCAGATCACCTTGCACCAGTTTGCCTCACTCTCTCATATTAACCGTTGGATATTGCTAACCGAACACGCGCGGGCACGCCATCGGCATGACCAAGTTGTGAGGGGGCCGTGGGCACGTTCAGACGGCATTTCCCCGCCCATTCGCACCTGCAAAGGCCCCAAACCTGTAAAAAGGGTGACATTCTACCCGAAAACCCCCATGTACATTCCATCCCTGACCCTCTACCGACGGTCGGATTCCTTTGCCGTGGCTGGTAGCACCCCACGTGCCCGCCCCCCGCACAAACGTTCAAGACAGGACAGCCTTCGTGATCCAGACTATTGCCGATGCCCTTGCCCAACAGGGTTATGAAACACTTACCGCCGTTCAGGAGGCCGTCACAGACCCCGCGCTGAACGATCAAGACCTTCTGGTTTCGGCCCAAACCGGGTCGGGCAAAACGGTGGGCTTTGGCCTCGCCATCGCGCCGACCCTTTTGAGTGATGACACCCATTTCGGCCAAGCGGGCGCACCGCTGGCGCTGATTATCGCGCCCACGCGCGAATTGGCCATGCAGGTCAGCCGCGAGCTGACGTGGCTTTATGGCAAAGCGGGCGCGGTGGTCACCACCTGCGTCGGTGGCATGGACACCCGGACCGAGCGCCGCGCGCTGGACCGTGGCGCGCATATCGTCGTCGCCACGCCGGGCCGCCTGTGTGACCACATCAAACGCAACAACATCAACCTCGACGCGATCCGCGCCGTGGTGCTGGACGAAGCGGATGAGATGCTCGACCTTGGTTTCCGCGAAGACCTTGAGTTCATCCTCTCCGAATCCCCCGAAGAGCGCCGCACGCTGCTGTTCTCGGCCACTGTGCCCGCCGCCATCGCCAAGCTGGCGAAGTCCTACCAGCGCGATGCGCAGCGCATCACCACTGTGAGTGAAGCCAAACAGCACAGCGACATCGAATACCGCGCGCTGAACGTGCACCCACGCGACATTGAAAACGCCATCATCAACGTGTTGCGCTTTTACGAGGCCAAGAACGCCATCGTGTTCTGCAACACCCGCGCCGCCGTGGCGCGCCTGACCACACGGTTCACCAACCGGGGGTTCTCGGTCGTGGCGCTGTCGGGTGAGCTGACGCAATCCGAACGGACCAACGCGCTGCAAGCGCTGCGCGACGGGCGTGCGCGGGTCTGTATCGCCACCGATGTCGCCGCACGCGGCATCGACCTGCCGAACCTTGAACTGGTTATTCACGCCGATCTGCCCAGCAACTCTGACACGCTGCTGCACCGTTCGGGCCGGACAGGCCGCGCCGGGCGCAAGGGCGTCTCTGCCCTGATCGTGCCTGCGAAACTGCGCAGCAAGGCGAACCGTCTGATCGGCGGCGCGAAGCTGAAAGTGGAATGGGCGGCACCGCCCTCTGCTACCGAAGTCAACGCCGCAGACGAAGCCCGCCTGCTGGCCGATTCCGCATGGTCCGATCCGATCCCAGAAGACGCCGAAGGTTTTGTCGCCAATCTGGTCGAGCAATTCTCGGCAGAGCAGCTGGCCACCGCCTTCGTCAACCTCTACCGCGCGCGCCAATCTGCGCCGGAAGAACTGGCAGAACCCGGTGCACCCGGCGACGACAAACCGCGCCCGGCCTTTGGCAAATCGGTCTGGTTCTCGATCTCGACCGGTCGCAATGACGGGGCCGAGCCGCGCACGCTGCTGCCAATGCTGTGCCGTCGCGGTGATCTGACCAAAGACGACATCGGCGCGATCCGTGTGCAGGGCAGCCACAGCTTTGTCGAAGTGCTGGAAACCTCGGTTCCCGGCCTGCTGAGCGCACTTGGCGGTGACATGAAACTGGAAGAAGGCGCGGTGTTGACGCAGCTCGACAAAGCCCCCGATCTGGCCCGTGGTCCGAAACCGGGCGGCAACCGTGGCCCCAAGCCGGGTGGCGGCTACAAGGGTGATCGCGACCGTGGCCCGCGCCCGCCGCGTGATAACTACGATCCCGATGCCGCCCCCGCCCCGCGCAAACCCCGCGCCAAAGCGGCGGATGGCCCCGGTGCGGCGTCGTTCGATAAGCCCAAATACGACAAGCCCAAGTTCGACAAACCGCGCGCCCCGAAAGGCGAACGCCCGCCAAAGTCCCACAAGACAGAGCGCAGCCCGATGAAACCCGGTGCCACGCCCAAACCTAAGTCAGGCGGCGAAACAACCGGCAAGCCCAAGGCGAAAGCCGTTTGGAAAAAGGAAAAGCCCGCAGGCGATGCACCGCGCAAAGGCAAGGGCAAGCCGACAACCTCGGCCACCACGCCGGGCGGCGAGAAGTCGTACAAACGGGCGTCCGACCCGTCCAAACGCTTCACCCCGCCGAATAAGATCGGCAAGCAGGGCGGCAAGGGCGGCCCGAAATCGAAGTAAACTTAAACGCCGGGGCATCACCCCGGCGTTTTTGTGTAGGGCCGCGGACTTTTTTAAAAAGTCCGCCCCGATTTCTTTAAAAGAAAACTGCGCCGACGGCTGGCCTTAAGGAACAAACCCAACTGGCACTACTTGCGGCGCGACTTTCGCGGTGATGTGTTACGCACATTCCCCGCCTCTGCGCGGGCTTCATTCGTGGGTTCGCCCACCCGCACAGAAAGGTTTGCCCCATGGACGGCAATTTTAACGAGAACGACATCTCCCGCGTTGTCGAAGCCGACCGCGCGCATATCTGGCACCACCTGAGCCAGCACAAACCCTATGAAACGACCGACCCGCGCATCATTGTCGAAGGCAAGGGCATGCGGGTCTGGGACCAAAAGGGCAAAGAGCACCTCGATGCCGTGTCCGGCGGTGTGTGGACGGTGAACGTGGGCTATGGCCGCGAAAGCATCGCCAATGCCGTGCGCGATCAACTGATCAAGCTGAACTATTTCGCCGGGTCCGCAGGCTCGATCCCCGGCTCGCATTTCGCGGAAAAGCTGCTGGATAAGATGCCCGGCCTTGATCGCGTCTATTACTGCAACTCTGGCTCCGAGGCGAATGAGAAAGCCTTTAAAATGGTGCGCCAGATCGCGCACAAGCGTTACGGCGGCAAGAAGCACAAGATCCTCTACCGCGACCGCGACTACCACGGTACCACCCTCGGCTGCCTGTCGGCGGGTGGACAAGACGAGCGCAACGCACAATACGGCCCCTTCGCCCCGGGCTTCGTGCGGGTGCCGCATTGTCTGGAATATCGCAGCTTCGAACAAGACGGCGCGCCGCAGGAAAACTACGGTACCTGGGCTGCCGATCAGATCGAAAAAGTGATCCTCGCCGAAGGGCCGGAAACCGTCGGCGCGCTTTGCCTAGAGCCGGTGACAGCAGGCGGCGGCGTGATCTGCCCCCCCGATGGCTATTGGGAGCGCGTGCAAGAGATTTGCCGCAAGTATGACATCCTATTGCACATTGATGAGGTCGTCTGCGGCGTCGGACGCACCGGCACTTGGTTCGGCTATCAACACTATGGCATTCAGCCAGACATGGTGACCATGGCCAAAGGCGTTGCCTCGGGCTATGCCGCCATTGCCTGTCTGGTCACGACCGATGCGGTGTTTGACATGTTCAAAGACGACGCGAGCGATCCGTTGAACTACTTCCGCGACATCTCGACCTTTGGTGGCTGCACCGCTGGGCCGACGGCGGGCATCGAGAATATGAACATCATTGAGCGTGAGAACCTGCTGGAGAACACCACCAACATGGGCCACTACATGTTGGATCAGTTGCACGCGCTGGCCAACAAACACGCAGTGATCGGCGATGTGCGCGGCAAGGGGCTGTTTTTGGGTGCCGAACTGGTCACCGACCGCGACAGCCGCGCCCCAGTTGAGGAAAAGCGCATTCAAGCCGTCGTCGGGGACTGCATGGCCCAAGGGGTGATCATCGGGGCCACCAACCGCTCGCTGCCGGGCAAGAACAACACGCTGTGTTTTTCGCCCGCCCTGATCGCCTCGCGCGATGATATTGATGAGATCATCACAGCGGTAGATGGTGCATTGGGCCGAGTTTTCGCTTCGGCGTAAAACCGCGCCTTCATGCGCGCGAAAGGCAGCATCGGTTGACCCGGTGCTGCCTTCCTCTATCTAAACTCATGTCTTGCCCGAACATGACATCGCCTCGAAAAATTACTGCGTTCTACCGCTCTGGAAGTTTTTCTGAAAATGTATCGCTTTCGCGGGAACCTCTTCCAACCCCCCCGCGTTGGCAAATGAGTAAACTGGGAGAAAGACATGAAGAAGTTTCTTATCGCAATTCCGATGATCGCTGGTCTCGCCGCTTGTGACGGCACCACCTCCAACCAAGGTGCTTTGACAGGTGCGGCTCTCGGTGCTGCCACCGGTGCTGCCGTTTCAGGCGGTGATGACAAGGTGCAGGGTGCGATCATTGGTGGTCTCGCTGGTGCCGCTGCTGGCAACTACATCGGCCAGACACAATCCGGCAAATGCGTGTACCAAAACTCCAATGGTCAGCGTTACACCGCAGCTTGCCCATAAGCGGCTGACATCGCGCGTTTTCGCGCCAAGGGGGGCTTCGACCATGGGTCGAGGCCCTTTTTTGTTTCTGCACCGATCCTACCCGCCCGCCCATTCTTAGCTGCCTTGCGAATTGAACCTAACAGGGCATCCAACGCCTGATTGGCACGGAAGGGGATATGACAAGCTTGAGCGATATCGCGGTTGCTGATGTCCTCAAAAGAAGCATTCTCAATCGTTGCGCTATTCTGCTGGCGGCTGTTCACTGGGTTAAGCCAGAACGCGCACCGCGCCACTTTCAGGATCGTAATGCACCAATGGCTGACCTGCGGTCTCGACTTGGCCCAGCCCTCTTGCGTCACGCAGCAACGCCAACGGACCCGAGATCGCCTGCGCCAGCGCGGCCTCTAGCGGGACGCCCACAGCATGGGTCAGCGTCTGCACTGCACGCCCCATCTCAAGGTCTGCGCCAGCCAATGTGCCATCTGCCAACGTCAGTCGCCCCTCTTTGCGGTACACCTCGCGACCATTCAGCATAAAGCGTGTGATATCCGATCCCGCAGTCGCCATCGCATCGCTGACGAGGAAGACCCCCTCCGCCTTGGCTGCTAGCGCATTGCGCATGCTGGCCGGGTGCACATGGATGCCGTCCGCGATCAGCCCTGCGTGAACCCCGCCCCGCGCAAGTGCCGCACCAACCAAACCCGGCGCGCGGTTGGTCATCTGGCTCATTGCATTGAACAGATGAGTGACACAGCGCGCGCCCGCGTCAAAGGCCGTCATGCAACTCTCATAATCCGCATCGCTATGTCCCAGCGAAACAATCACCCCCGCCTCAGCCATCGCGCTGATCTGTGTGTTGCTGGTGTTTTCCGGCGCGACCGTGACCATGAGGTTCGGCAGCCGTTTGGCCGCGCACAAGATCAAAGCAAGGTCCGCTTCCTGCATCGGGCGGATCAACGCTCCGTCATGCGCCCCTTTGCGCGCAAGTGACAAATGCGGGCCTTCCAGATGCAGCCCGATGATGCCCGGCACGCCAATGGCGATGGCGTCTACCGTGGCCTCAATCGCGGCTTGGGTTCTGTCAGGCGTGTCAGTGATCAGTGTGGGCAGGAAGCCTGCCACCCCCGTACCGCGATGCGCCCTTGCAATCCGGCGCAACGTGGCCACGTCTGGTGTGTCGTTGAACATCACACCGCCGCCGCCGTTGACTTGAAGGTCGACGAAGCCGGGGCAGAGCACACCGCGCTCCAGCTCCGCCGCCTGTGTTCCCTGCGGCACCTCAAGCGGATCAAGGATACGGCGACTGCCGTCCTGCATTTGTGCCAGCACACTTCCGCGGTGCAGCCGCGTGCCATCGTGAATGTCGGCCCCGGTGAAAACCTTGACGATCTCATTCATGGCAACGCCTCTTCTGCCGCGGCCTTGCACAGCAGATGAAACGCCCCATCGAGCGCCGCACCCTGTGGTTTGACCAGACCCGATAGATGATCTTTGGGCAGGAAATTAGCGTAATGCGGGCCTATCCCACCCAGCAGGCAAAGTGGATCGCCTGGTGTGAAATCCAACGCCTTCAAAGCGCGGATGTAATAGGCGGCCCCCTCTTGCATCAACGCCTGCGCATGGCGATCCGCCGTCTTTGCTGCCGCGATCACTTTGGGCGCGAAAGCCGCGTAATCCCCCGGCTTGGCCGTCAAGCTAAACGCAACCAGCGCCGAAGGGTCATCGCCAAACTCTGCCAGCACCGCGCGGGTCAAATCACTATGCGGCGTCAGCCCATCATAGCACTGAAGGGCTTCGTTCATTGCCCTGCAGCCCAGCCATGCGCCCGAACCTTGGTCGGCCAGATGAAACCCCCAACTACCGGCATAGCGAAACGCCACGCCATCGGTTGCCGCGACGATGGTACCTGTGCCGATGGCCAGCACCCAGCCTGCGCACCCTTCGCCAAGTGCACCGACAACGCAGGCCGGGCGGTCGTCGTCTGCGATGATCCGCTGGAACGGCAATGCCGCGCGCAGACGCGCCTCATCCCGCGCCTTGTCCATCCCCGCCAAGCCCACGAATGCCGTCGCATCCTTCAAGGCCGAAAGGGGTAGCCCAGCCTCAGCCATGGCACGCTCTACCGTCTGGCGGATATTCACTAAAGCCTGATCTGGCTCAGTGCCGATATTCGCACGCCCACCTGCGGCGCGGCCAAGGATACCGTCATAACGCGTGCCAACAGCCACACGGCAACCGGTGCCGCCGCCGTCCACAGCGATCAAAAGAGGGGCAGAATTGTTCATGTGATACTTCTAAGCGAGGTGCAGGGCGAACGGAAGTGCACGCCGGATCGGCAGATCAAGTCGGCAACCTATGATGCCAGATTGAACTCTGACTAAGGCCAGCCTAACCTCGCGCAATGGCCCTGCCCGTTGAAACCTTTTTCCTGCGCCCCGATGCACAAGGCACGCTGCAACAGCAGATCCAACAGATGATCGCCCAAGGCATCCTCTCGGGTCGGTTTCAGCGGGGGGAGAAGCTGCCCTCCACCCGAAAGCTTGCCACGCACCTCGGCGTCAGCCGGATCACGGTGACCATCGCTTATACCGAGCTTTTGGCGAATGATTACCTCAGCTCGCGCGGGCGGTCGGGGTATTTCGTCTCTGACAATGCGCCTGCGCCCCCAGCCTTTGCCCCAATGGCCAAGGCGGACGACGCCATCGACTGGTCGCGTGCCATCGGCCAACGGTTCAGCGGCAACGGGCTGTCGGGCAAAGCGCAAGATTGGGCCAGCTACCGCTATCCGTTCATCTACGGCCAAGCCGATCCAACGCTTTTTGACCACGCCAACTGGCGGCTTTGTGCAGTTCAAGCTTTGGGTCAACGCGATTTCACCTCGATGACCACCGACTACTACGACCAAGACGACCCGCAGTTGATCGAATTCATTGCGCGAAATATCTTGCCCCGACGCGGTGTCTCGGCACGGCCCGATCAGATTCTCATCACCCTCGGCGCGCAGAACGCGCTGTGGCTGACCGCCCAAGTTCTGCTGACCCAACGCCGCCGCGCCGTGTTAGAAGATCCGTGTTACCCGGCGCTGAGTGGCATCCTCAGCCAATCGCGCTGCCACATAACCCCCGTCCGCGTCGATCAAGACGGCTTGCCCCCCGAGGCAATCCCCCCTGACACGGATGTGATTTTCACCACGCCCAGCCACCAATGCCCGACCAACGCAACCATGCCAATGGACCGCCGCCGCGCCCTGCTGGCCCGGGCCCGCGCGCTTGAGGCGCTGATTGTTGAGGATGACTATGAATTTGAGATGTCTTTCCTCAAGCCCGCCTCGCCCGCGCTGAAGTCGCTCGATGACGAGGGGAGAGTGATCTATGTCGGCAGCTTCTCCAAATCGCTTTTTCCGGGGCTGCGGCTGGGATATCTGGTGGGGTCTGAGCCGTTTATCCGCGAGGCGCGCGCGCTGCGGGCATCGGTGCTGCGCCACCCGCCGGGGCATATCCAACGCACCGCCGCATATTTCCTGTCATTGGGCCATTACGACGCCCAGATCCGCCGCATGGGGCTGGCCTTGCACGAACGCCGCCGCGTTATGGAAGGGGCGCTGGAACAGCATGGCCTGCGCGTCTCAGGGCGCGGGGCCTATGGCGGGTCATCCTTTTGGATGCGTGCACCCGAAAGCGTGGACAGTGCGCA
Organism: Sulfitobacter sp. DSM 110093; assembly: GCF_022788715.1. Classification (NCBI taxonomy): domain Bacteria; kingdom Pseudomonadati; phylum Pseudomonadota; class Alphaproteobacteria; order Rhodobacterales; family Roseobacteraceae; genus Sulfitobacter; species Sulfitobacter sp. DSM 110093. Next base: position 3,284,564 of record NZ_CP085167.1, read on the forward strand.
ATTGGCCGAAAACCTACGCGCCCGCGATGTGCTGTTCGAACCCGGCCATGCGTTTTTCATAGGTGACGAGAAGGCCAAGAATTACTACCGATTGGCCTATTCCTCGATCTCCGCAGCACGGATCAACGAAGGGGTCGGCCTGATCGCCCAAGAAATCGACCGCCTGCGCTAATACGGCTCGATCGCCTCGTGACGCTTCTGTTGCACCGGATCAACCGCATCACCTTTACCGCGGGCATCGGCGAGAGTGATTGGAAGACAAAGGAAAAGGTTCTTGCAAACCTCTACTGGGCGGGAAATATTCCCAATTAGATCATCCCCGCCGCCGAAGAGAAACATATCGCGCGCCGAGCGCTTGCCCTGCTGAAAGACCCAGCCCTCCCATGACGCATTCCCAGCCGCCGCTTGATCTGTCGCCCAAGGTCTCGGACGAGGTTCGCAAGACCACCTGCTACATGTGCGCCTGTCGCTGCGGCATTAACGTCCATATGAAAAAGGGCAAGGTCGCCTATATCGAGGGCAACCGCGACCATCCGGTGAACCAAGGTGTGCTTTGCGCAAAAGGGTCTGCCGGGATCATGCAGCACAACTCCCCCGCCCGGCTGCGCAACCCGATGAAGCGGGTCGGCCCGCGCGGTTCAGGTGAGTTTGAGAGCATCAGTTGGAAAGAGGCGCTGCAGATTGCCACCGATTGGCTGGAGCCCCTGCGCCGCGAAGCGCCGGAGAAGCTTGCGTTCTTCACCGGGCGCGACCAGTCGCAGAGCTTCACCTCGCTCTGGGCACAGGCTTTCGGCACGCCGAACTACGCGGCACATGGCGGCTTCTGCTCTGTCAACATGGCCACGGCGGGCATCTACACGATGGGCGGCGCCTTTTGGGAGTTCGGCCAGCCCGATTGGGATCATACCAAGCTGTTCATGCTGTTTGGTGTGGCCGAGGACCATGACAGCAACCCGATTAAGATGGGTTTGGGCAAGCTCAAGAAACGCGGCGCGCGGGTCATCGGGGTGAACCCGATCCGCACCGGGTATAACGCCATCGCCGACGATTGGGTCGGCATCACGCCCGGTACCGATGGGCTGTTCATTCTGTCGCTGATCCACTGCCTGATGAAGGCCGGGCGCATCGATCTGGACTACCTCGCCCGCTACACCGACGCGCCGGTCCTGCTGAACAGCGACCCCAAGTCGCCTGAGTATGGCCTGCAACTGCGCGACAAGGATGGCAAGGCGCTGGTGGTCGACCGCAAGACCGGCAAGCTGACCCCCTTTGACCAACCCGGCGTGCGCCCCGACCTGTCCGCCACCTACCGAACGGCGGGCATTACCCACCGCCCGGTCTTTCACCAGATGGCCGAGCAATACCTTGGAGATGACTACACCCCCGAGGCCGTCGCCGAGCGTTGTGGCATCCCCGCGCCGCGCATCCGTGCCATCGCTGCCGAACTGGCGCGCGTCGCCTTTGACGAAGCCTTCGAGCTTGATCACGCATGGACCGATTTCCGGGGCGAGCATCACAAGACGATGACAGGCCGCCCGGTTTCTTTTCACGCCATGCGCGGTATCTCGGCCCATGCCAATGGCTTCCAAACCTGCCGCGCGCTGCATGTGTTGCAGATTATCCTTGGCACCGTCGAAGTGCCCGGCGGGTTCCGCTTTAAACCGCCCTACCCCAAGCCTGCCACAGCGCATCCAAAACCACATTGCAAAGCCACCCCCGACGCGCCGCTCGACGGGCCGCATCTGGGTTTCGTGCATGGCCCCGACGATCTGGCGCTACGCGCTGATGGCAGCCCGGCGCGGATCGACAAGGCGTTCACATGGGAAAACCCGATGTCGGCCCATGGGTTGATGCATATGGTGATCTCAAACGCGCACGCAGGCGATCCCTACAAGATCGACACGCTGTTTATGTATATGGCGAATATGTCGTGGAACTCTTCGATGAACCCTGGCGGTGTGATGGAGATGCTGACCGACACTGATGCCAACGGCGACTACGTGATCCCGCGCATCATCTATTCCGATGCCTATTCCTCGGAAATGGTCGCCTATGCCGATCTGATCCTGCCCGACACGACGTACCTTGAACGGCACGACTGTATCTCACTGCTCGACCGCCCGATCAGCGAGGCCGACGCCGCCGCCGATGCGATCCGTTGGCCCGTGGTGGAGCCCAACCGCGACGTGCGGGGCTTTCAATCCGCGCTCTGCGATCTGGGGGCAAAACTTGGCCTGCCGGGGTTCGTGAACGCGGATGGCAGCCAAAAATACAAAGACTACGCCGATTATATCACCAGCCACGAACGCCGTCCGGGCATCGGCCCGCTGGCTGGGTTCCGCGGTGAGGATGGCAAAGATACCGGGCGCGGGGCGCCGAACCCCGAGCAGATCGACCGCTATATCGAAAACGGCGGTTTCTTCGTCAATCATATCCCCGAGGGGGCGAATTACTACAAGCCGTGGAACGCCGCCTATCAAGATTGGGCCGTCGGCATGGGCATCTATGACGCGCCGGAGCCCTATCTGTTTTCGCTCTATGTCGAACCGCTGCGCCGCTTTCAGCTTGCCGCCGAAGGTCATGGCAAACGCCAGCCGCCTGAGCATCTGCGCGAGCGCATTAAGCAGACCATGTCGCCCCTGCCGATCTGGTATGAAAGCGATCCAGAAGGCGCGCAGGGCTATGACGTCCACGCGCTCACCCAACGCCCGATGGCGATGTACCATTCATGGGGCAGCCAGAACGCTTGGCTGCGGCAATTGCATGGACACAACCCGCTCTACCTGCCCACGGCGATCATGCGTGCCAAGGCGCTGCAAGACGGCGAATGGGCGCGCGTGACCTCTCCGCATGGGGGGATCACGGTGCCGGTGATGGAGATGGCGGCCCTGAACCCCAAAACGGTCTGGACATGGAACGCCATCGGCAAACGCAAAGGCGCATGGGCGCTGGACCGCGACGCGCCGGAGGCGACCAAGGGCTTCTTGCTCAACCATCTGATCCACGAGTTGTTGCCGCCCAAGGGCGACGGTCTGCGGTGGTCGAACTCCGACCCGATCACCGGGCAGGCCGCGTGGTTCGACCTTAAAGTGCATATCGAAAAGACCGACGCCCCCGCCGAAGCGCAGCCAGAAATCCCGGCGCAGCGCTCTCCCGTCCCGCCCGCGCCGCAGGACATTGCGTGGAAGGTGGGCAAATGACCGCCCCCCTCTGCGCATCACCGCTCAAGACCCCTCAGGACACCCAGCCATGACCACGCTCCCACAACAGACCGACCGCAAACTCGGCCTGGTGATCGACCTTGATACCTGTGTCGGTTGTCATGCCTGCGTGATCTCCTGCAAAGGCTGGAACACCGAAAACTACGGCGCGCCGCTGTCAGACCAAGACGCCTATGGCGCGGACCCGTCGGGCACATTCCTCAACCGCGTGCACAGCTATGAGGTTCAGCCCGAGGCCGGTGCCGCGCAGCTTGTCCACTTCCCGAAATCCTGCCTGCATTGCGATGACGCGCCCTGCGTGACCGTCTGCCCCACGGGGGCGAGCTACAAGCGCGTCGAAGACGGGATCGTGCTGGTCAACGAAAGCGATTGCATCGGTTGTGGCCTCTGCGCATGGGCCTGTCCCTACGGCGCGCGTGAGATGGATCAGGCCGCGGGCGTGATGAAGAAATGCACCCTCTGCGTCGACCGTATCTATAACGAGAACCTGCCCGAAGAAGACCGCCAGCCCGCCTGCGTGCGCACCTGCCCCGCTGGCGCGCGGCATTTCGGCGATCTGGGCGACCCCGAAAGTGCTGTGAGCCAGTTGGTGGCCGAGCGTGGCGGTCTGGACCTCATGCCCGAGCAAGGCACCAAGCCGGTCAACAAATACCTGCCGCCCCGCCCGCGCGATCAGTTGCAAGGGCCGGAGGACAGCGGTGAGATCGACGTGCTGGCCCCCTTCCTTGCCCCGATCGACAGCGGCCCAAAAGGGTTCCTCGGCTGGCTTGATCGCACCCTGGAGAAGCTCTGATGCATCCGGCACCCTCTGTCATTCTGTTCAGCAGCCTGTCGGGCATGGGGTTCGGCCTGCTGGCGTGGCTTGGCATCGGCCTGCCTGCCGTGACCGGCTGGGTGGCCTTTGTCTTTTTCGCGCTGGCCTATCTGCTGGCCGTGGGCGGGTTGATCGCCTCGACCTTTCACCTCGGCCATCCCGAACGCGCGCTCAAGGCTTTCACCCAGTGGCGCAGCAGTTGGCTCAGTCGGGAGGCTTGGACCTCGGTCGCCGCTTTGCTGACCATGGCGGCCTATGGCGCGGGGCTGGTGTTTTACGACACGCGGCTTTGGCCGCTGGGGCTGCTTGGTGCGGCGTTGTCATTGCTGACGGTGCTGACCACGGCGATGATCTATACCCAGATGAAGACCGTGCCGCGCTGGCACAGCGTGATGACGCCGCTGAATTTCCTGTCGCTTAGCATCGCGGGCGGTGCCCTGCTGGCGGGGCAGGTGACGGCGGCGATGATCCTGCTGGCGCTGGCGGGGGCGGTGCAGATCGCCACATGGTGGCACGGGGATCGCGCGCTTGCCGCTTCGGGCAGCGATATCGCCACAGCGACGCGGCTGGGGGCGCAGGGCAGCGTCCGCGCCTTTGAGCCACCCCATACCGGCAGCAACTACCTGTTGCGAGAGTTCGTTTATCAGATCGGGCGCAAACACGCCCTAAAGCTGCGCGTAATTGCGATCACGCTAATGATGCTACTGCCGCTTCTGCTACTCCTTTCGCCCGTGTTCCACCACCTCGCCGCCGGTCTCGCGGTGCTCAGCCACGCGGCGGGGGTGCTGACCTCGCGCTGGCTGTTCTTTGCGCAGGCGGAACATGTGGTCGGCATCTACTACGGCAAGCGCTGAACGCAAAAGAGGGGGTGTCTCCACCCCCTCTGCATTCCGATTCACAGCTTGAAAAGCAGCCTTAGTTCATCAGCCCCGCATGACGCAGACCCGCATCGACCAGTTCCTTGGTCGGGTCAGTCAACTCGGTGAGCGGCAGGCGCACCTCGTCGGAGCACAGATCCAACCGCGACATGGCGTATTTCACGCCAACCAGCCCCGGCTCGGTAAAGATCGCCTTGTGCAGTGGCATCAGACGGTCCTGCAGTTCCAACGCTTTGGCGTAATCGCCCTCCAGGCAGGCCGCCTGCATCTGCGCGGAAAGACGCGGTGCGACATTGGCGGTGACCGAGATACAGCCAACGCCGCCTTGGGCGTTGAACCCATGCGCAGTGGCGTCTTCGCCGGAAAGCTGGCAGAAATCCGGGCCGCAGGTGATGCGCTGATCGCTGACGCGCGCCAGATCGCCGGTGGCGTCTTTCACGCCAACGATGCGCGGCAGTTGGGCCAACTCGCCCATCGTCTCGGGCAGCATATCCACGACCGAACGACCGGGGATGTTATAGATGATGATCGGCAGTTCACAGCAGTCATGTACGGCGGTGAAATGAGCGATCAACCCGCGTTGCGTCGGCTTGTTGTAGTATGGCGTGACCAACAACAGCGCGTCTGCGCCAACTTTCTCGGCGTGGCGGGCAAGGCGGATGCTTTCGACCGTGTTGTTCGATCCCGCCCCAGCAATGACCGGAATGCGGCCCGCGACGGCTTTGACGACCTCATCAACGACGGTTTCATGCTCGGCATGGCTCAGCGTCGGGGATTCGCCCGTGGTGCCGACGGGGACAAGCCCGCTCGACCCTTCGCCGATGTGCCATTCGATAAGTTTCTTGAGCGTATCCAAATCCAGCGCGCCGTTGCGAAACGGCGTGACGAGGGCAGGCAGAGAGCCTTTGAACATGTGCACGCTCCTTAAGTGCTGGCCGGAATAAACCGGACTGGATGAAGGCTTTTACAGACGCTAATGTTTGATAAACGTCGCCTGAGCCATATGTTGCAAGGCTCTAGCCCCGGAGACGTAGGAAATGCAAGCGATGACGCGCCTGATGGCGATCCTCATAAGTATTTTTGTCCTGACCGTGCCTGCGGAAGCGCAGCGCCCGCGCCCTTTGGGTTGGGCGATGGACGCGATGCGCAGCGGCAATTGGGACGCGGCTGCGGCCTTGGCTGCCCGTGATGGGCAGGTCGCCGTTGACGTTATCGAATGGCACCGGCTCCGCGCCGGGCGGGGCAGCTATGCCGAGGCACGCGATTTTCTTGCCCGCAGGCCCGATTGGCCGGGCGAAGAGTACCTGCGCAAGCAAACCGAAGAGGCCGTGATCGAGCAATCCGGCAGCGACATACTGGATTTCTTTTCGGCCATGGCCCCGCAGACCCCGCGCGGGGTGCTGGCCCATGCCAAGGCGCTAATCGACAGCGGCCAGCGCGGCGAGGCCGAAGCGAACCTCGTTCTGGCGTGGCGCACCATGCCGATGAACGCCACCAGTCAGGAATTGTTCGTCGACGCACACGGCAGCCTTCTGGCACCGCATCACGCGGCACGGCTGGAAGAGATGCTCTGGCAGCGCGAGCATTCCGAAGCGCGGCAGATGTTCGATCTGGTGTCCAGCGCCGACAAGGCACTGGCCGAGACCCGTATCGCCCTGCAAAAGCTGGAAAGCGATGTGAACGCCAAGATCAACGCGCTGCCCGCATCAAAGGCCGATGCGCCGGGGCTGGCGCATGACCGCTTTGAGTGGCGCATTCGCAAAGGGCTGCGCGACGATGCCAAGGATCTGATGCTCGCGCGGTCGACCTCGGCTGCCGATCTGGGCCAGCCGCCCGCATGGTCCAACCGCCGCCGCGCCTTGGCGCGTGACGAGATGCGCAATGGCGATGCCCAAACGGCTTATCAGCTTGCCTCGCAGAATTTCCTGATCAGCGGGTCCGATTTTGCCGATCTTGAATGGCTGTCGGGCTATATTGCCCTGCGGTTCCTAAATGACCCAACCACCGCGTTGGGCCATTTCCAAAACCATGACAACGCCGTGGAATCCCCCATCAGCCAAGGCCGTGCCGGATACTGGCAGGGCCGCGCGCTGGAAGCGATGGGCGATGCCGAAGGTGCGGCCAAAGCCTATGCCATGGGGGCGAAGTTTCAGACCTCCTTTTATGGTCTGCTGGCCGCTGAACGTGGCGGCGTGCCATTTGACGAAAAGCTGAAGGGCAATGCGCCCACGCAAGACTGGCGCACATCCCCGCTGGCCCGCGCACCGCTGTTCGAGGCGGGGTTGCTGCTACAAGCCTCTGGCGAGCTTTCCACGGCTGAGCGTTTCTGGACCCATCTTGCCGAACAACTCGTGCCCGAAGACCTTGCCCTGCTCGGACAAGCCGCAATTGACGTAGGCCAGCCCCATATCGCAGTGATGATCGGTAAACGCGCAGCGCAGCGCGGGTTGGAAGTGCCCGCCCCCTATTATGCGCTCCACAGTCTGGTCGAGAAAGACCTGCCCATGGCCACTGAAATGACCCTCGCCATCGCGCGCCGCGAGAGCGAGTTTGACCCGAACGTCCAAAGCGGTGTCGGCGCGCGGGGGCTAATGCAGATCATGCCTGCCACGGCGAAAGACGTGGCGCGCGATCTGGGCATCTCTAGCCAACACACCACAGACCGGCTGACCGCCGATCCCGATTACAACGCGCGGCTTGGGGCGACTTACCTGTCGCAAATGGCCGGGCAGTTTGACGGCAACGTATCCATGATGTCAGCCGCCTATAACGCGGGCCCCAGCCGACCGCGCCGCTGGATGTCGACCTATGGCGACCCGCGCAAAGGTGAGATCGACATCGTCGATTGGATTGAGATGATCCCCTTCCGCGAGACGCAGAACTACGTCATGCGGGTGACCGAAAGCCTGCCCGTCTACCGTGCCCGTCTGGGCAAAGACCCGCTGCCGATCCCCTTTAGCGAAGAGTTAACCGGGTCGACGCTGAAGGCGTTCGCGCCATAGGGTGAACAGCCCCGCCGCCACGATCATGCCTGCACCCAGCACCACGCTCGGGCGTAGCACCTCGTTGAAGACCGACAGGCCGATGATCACGGTAAAGATCAACTGCGTGTAGGCAAAGGGCTGCACGGCGCTCGCCTCGGCGACCTCATAACAGCGGATCAGCAGCCAATGCCCCGTCACCCCGGTGATGCAGAGCGACCCCATCAACAGCCAGTTGCCCGGTGTCATCGGCTCCCAAAACCAGACGCCGATGGCTGTCATCACCACCGCACCGGTCACGCCGGTCCAGAAGAAACTCGTCGCCGTATTGTCGCGCCGCGCGACATAGCGGGTCAGCAGGCCGTAGACCGCGAACATCGCCGCCCCCGCCAGCGGGATCGCGGCAGCAGGGTCCACCACCCGAAGCCCCGGTTGCAGGATCACCAGCACCCCAATGAAGCCCACACCAATCGCGGCCCACCGCCGCCAGCCGACTTTCTCACCCAAGATCGGACCGGAGAGCGCCGCCACCAGCAGTGGATAACAGGTGAAGACAGCATGGCTTTCCACCAGCCCCAGAATCGTGAACCCCAGCACCATCGTACAAATCTGCGCCGAGAGCAGCACGCCGCGCAGGATTTGCACCGCAGGCTGGGTGGTCGCGGCGGCTTTGCGGATGCCGCCTGCCTTGCGCAGCGCCAGCGCGATGACGAAGGCAGCAAAGAACCAATAGCGGATCATCACCACCATCAGCACGTTGTAATTTTCGGCCAAATGGCGCGACAGCCCGTCTTGGACGGCAAAGACCATCGTTGTGGCGATCATCAGCATGATGCCGAGCGGGATGTTGTTGGACTGGCTCATGCAGGCATCCTTGCGCGTGTCATGTGGCGTTTACGGCCATAGCCGGGGATACGGGAAACCTCGAAACCGCCCGCAGCGAGCGCACGGCGAACGAAGCCGGCGGCGGTATAGGTCGCGGCGGTGCCACCCGGCGCGGTGTGACGGGCCACTTCGGACATCAGATCATCGCCCCACAATTCAGGGTTCTTGGCCGGGGAAAATCCGTCAAGGAACCACGCATCGGCCTGCCCTTGCCATGCGGGAAGGGCCTGCCGCGCATCACCGATGATGATCTCGGCCCGCAGGCCGGGCAGCTCCAACACGCCGCCGGTGCCATCCCACGCCGCCGTCAGCGCATCACGCCGCCCGTCGAGCGCCGGAAAGGCCGCATGGGCCTGCGCCATATCCTCAGGCCGCATTGGGTAGGCTTCGAAACTGGTGAAATGCAGCGACCCTTGGTGGTCCGCGCGCATCCATGCGTCCCATGCCAGCAGCAGGTTCAGCCCGGTGCCAAAGCCCAGTTCGGCGATGTGAAAACCGGGGCGAAAACGCTCTGGCAGGTCATTGCCCGCCAGAAAGACATAGGCCGTTTCCGCCGCGCCGTCCTCTAGGCTGAAGTAGGGATCATCGAACTGGGTCGAGACGGGCACTTGGCCCTCGCGCCACGTGATCTGGGCATTCTGGTCTGGCACGGTACGTCCTGCTAGAGGGGGAGTGAAGTCGCGCAGACACTGCGCAAGCTGGCGGGGAATGGCAATGGTGGATGTAACCGTAAGAGGGGCCGGGATTTTTGGCCTGTCGGTGGCTTGGGCCTGTGTGCTGCGCGGCGCATCGGTGCAGGTGGTCGATCCGGCAGGCCCGGCAGCAGGCGCCTCGGGCGGGATCGTGGGCGCGCTGGCGCCGCATGTGCCGGAGAATTGGAACGCCAAGAAAGCCTTTCAGCTTGAAAGCCTGCTCAGCGCGGAGGGTTTCTGGGCCGAGGTGGAGGCCGTGGGCGGTCACGCCCCGGGTTATATCCGCAGCGGGCGGTTGCAGCCGGTGGCGGATGACGCGGCGCTCGCGCTGGCGCGGCAACGACAAGAAACGGCAGCCGAGCTTTGGCAGGGCCGCGCCCGGTGGGAATTGGTCCGCACCGAAGATCGCGATTGGGCCCCGCACAGCCCCACCGGCTGGCTGATCCACGACACGCTCAGCGCCCTCGTCCACCCGCGCCAAGCCTGCGCGGCGCTGGTGGCGGCTTTGGCGGTGAAAGGCGTTGAAGTTCTCAACGACGCCCCGGATCAAGGCAAAACCCTTTGGGCCACCGGGGTCGCGGGGTTGGAAACGCTCAACGCTGGCCATGCACGTTTGGTCGGCGCAGGCATCAAGGGCCAAGCCGCGCTTTTGCAGCTAGATCGGGGCGGCACACCTCAGCTTTTCGCCGATGGGGTGCATGTGATCCCGCATCTGGACGGTACGGTGGCCGTCGGCGGCACGACCGAACGCGAATACGACAGTCCCGACAGCACCGACGCGCAGCTTGATGACGTAATCGCCAAAGCCCGCGCGGCTGTGCCTGCTTTGAAAGATGCCATGATCGTCGAACGCTGGGCAGGTCTGCGCCCGCGCAGCCGTAGCCGCGCGCCGATGCTGGGCGCTTGGCCGGACAAACCGGGGCATTACATCGCCAACGGCGGGTTCAAGATCGGGTTCGGCATGGCCCCCAAAGTAGCAGAGGTGATGGCCGATCTTCTGCTCGAAGAGCGCGATGCCGTCCCAGAGGGCTTCAGGGTCGAGGACAACCTTTAGGCCAAAGAAAAACCCCGGCCAGTGGCCGGGGTTCAATACCGTTCCCAAAGGGGCGCGGTTTAACGCGCGTTGGGCAGGATCACGATCTCAACCCGACGGTTTTGCGATTTGCCTGCGGCACTCAAGTTGCTGGCAACTGGCTGGCTTTCACCGCGACCGAATGTCTGCAAACGCTGCTGCGGCACGCCGTTCGAGAGCAAAATGTTGCCCACGGCCTGCGCGCGACGCTCGGAAAGCTGCTGGTTATATGCCGCTTCGCCGTCGCTGTCGGTGTGACCGACAACTTGCAATGTGGAGTTCTGGTAGATGTTCACGTTCTGCGCCAATGCGGCCAGATCGTCACGCAATGCGGGTGATACGCTGGTGCTGTCGGTCGCGAACAGGATATCCTGCGGCAGTGTCACGATCAGACGATCGCCAGTGTTGGTGATAACCACACGGCTGTCCATCGCGGCGCGCAGCTCGGCCTCTTGTTTGTCGAGCGAGTAACCAACGCCTGCGCCCAAGGTGCCACCAATCAATGCGCCTTTGAGGGCACCTTTGCCGTCACCTTCGGAAATCGCGCCGGCAAGGGCCCCGACGCCCGCACCGATCAAAGCGCCATTCTTGGTCCGCTGGTTGGGATCGCCATTGCCGGGCTGCAGTGGCTGCGTACACGCACCCAGTGTCATCGCGCCGGCCAGAGCGGCGGCCAAAGTCATCTTCGAAGAAATCATGTCTACTGCCTTCATGTTTGCGGGCCCCGTTCGGGCGGAGCATCTTGACGTGAACGCAATATAGACATGCAAAGTTCCCGCGAACATTACATATAACCGTTATTCGGCAGAAACCCGCCCAGTAGCCGCAGTTTAGGCTTCCGCTCGCGCGGCTTCAAACGCCAGCATGGCCCGTTTTACCGGCAGGCCCCAATGGTAACCGCCCAAGCCCCCGCTTTTGCGTAGCGCACGGTGGCAGGGGATGAGCCAACTCACCGGATTGCGCCCCACAGCGGTGCCGACGGCGCGCACGGCACGGGGGCTGCCAACGGTCTGCGCAATCTCGGAATAGGTGGTCACCTGCCCCGACGGGATGCTCAACAGCGCCTCCCAAACTTTGATCTGAAACGGCGCACCGATGAGGTAAAGCGGGGCCTTCGCCTCGGGGTCTTTTTGCATCCCAAACGCGGTGTCGACCCATGGGCGCAGCCGGTCTGGCGCTTCGACGAAATCAGCCATGGGCCAGCGGCTGCAAAGGTCCACCATCGCTGCATCCTCTCCGACTTCGGATGACAGGGCCAAGCCGCAGATGCCTTTGTCGGTGCCCATCACCAGTGTCGGGCCAAAGGGGCTGTCAAACCACCCCCAATAGATCGTGAGCCCAGCGCCTTTGCGGGCGAACTCGCCGGGGCTCATCGCCTCCCAGCGCAGGAACAGATCATGCAACCGCCCGCTGCCTGATAGCCCCAATTCATGCGCCGCCGCCAGTGTCGTGAAATGATCGCGCAGCATGACTTTGGCTTGATCCAGCATGAGATATTGCTGGTAGCGTTTGGGCGACACCCCCACCCAGCGCGAGAACAGCCGCTGGAAATGCGCGGCGGACATGCCCATTTCCCCGGCGATCCAATTCAACTGTTTGGGGTCTTCGGCCTCGTCGATCAAGGCGATGGCGCGCCGCATCACTTGATAGTGGTAACCCTGATTGTCGGGTGCGGGGGATATGTCTGTGATCTGTGTCATGACGCAAAGATACGCGCACCCCCGGCCCCGCGCGACCCGTTTCTTGCGCCAATGTATCGCAGCCCGCCCCCGCTTGCCCTGCCGCGTCATTCATCGCATACCCAAAGCCATGGCCCGCCAACTTGATTATCATACCATCCGCGAGATTTTCGCACGCTTCCAACAGGCAGAGCCTGAGCCCAAGGGCGAATTGGATCATGTGAATGTCTATACGCTGGTGGTGGCCGTGGCGCTAAGCGCGCAATCGACCGACGCGGGCGTCAACAAAGCCACGCGCGAATTGTTCAAGATCGCCGACACCCCGCAAAAGATGCTGGATCTGGGGATTGATGGGGTGACCGAACACATCAAAACCATCGGTCTCTATCGGCAGAAAGCCAAGAACGTCATCAAACTGAGCCAAATTCTTGTTGATGAGTATGACGGCGAGGTACCGAACTCCCGCGCGGCGCTGCAATCGCTGCCGGGCGTCGGACGCAAGACGGCGAATGTCGTGCTCAACATGTGGTGGGAGCAACCCGCACAGGCCGTGGATACACATATCTTTCGCGTCGGTAACCGCACCGGCATCGCGCCGGGCAAAACGGTGGATGCTGTGGAACGCGCCGTCGAAGACAATATTCCCGCTGATTTTCAGCGTCATGCCCATCATTGGTTGATCCTGCATGGGCGCTATCATTGCAAGGCACGCAAACCGCTGTGCCGCACCTGTATCATCCGTGACCTGTGCCAATACGAGGACAAGACAGAATGACCCAATACGAAGTGGTTGGCATCGGCAACGCCGTCGTCGACGTGATCTCTCATGCTGATGACGCCTTTCTTGCCGACAATGGCATCGAAAAAGGCATCATGCAGCTGATCGAACGCGACCGTGCCGAAGACCTCTATGGTGCGATGCAAGACCGCTTGCAGACGCCCGGCGGCTCGGTCGCCAATACCGTCGCTGGCGCGGGTGCGCTGGGGCTGAAAACTGCGTTCATTGGCCGGGTACGCGATGATGAATTGGGCCAGTTCTATGCCAAGGCCATGACCGACATCGGTATTGATTTTGTCAACGCGCCGGTGGCCGAAGGTGAAAACCCCACCTCGCGCTGCATGATCTTTGTGACCCCGGATGGGGAACGGTCGCTAAACACATATCTCGGGATATCGACTGGGCTGACGTCAGACGACGTGCCGCAGGCGGTGACCTCCAAGGCCAAGTTGATGTTCCTCGAAGGGTACCTCTTTGACCATGAAGCAGGAAAAACCGCATTCCGCGAGGCGGCGCGCGCGGCGACGGCGGGCGGCGGCATGGCGGGGATCGCGATTTCCGATCCTTTCTGCGTGGAACGCCACCGGGATGACTTCCTAACGTTGATCGAAAACGATCTGGGCTATGTCATCGGCAACGAAGCCGAGATTCGCGCCCTGTGGGAAACCGACGACACCGAAGTCGCGCTGGCCAAAACGGCTGAGATTTGCCCGCTGGTGGTCTGCACCCGGTCGGGCGACGGGGTCACGCTGATGCGTGGCGATGAACGCGTCGATGTGCCGGTTGAGAAAGTCGTGCCAGTTGATGCCACAGGCGCGGGCGACCAATTCGCGGCGGGGTTCCTCTATGGCCTTGCCACGGGACGTGATCTGGAAACCTGCGGGCGTATGGGCAACATCTGCGCGGGAGAAGTCATTCGCCATATCGGCCCCCGCCCCGAGACCGACATCATGGCGCTTTTCCAAGCCGAAGGATTGGTCTGAGCATGATTGAGGATGGTTTTCACGATGTCGCCCCCGGCAAGCTTGGGGTGGTGGTGACGCATCTTCAGATGCTCGAGAAACCTGTGTTGCGCGATGCGTCCCTGCCCGATGGTGTCACCTTCCGGCAGGTCACCCCGACGGTCGACTGGTTTCGCGATATCTTTCGCCGGGTCGGGGCGGATTGGCTGTGGTACGGGCGATTGAAACTGGATGACGCGGCGCTGATCACCGTGCTGCAAGACCCCGCGCGAGATTTCTACACGCTGACACGTGACGGCAAAGACGAAGCGCTGCTTGAACTATACTTTTCCGAGGAAGGCACCTGCGAGCTGGCCTACTTCGGGCTGACCTCTGCGCTGATTGGCAGCGGGTCGGGGCGTTACTTGATGAACCAAGCAATCACGCTGGCGTGGGAAAAACCAATCGAGCGGCTACACCTGCACACCTGCACCAACGACAGCCCGCAGGCGCTTGGTTTCTATGTTCGTTCGGGGTTCACACCCTTCCGCCGTCAGGTTGAGATTGACGACGATCCCCGCCTAAACGGTCTGCTGCCACGAGATGCGGCACCTCAGGTGCCCTTGATCGAAGGCTAAACCGCTGCCGCCGGATCACCTTTCCGGCGTGCAGTCGGCCCCTTGAAAGCATCCTACGACTTTATCGATCATGGCGGGCTTGGGCGATCCGAACAGGTCGCCGCCGCAGGGGTTGCTCTCAAGCGTATAGGCGCCATCCGCCCCCCGTTCGAGAAAGGCCAACACCTCGCCCTCCTCGGCAGAGCCGCACCACGGGCCGTAGCACAGAACGTTCAGCGACAGTGGCTGCTCAAAAGGCACGTCAAAGCCCCCCTCCGAAAGCGCCTTGCCGCTAATCTCAGCCGAGATCGGCGTCTCTTTTGGTGGGTTGACCGTGCCGGTGCCGTTGTCCGGCAACGCGCTGGCGTCAAACGTCAGGCGGCCCTGCACCACGACATAGCTTTCCTCGGCCTTGGCCGCGCGCTGATATGTCGCCTCAACGGAATGCGGCAAACAACTGAGCGCAAGTGCGGGCAGTGGCGCCAACGTGGCCAGAGCGCAAGCGATGAAACGTTTCATAATTTCTCCTCAAACTCTTCAAGAACCGCCATATAGACCGCGCGTTTGAACGGCACGATATTGGCAACCAATTGGTTCGCCGGTAGCCAGCGCCATTCCGAAAATTCAGGCTCAGCCGTTTGGATGTTGACCTGATCATCTTGCCCAAGGAAACGCATCAGGAACCATTTCTGTTCCTGCCCCCGATACCGTCCCTTCCAGATGTTGGGCACCAGTTCATGCGGCAGATCGTAGGGCAGCCAGCTCGTCGTTTCGGCTTCGATCTCTACCAGATCACGGGGGATGCCGGTCTCTTCCTCCAACTCGCGCAGGGCCGCATCACGCGCGGCCTCGCCCTTGTCTACCCCGCCTTGCGGCATCTGCCACGCATCTTGATCCCGGTCGCGCCGCTGACCGACAAAGACCTCGCCCTCGGCGTTCACCAGCATCACACCGACGCAGGCACGGTAGGGCAGTTTGGCAATCTCTTCGGGGGTCATGGTGGCAAATCTCCTGAATGGCGTTCCCGCTGGAGTTAGCACGATCCCGGCGAGGCTCAAAGCGGTCACATCGCCGCTTTGACGCTTCGGCAGTGGCATCGTTGACGCGGCGTTTCACGTGACTTGCCCTGCCGTTTCCGATGGTGTCACAGTGACCCAGTCCACCCAGAAAGGTAAAGCCATGTCCGACTACCCCCACTTGCTTGCCCCGCTCGACCTTGGTTTTACCACGCTGAAGAACCGGCTGCTGATGGGGTCTATGCACACCGGGCTGGAGGAAACCGGCGACTGGAACCGCGTGGCCGAATTCTACGCCACCCGCGCGCGGGGCGACGTGGGGCTGATGGTCACCGGCGGCATCGGGCCGAACCGCGAGGGTGCCGTGGCCCATGGCGCGGCTATGATGACCAGTCAAAAGGACGTGGACAACCACAGCATCATAACACAGCGCGTGCATGAAGCGGGCGGCAAAATCGCCATGCAGATTCTCCACGCGGGCCGCTATGCCTTCACCCCCGAATGCGTGGCCCCAAGCGCGATCAAATCCCCGATCTCTATGTTCGCACCCAAAGAGTTGGACGAAGAAGGTATCGAAAAGCAAATCGCCGATATCGCCGCCTGCGCCCTGCGTGCACGTGAGGCGGGCTATGACGGGGTCGAGATCATGGGGTCGGAGGGGTATTTCCTGAACCAATTCCTTGTCACCCACACCAACAAGCGCGAAGACCGCTGGGGCGGGTCTTATGAAAACCGCATGCGCCTGCCGATCGAAGTGGTGCGCCGCGTGCGCGAAACGGTGGGCGATGATTTCATCCTGATCTATCGCCTGTCGATGATTGACCTGATCCCCAACGGCTCGACCTTCGACGAGGTCGTTCAACTGGCACAAGAAATCGAGAAAGCCGGGGCCACGATCATCAATACCGGCATCGGCTGGCACGAGGCGCGTATTCCGACGATTGCCACCTCTGTCCCGCGTGCGGCCTTCTCTTGGGTCACGAAAAAGCTGATGGGCAAGGTCGGCATCCCACTCATCACCTCCAACCGGATCAACACGCCCGAGGTCGCCGAAGAGGTGTTGGCCGACGGCTGCGCCGATATGGTGTCCCTTGCCCGTCCGATGCTGGCAGATGCCGATTTCCTCGCCAAAGCCAAGGCAGGTAAGGCCGACCAGATCGCCCCTTGCATCGCTTGCAACCAAGCCTGTCTCGATCACACCTTCGGCGGCAAGATCTCCACTTGTCTGGTGAACCCCCGCGCTTGCTATGAGACCGAGTTGCGGATCGAACCGGTGGCAGCGGTAAAATCCGTGGCCGTTGTGGGCGCTGGCCCTGCGGGGCTGTCCGCCGCGATCACTGCTGCCGAGCGCGGGCATAGGGTGACGCTGATTGACCGCGCCTCCGAAATAGGCGGGCAGCTCAACCTCGCCAAACAGGTCGCAGGGAAAGAGGAGTTCTGGGGGCTGGTTGATTGGTATCGCACCATGCTCAAGGTCCATGACGTGACCGTACAGCTAGAGACCGAAGCGACCGCCGATGCGCTCAGCGGCTTTGACGAGGTCGTCATCGCCACGGGCGTGGTGCCGCGTGACCCGCAAATCCCCGGCCAGAACGGCGACAACGTGGTCAACTACATCGACGTGCTGAACGGCACCGCAAAAGTCGGCCAGCGCGTCGCCGTGATTGGCGCGGGCGGCATCGGTTTTGACGTGTCCGAACACCTTGTCCATGATGGGGAAAGCAGCACGTTGAACCTGCCCGAATGGATGCACGAATGGGGCGTGACCGACCCCGGTGAACATCGCAGCGGGCTGGCCCCGGAAGGGCCACAACCGCCCGCCCCCGCGCGACAGATCACCATGCTGCAACGCAAGACCAGCAAACCCGGCAAAGGCTTGGGCAAGACGACAGGCTGGATTCACCGCGCCTCACTCACCATGCGGAATGTGCAGATGATTGCGGGGGTGAATTACGAAAAGATCGACGATCAAGGTCTGCACATCTCCTTTGGCGAGACGCGCGAGAAGCCGACGCTGATCGAGGCAGACACCATCGTGCTCTGCGCCGGGCAACTCTCTGACCGCAGTCTTGCCGACACGCTGGAGGCGCGCGGTGTCGCCTGTCATGTCATCGGCGGCGCGGATGTGGCCGCGGAGCTCGACGCCAAACGCGCGATCAATCAAGGCACACGTCTGGCCACCGCCCTTTAACACCCGCACTGCGCGCGCCCTTGCACCCGGCGCGCGCAACCCGCTAAATCACCTGACGCTTTTGCCAGCCAATAGGTGACCATGCCCCTCTGCGTCTTCGACATATATGATGACGGCACCACCACGGTGCCCGAAGATAGCCATCTGACCGGGCCTGCGCGCTACCGTTGGTGGCATTACGACATGGCCGATCCCGCGCTGGCACCCTGGCTGGCCGAACACCTGCCCGAGATCCCGGCGGGCGCATTGCTGCAACCCGAAACGCGCCCGCGCTGTGATGAATATGAAGACGGTCTCATCCTCAATCTGCGCGGCATCAACCTGAACGAAGGGCAGCAAGCCGACCAGATGGTCTCGGTCCGGATGTGGGTGACGGATGCGGTGGTGATCACCGTGCGGATGCGCCGGGTCTTTGCCATCGATGAATTGCGCGCGCTGGCCGCCCAGAACAACGCCCCGCCCCGGCCTTCGGCCTTCCTCGAAGCGCTGGTCTCAAGGTTGACCGCACGGGTGCAGATCGAAGTGGCGCGGCTGGCCGATCGCACGGCTTTCTACGAAACCGACCTCGAAGACCTTAGCACCCCGCCGCCGAAAGACCTGCCCGTCACCCGCCGGAGCACGATCAAATTGGAACGCTACCTCGCGCCGCAGCGCAGCGCCTTGGAGCGGCTGGCGAACCTAGACCTGCCGCTGTTACCAGATGTCGATTCGATGAAACTGCGCGAACTGGCCAACCGCACCGCCATTGTGGTGGAAGAGTTGGACGCCCTACAAGAACGTATCGTTACCGTCCAAGACGAACACGACAACCAAGTGGCCCAACGCCAAGCGCGCCATGGCTATGTGCTGTCGATTGCCGCTGCCGTTTTCTTGCCACTCGGTTTCCTGACCGGGCTGTTTGGTGTGAATGTCGGCGGGATGCCCGGCGTCGACGATCCGCGTGCTTTTGCCATCCTTTGCCTTGCCATGGTGGGCCTCGCCGCAATCATGCTGGCGGTTTTGAAATGGTTGCGCTGGCTTTAAGCGACTGGGAAACAGACTGTTCCGCCGTTTCCACGCCATGAACGATCCCCGCAAAGACCACGAGACTGTCTTGCCCCTGCCCCGATCCTGCCTGAATTGCCGCCCATATCTGGTTTCAACAAGATTAATGCGAAGGGACAGGCAATGGACCGCCTTACGGAAATGGAAGCGTTTGCCACAGTGGTGGATCAAGGCGGTTTTACCGATGCTGCCAAGAAGATGGGGATTTCAAAATCCGCCGTTTCGAAACATGTGTCATCACTTGAAGCCCGCCTTGGCGCGCGCCTGCTGAACCGTACCACGCGGCGTGTGTCGCCCACGGAAATCGGCCTTGCCTATTACGATCGCGCCCGTCGGGTGTTGAACGATGCAGGCGAAGCCGACGCGCTAGTGACCTCTATGCAATCCGCGCCTTCGGGCCTGTTGCGCATTTCTGTAGCGACGGACTTTGGCGTGAATCACCTGTCACCTGCGCTGTCGGAATTCTTGTCGGATTTCCCCGACATCACGGTGAACATGGTCCTCAACAACCGCTATGTCGAACTGATCTCAGAAGGGTTCGACATGGCCGTGCGCATCGGAGAGTTGGAAGACAGCACCCTGCGCGCCCGCAAATTGACCGAGACGACCAAGCGCATGATCGCCAGCCCCAAGTATTTCGAACAATACGGACGGCCGGAAAAGATCGACGATCTGAACAATCACAAGCTGCTGCATTACTCGAACCAATCGTCGGGCAATGTCTGGAAACTGACCGCACCCTCAGGTGAGAAACGTCAGGTGCGAACCGCTGGTTGGCTGTCGGTCAACGATGGGCAAAGCCTGCTCAACGCCGCGATCTCAGGGCTAGGTATCGCCTATTTACCGAGCTTTCTGTACTCTGAGGCGATGGAGAAAGGCTTGGTCGAAGACGCAATCCCCGAACTGCCGCTTGAGACCCAAGGCATCTATGCCGTCTACCCACCGGGCCGCTTCACCCAGCCCAAGGTCCGCGCCTTTATCGATTTTCTGGTGCATGAGTTCGCCGAGAAGGGTCCGACGGACTGGTAAGCGGCAAAACAAAACACACCGAACAAGCGGCCCCCACACGAGGGCCGCTTTCCTCTCCCCCACCAGCACGCTATCTGTCCCGCCATGAGCAACATGCGCGAGACCTACGCCCGGCTGGTCACCGAGGGCAAACTCAAGGCCGACCCGGCCCAAGAAACCGTGATGGCAGAGTTTGACCGAATCCGCGACGCGCTGGCGAACCCACCCAAAAAAAGCCTGTTCCGCAAAGCACCGCCCCCGCCGAAAGGGCTCTACCTCTGGGGCGGCGTCGGGCGCGGCAAATCGATGCTGATGGATATGTTCGTCGCGCATATGCCCGACGTGCCCGCGCGCCGGGTGCATTTCCACGCCTTCATGCAGGAAATTCACAACGCCATGCATGAGGTCCGCAAGACCGGCGTGGACGATGCCATTGCCCCCGTTGCCCGCGATGTGGCCGACAGCGTGCGCCTGCTCGCATTCGATGAGATGCAGATCACCGACATCACCGACGCGATGATCGTGGGCCGCCTGTTTGAGGCGCTCTTCGCCGCCGGGGTCGTGGTCGTGACTACCTCCAACCGCCTGCCCGACGATCTGTATAAAAACGGGATCAACCGCGAAGTCTTTGTGCCGTTCATCGAGTTGATCAAAGAGCGGATGGTGGTGCATGAATTGGTCAGCCCCACCGACTACCGCCAAGACCGGCTGGCGGGCTCGCAGGTCTATTTCACCCCCGTGAACGCGGAAAGCCGCGCCGCGATGGATGCGGTTTGGGACGATCTGGCAGGCACAAAGGGAGAGCCGCTGACATTGCATGTGAAAGGCCGCGAGGTGGTGATTCCCGCTTTTCACAACGGCATGGCCCGCGCCGGTTTTCACGCGCTTTGCGGACAACCGCTGGGGGCTGCGGATTACCTTGCACTGGCGCAGAATGTGCGTGTGCTGCTGCTGGACGATATCCCCAGCCTTGGCCGCTCAAACTTTAACGAAGCAAAGCGTTTCGTCACCCTGATTGATGCGCTCTACGAAGCAAAGGTCCGGCTGATCTGCTCTGCCGCAGCGGCCCCAGAAATGCTTTATACCGAAGGCGAAGGCACGTTCGAATTTGAACGCACCGCGTCACGTTTGCGCGAAATGCAAGGTGAGGATTGGGGACGTTAACCGCCCACCAATGTTAAATCAAGAATCGCCGACCGGCTGCATGTGCAGGTCGTTGCCCTGTAAGATGGGGTGATAAGGCCGTTCAACCTCATAAAGCCACCACAGCCCGCCCGCGATAATTGCGACACCTATGGCCATGAAGATAAATTGATATTTCCGTGCATCGTCCTGATCGTGACGCGCCGACTGAATAAAATTGCGCATGGGACACCTCGGTCAAATTCGAAAGGGGAGACTTCCTTTCACCAAGATACACCATATCTGCATCGCACAGCAGCCGGGCCACCAAATATGGTTAATTAGACGCTTTCCCGCAACACGCTACCGGCAAGGTAGAGTGAGCCACAGATCAACACACGTGCATGGGGTTCGCGGGCGATAATCGCCTCCAACGCAGCGGTGACGCTTTCGGCTTCGGCGGTCTCAATCCCTACCTCTCGGGCCGCGTCCGCCGTCGCTTTGGCGGGCAGAGTTGCCGCTTCTCCGGGGATGGAAACAGCGGTAAGGCTCACGGCCTCGGCAGCCAAGGGGCGCAGGTACCCGGCGATGTCTTTGGTGTTCAACATCCCACAGATCAGATGCATAGGGCGCTTGGGCATCTCTGCCAACGCAGCGGCCAAAGCCAACCCCGCCGCAGGGTTGTGTCCGCCATCCAGCCAAAGCTCGCCCTCGGGCGCTCTGCCCGCCAGCGGCCCGTCAGACAGACGCTGCATCCGCGCGGGCCATTGCGCCTGGGTTACCGCAGCCTCACAAGCCTCGGGCCCAATGCCCAAGTGCCGTAGGGCAGCCAACGCGGCACCGGCGTTCTGGATTTGATGTGCACCCAGCAAATTAGGGCGCGGCAGATCAAGTAACCCGGTCTCATCTTGATAGACCATGCGCCCGGCTTCTGGTCCGACATGCCACTGTTGCCCATAGGCCAAAAGCGGTGCGCCAAGTCTCGCGGCGCGGCCTTCGATGACCTCAAGCGCGATCTCTTCCTGCGGGCCAACCACGCAGGGCACCAGCCGCTTGATGATCCCGGCCTTCTCGCCTGCAATCTCGGCCAATGTGTCGCCTAGATACTGCTGATGATCGACCGAAACGGGTGTGATTACCGTCAACACCGGATCAATGACATTGGTTGCATCCAGCCGCCCGCCAAGCCCGACTTCCAACAGCGTGTAATCGGCAGGCACCCGCGAAAAGGCGAGGATCGCGGCACAGGTCGTGATCTCGAAATAGGTAATCTCTTCGCCGTTGTTCGCGGCGTGACATTCATCCAGCACGGCAGCCAGATCAGGCTCTGAGATCAACTGCCCCGCGACGCGGATACGCTCATGAAACCGCGCCAGATGGGGCGAGGTATAGGCATGAACTGTCTTGCCAGCTGCCTCTAACCCCGCGCGGATCATGGCTTGGGTCGACCCTTTGCCATTGGTTCCGGCAATATGGATAACCGGCGGCAGGTCGTTTTGGGGATTGCCCAACGCCTCAAGCAGCCGCCACATCCGGTCCAACGTCAGGTCGATGATTTTGGGGTGCAGCGCCATCATCCGTTCAAGGATGACGTCCGATGAAGGCGTGCTCATTTCTTTTTGGGCGTTTCGGCGGGCAGATCGGCACTGGCCTGAACGGCGGCAGCGGCCTCGGCCACTTCGACCTCTTCAGGGGCGGGCAGATCGCCCCGCACCGCAGGCGTCAGCCCCATCAACATCCGCGTGATGGTAATTAACTCATCGCGCATTTCCGTCCGCTTGGTCACCCGGTCAAGCATCCCGTGGTCAAGCAGGTATTCGGCCCGCTGGAAACCCTCGGGCAGCTTTTCGCGGATCGTTTGTTCGATGACGCGCGGGCCGGCGAAACAGATCAGCGCGTTCGGCTCCGCGATATGTACGTCGCCCAGCATCGCATAAGACGCGGTGACGCCGCCCGTGGTCGGATGGGTCAACACGACGATATAAGGCAGCCCGGCCTCTTTCAGCATCTGCACAGCAACCGTGGTGCGCGGCATCTGCATCAGGCTGAGGATACCTTCTTGCATCCGCGCGCCACCGGCGGCGGAGAACAGCACGAGCGGGCGTTTCAGCTTCACGGCCTCTTCGGCAGCGGCGATAATCGCATTGCCGACATACATGCCCATGGAACCGCCCATGAAGGAGAAATCCTGCGCACAGGCAACAATCGGCGTGCGGCCCATTTCGCCTGTGACGACCAGCATGGCTTCATGCTCACCCGTCTGCTTTTGCGCGGCTTTCATCCGGTCGGGATAGCGCTTCTGGTCTTTGAAATGCAGCGGATCAGGCGTCGGCGCAGGCACTTTCACTTCGGTAAAGATACCGCCGTCGAACAGCGCTTTGAACCGTTCGCGCGGGCTGATGTGCATGTGGTGGCCGCAGTTGGTGCAGACATTCAAATTGTCCGACAGCTCGCGGTGAAACAGCATGGTGCCGCATTCATTACACTTGGTCCACAGATTGTCCGGCGTCTCGCGGCGCGAGAAGATCGAGTTGATTCGCGGGCGGACGTAGTTTGTGATCCAGTTCATTGGCAGGCCTCTGCTGTGGTTCCGTCCCAGATAATCCCCGCACCGGGAAATTGCAATCAGCGGCGTATTGCCAGTCGCGCCGCCAGCCATGAGACCAGCATAAGCGCAAAATCAACCGGCAACCATGTGCGGATCGCCGCTGCATCATCCATCGAAAAGGGCGTCAGGTACAACGCCAGCCCGGAAAGATCATCCGGCAAAGACACAATCAAAATGGCTGAGACATTGTTCCAAAGATGCACGGCAATGGCAGGCCCAAGCGAGCCGGAACGCGCAGTGAGGTCTGCCATCAAGATGCCGAAGACCCCGGCCCAAAGCGCCACCATCAGCGCATTCTCCCCCGCCTCGGCAGGCAGGTAGTGACCAAGCGCGAAAAGCGCTGAGGGCAGCACCATCCAGATCAACGGAGAGTTGAACCGTGCCGCCAGTTGCTGCTGCACATAGCCGCGAAAGACGATCTCTTCGGCGCTGACCTGCACCAGCACGGCCAGCAGCGACAGCGGCATGAGCAGCAACCAACGGCTCAGGGGAAGGTTGGCTGTCAAATCGCCGCCCATGTCCCACGGCGGCAGGATCAGCAACACAGCCCCAAGGGTCAGCATCGCAACAGAGACCGCGCAAAAACTGGGCCAAAGCCGCCCCGGCACGCCCAAAAGGCTGCTCGCATTGCGCTGGTGCACGATCCGTACTGTCACACCACCGGCCATCGCCATTGTACCGAAGCTGAACAGCAACAAATACATCGCCTGCGGTGTGGCGCCTTTCAGCAGGTTGCCGTGCAGCGATGCCGCCGATGTTCCTGCGAAGGCATAGATCGTCTGGAAGTAAAACTCGTTCAGCGCGACATAGGCCACCACCGCCACGAACAGGCCCAAGAAAAACCGCCAAAGCGCCGATGACGGGCGCGCGGGCGCGACAAACTCCGCATGGGCGCTGTAATCGGGCCGCCAAGTCATGAGCGGCGCGGGGCAGATCGGGAGTGGTTCTTGCAGAGCATATACCGGGCTTTCACACTTGCGGGCGGCTCCAACCGACCGCGCCAGAAGGTCAGAACCTATGCCCTAACACGCTGCAATACAACAGTTCCCCCGCCTCATATGCGCCAAAGCCTTGCAGCACCGCCCCTGCCCGACTATTCCATTCAAGACGTTTCAAGGAGCCCACCGATGTCCACCACGCCCCGCTTCGACAAATCCCGGCTGCCCAGCCGCCACGTGACCGAAGGCCCCGCCCGCGCGCCGCACCGGTCCTACTATTATGCCATGGGCATGACCGAAGAAGAGATTCACCAGCCTCTGGTGGGCGTCGCCACCTGTTGGAACGAAGCTGCCCCCTGTAACATCGCGTTGAACCGTCAGGCGCAGGCCGTAAAAGTGGGTGTGCATTCCGAACAGGGCACGCCACGCGAATTTACCACGATCACCGTCACAGATGGCATTGCGATGGGCCATGAGGGCATGCGCTCCTCGTTGGCTTCGCGCGAAGCGATTGCCGACACGGTTGAGCTGACCATGCGCGGCCACTGCTATGACGCCATCGTGGGTCTCGCGGGCTGTGACAAATCCCTGCCGGGGATGATGATGGCGATGCTGCGGCTGAACGTGCCGTCGGTCTTCCTTTATGGCGGGTCGATCCTGCCGGGAAAAGCGCCTGCCGGGGCCGATGTGCCAGAAGATTTCGCCACCCGCGATCTGACCGTGCAGGACATGTTCGAAGCCGTGGGCCGCTTCCAGAACGGCACCATGTCGCAAGCTGCCCTCGACGTGCTTGAGCGCGTGGCTTGCCCATCGGCGGGCGCTTGTGGTGGTCAGTTCACCGCCAACACCATGGCCTGCGTCTCCGAGGCCATCGGCCTCGCGCTGCCAAACTCCTCCGGTATGCCCGCGCCCTACGAGAGCCGCGACGCCTATGCCGAGGCCTCAGGCGCCGCGGTGATGAACCTGATCGAAAAGAACATCCGTGCGCGGGACATCTGCACCCGCGAAGCCTTTGAGAATGCCGCGCGCATCGTGGCCTGCACCGGTGGCTCCACCAACGCTGGCCTGCACCTGCCCGCCATGGCCCATGAAGCCGGGATCGAATTCTACCTTGAAGACGTTTGCGAGATCTTCCGCGACACGCCTTACTTCGTCGATATGAAGCCGGGCGGCGCTTATGTGGCCAAAGATCTTTACGATGCGGGCGGCGTGCCGGTGGTCATGAAGGAACTCCGCAAAGCGGGCCTGCTGCATACCGACTGCCTGACCGCCACAGGCCGCTCCATCGGTGAGGAACTGGACCGCATCGACCGCGAAGCCGACGGCAAGGTGATCCACTCGGTCGCCAATCCGATCAGCAAGACCGGCGGTGTCGTGGGCCTGAAAGGCAACCTCGCCCCCGAAGGCGCCATCGTGAAAATCGCGGGCATGTCCGAAGAAGACATCGTTTTCACCGGCCCGGCGCTGGTGTTTGAATGCGAGCAAGACGCCTTTGAAGCGGTGCAAAACCGCGCCTATTCCGAAGGCGACGTCTTCGTCATCCGCAACGAAGGCCCCGCAGGCGGCCCCGGTATGCGTGAAATGCTGGCGACCACGGCAGCACTTTCGGGTCAGGGCATGGGCAAGAAGGTGGCTCTGATCACCGACGGGCGTTTCTCGGGTGCCACCCGAGGTTTCTGTGTAGGCCACGTTGGCCCCGAAGCCGCGCACGGCGGGCCGATTGCCCTGCTGAAAAACGGCGACATGATCACCCTTGACGCTATCACCGGCAGCATCAGCGTTGATCTCAGCGATGATGAACTGGCCGAGCGTCGCAAAGATTGGGCTGGCCCCCGTGAGACGAACTACCAAAGCGGCGCGCTGTGGAAATACGCCAAGCTTGTTGGCCCCACCTACCTTGGTGCCGTGACACATCCGGGCGCTCAGGCCGAGACCCATGATTACATGGACCTCTAAAAGCCCCTTCGCGGCGCTTGCGTTGCTTACCCTGTCCGCCTGCGAAGGCGGTCAGGGTTTTTCCCTTGGCGGCAGTACCGGGGCGGCAGAGGAACCTCTGCGCCAAACCATCCTTGCCGATGGGGCGGTGCAAGTCGTCCCGCCGCAGGGGTATTGCATCGACCGCAAAAGCCTTAAAAGCCGCTTTGCCCTGATGGCCCGCTGCGATGCGCTTGGCCTGCCTGATGTCGTCACCGCCGCACCTTTGGGCATCCTGACCCTTGCGTTGATCAAAACCGAGCCCGACGCGCCGCTGCCAACACCGCAACAGGTGGCCAAAGCCGCCGGTTTGACACAAGTCCAAGAGACCGGGAGCCCGGATGGGGCCACAATTTTCGTCGCCCAAGGGCCGGTGCCCGCCGAAGGCATGTCAGGCCGCCACTGGCGCGGCACGGCGCGGATCGGCGGCCATATCGCCAGCGTCACCCTTTATGGTGCACCACAAAGTCGCGCAGTTTCGGAAGAAGGGCGCGAATTAGTGGCTGATCTGATCCAGCAAAGCCGAACCAAAAGCGAAGGTCTTGGAGCCGGGTTCTGACCGGCCGTTTGTTTCCAAATCAGCAACACTGCCCACCACTGGAAACAATCGGCAGGCTATTTATTTGAACGAAACCTTCGCCTTGCATAGAGTGCTGGGAAACAAGGGGCGCAAGTCATGGTCAACTTCCGCAGCGGTTATCTAGAGGGCAGGTTTTACGCCCGCGCGCTGCAACGCTGGGCGCGCGCCGCACGCAAAGCTGCCACCGTTGACCTTGCCACTCTACGCCGCCAGCGCAGCCGTGCCCGGTTGCTGCGCGCCCAACTCGATCAGTTGATCCACCGCGCCGATGCACGGCTGGCCCTGCCCGCCATTGGTGCCACCGGATTCCCCAAACCGCATAACGCCGATTGGGCGTGGCGGCCTGAGCTTTGGCGCGGGCCGTCGCCGACGCCCGGCATCTCTGCGGTTGAAACCAAATCGATGCTGGGCGCGGAAGTGACCCTTTTCCACGATTGTGCGCAATCGGAACTTACCCTGCGCCAATTGCGCAATCTGCGCGAAGCCGACCTCGCCCCCTATGGCCTGCAACTCGACGTGTTCAAATTCGACGGTTCGTTCCTATCGCTGGTGGTTGACCTGCCCGATGATGCCGTCTCCGGATTAAAGCGCCGCCATCTGATCCGCATGGATGCGATCGTGCAATTGGAGCATCCGCTTGAGATCTTTGCTCGGCTCAACATCCGCCACGGTCCGAATACCGAACAGATTGTCCGCGAACTGCCTGCTGACATGGAAAGCATCAGCATCGAGTTTGATCTCGCCTATACCAACCTCAACGAAAAACGGATCGAGGCGGCATGGATCGACCTGATTTTTGAGGGGCCGGACATGAACCAAGTCGTGCTGCGCGACCTCACCTTCTCCCGCCGCCCCCGCGCCCAAATCTAGGAACCCCGTGATGAGCCGATTTGACCTGACCAAAACCGTGCTGCGCCAAGGCGTCTGGCAGGGCGTGTTGACCGCCAAGGGCGGGGCGGAGGCACCGCAGGTTAACGTGACACACCAAGGCTCTGAACTTGCTGGGGTCACGTTGACCGCTGCTGAGACGGCTGGTGAATGGCACCTCTCAATCCCCATCCCGGCTGAGGTGATCGCCGATGGGGTGCAAACGCTGCTCATCACCGAACAGACCAGCGGCGTGCCGTTAGGGCATGTGACCCTGATCGCCGATGAAGCGCTTGGTGATGACATCCGCGCCGAGATGGACCTGCTGCGCGCCGAACTCGACATGCTGAAGCGCGCATTTCGTCGCCATTGCCGCGAGACGGATTAACCCCCTATCAAACCCGGCGAAAGGCTGCCCCATGCGCGTATTCCGCTCTTTGCTTTTGTCCTTCGCCATGGCCTTGCCCGCCTCAGCCGAGACACTATGTACGCTGTTGATCGACGCCCCCACCGGCGCGACCCTGTTGGAAGAGGGCGACTGTGACCGACCCGTCACTCCGGCATCGACTTTCAAACTGCCACTGGCGGTGATCGGCTATGACACGGGGCTTCTGACCGACGCCGAAACCCCGGTTTTCAGCTACCGAACAGGCGATCCCGATTGGGGCGGTGCGCCGTGGCGGCAGGACACGTCTCCCACCGACTGGTTGCGCTATTCAGTGCTGTGGTACTCGCGCCGGCTGACGCATGAGTTAGGCGCTGACAGACTCGCGCACTATGCGCGGCGCTTTGGCTATGGCAATGCAGATTTCAGTGGCGACGCGGGCCAAGACAACGGATTAGACCGCGCTTGGATCGCCTCTTCGCTACAGGTTTCCCCACGCCAGCAAGCGGCCTTTCTACGCACATTGCTGCGCGACGCCCTGCCCGTATCTCCTGCGGCCATGCAAAAGGCCCGCGCGATTGTCGAACGGCGAGACGTGGCCGGATGGCAGATCAAGGGCAAAACCGGCGCAGCCTTCCCCCGACGTGCGGACCGCAGCTTTGACTATGCCCGTGGTTGGGGGTGGTATCTGGGCTGGGCCGAAAAGGCGGATCGGCAGGTGGTCTTTGTCACCCTTACCCAAGCCACGCATCGCACAGACGGCTCTCCGGGCAATCTGACCCGCGATGCGTTTCTCAACGAATGGCCACGCCAGCTTGACTAACAAAAAGCCCCGCTGCTGCCAGCGGGGCTTTTCGCGTTTCGGGTAAGGCCCCGTTACTCGTTCGGACCCAAAGCCGACAGACCCTTGAGGATGTCGATGGCATAGGCCAACTGGTAATCCTCTTCGCGCAGTTCGGCCGCGATGCGGGCCTTTTCGCGGTCATCTTCGATCTGTTTGATCTGATCGTCGGTCAGGCTGTCATTGTTCAACCGCCCGCGAAGATCAGCTTCCGAGCGGAGGGGACGTGCGGACAATGCCTCGTCTTCCTCAGTCTCCGGTGCCGCTGGGGGCTGGGCCACAACGATGTCAGGTGACACGCCAAGCGCTTGGATCGATCGACCCGACGGCGTGTAATACCGCGCCGTGGTCAGGCGCATTGCCCCGTCACCACGTAGCGGCATGACCGTTTGGACCGACCCTTTGCCAAAGCTCTTAGTGCCGATCACGATGGCGCGGCGGTGGTCTTGCAACGCACCGGCGACAATCTCAGACGCCGAGGCAGAGCCGCCGTTGATCAGCACAACAATCGGTTTGCCCATCGCCAGATCGCCCGGTGTGGCGTTCACACGATCACCATCTTCGATATCGCGGCCTCGGGTGCTGACGATTTCGCCTTCCTCAAGGAAGGCATCCGAGACGGCAATCGCCTGATTAAGCAAACCGCCGGGGTTGTTGCGCATGTCGATTACGATGCCGTTGATCCCCTCGATACCACCGGCCTCTTCGATCTGCTCTTCCAGCCCCTCTTTCATCTTGGGATAGGTCTGCTCGTTAAATGTGGTCAGACGCAGCACGGCAGTTTGGCCCACGGTGCGGGCGCGCACGGCGGTCAGTTGGATCGTGTCGCGCACGATGGACACGTCAAAGGGCTCCGGCTCGCCTTCGCGCACCACGGTGATGATGATCTCAGACCCGACCGGCCCGCGCATCATCTCGACCGCATCATCAAGGCCAAGGCCCAGCAGGCTTTCGCCATCGACATGGGTAATGAAATCACCGGCCTCAATCCCTGCTTCGGCGGCAGGTGTTTCGTCGATGGGTGAGACGACTTTGACGAAACCCTCTTCTTGGGTGACCTCAATGCCCAGACCGCCAAATTCGCCGCGCGTCTGCTCGCGCATCTTCTCGGCGTCCTTGGGCGACAAATATGACGAATGCGGATCAAGCGAGGTCAACATGCCGTTGATCGCGGCTTCGATCAGGTCACCGGGTTCGACATCTTCGACATATTGCGCACGGATGCGTTCGAAAATATCGCCAAAGAGGTCGAGCTGTTCATAGACGTTTGTCGTCTTCTCAGCTTCTTGCGCCAACAGCGGTCCGGCGATCTGAGTGGTTGCCACCACCCCCGCGACCGTGCCTGCAACGGCTGCCATCACGAATTTCTTCATCTGCTATCCATCCTTGTCGGTGCGGAACCAGTCTGCCGGATCCTGAGGTGTGTTGTCTTGCCTGACTTCTATATAGAGCGTTTCTGTCCGGTCAGTGCCAGTGCCTTCACCAATTGGTGACATCTGGGAAGTTGTGCCGCTTTCCGGCCCGCCCATCAACCCAATGGGCGTGCCACCGGCAATCACCTGCCCGGCTTGGCCGTAAACGATATCCAGCCCCGCCAGCACAAAAAGCGTATCGACTTGCGGTTCAAGGATCACGACATTGCCCAGATCAAGCAGCGGACCCACGTAACGGATCGTCGCCGCCGAGGGGCTGGTGACGATGGCGCGGGGGCGGGTGGCAAGGATCATGCCGGGCCGCGTGACACCGGCGGAATCGGTTTCGCCAGCCGCGCGCAGCATCAGCCCTTGGGCAGGCAGCGGCAGATCACCCACCTGCCCGTCAAGATTCGCCGGGGCAGGCTCTACCGCGCCAGTGGTGATTTCCGCGAGGCCGCTGGCGAACCCATCCAGCGTTTCGGTCGACGCAATAAGGATCGCAGTGCGCACCGGGTCTTCGGTAAAGCGTGTGGGCAGATCGGTGCGGTTGGCCATGGCTTGGTTAAGCGCGGTTCTCGCGCCCTGCACCTCGGTCAGACCCTGTTGCAAACGCTGCGCCGCATCGTTTTGCAACGCGCGGAGGGTTTTGATGTCATCGTAATCTTGGCGCAGCGCGTCTGCGCGGGCGTTAAGCGCGGGCGTCAATTCGGCCAGCAACATCCCGGCGCGGGCGGTGCCCATCGGGCCATCTGGATGCAACAGCACTACGGGCGAAGGATCGCCGCCGATGCTTTGCAGGACGCCCAGAAACTGCGCCACCTCACCCTCACGGGCCTGTAGTTTGCGGCTCAGCTGCGCTTCGTTGATTGCCGCCTGCCGCAGACCCGCGCGCATTGCCGCGAGCCCCGCCTCAAACGCCTGAATCGTCTCGGTCAGCGCTTTCACCCGGTCACGCGCTCCATCGGCTTGATCGAGCTTGGTCGATGCTGCCTCAAGAGCCGACGCTGCCGCGCGCGCCTCTGCTGCGGCCCCCTTGGCCTGCGCTTGTGCCATGAGAGGAAGACAGGCAAAAAGGACAGCCGCAGCGAAATGCTTCATTTTAGCAAACTTTTCCCGGTCATTTCATCGGGCTGCGGCAGGCCCATCAACTCCAACACCGACGGGGCCAGATCGGCCAGTCGCCCGTCACGCAATGCGGTCCCTTCGGGGGCGCCCACCAGCACCACCGGCACCGGGTTAAGCGTATGCGCCGTATGCGCACCGCCGGTCTCGGGGTCGATCATCATCTCACAATTGCCGTGATCCGCCGTGACGATCATCGCGCCGCCTGCGGCCTCTAGCGCCGTCAGCACCCGGCCCAGCCCCGCGTCAACGGCTTCGCAGGCCGTAACCGCCGCTGCCACATCACCGGTATGGCCCACCATATCGGGGTTGGCATAGTTCACCACGATCAGGTCATAGCCCGCCTCGATCGCCTGCACGAACTGATCCGTCACCTCAGCGCAAGACATCTCGGGCTGCATGTCATAGGTCGCCACATTGGGCGACTTGGGCATGTTGCGGTCCTCACCCTCGGCTGGGGTTTCAACGCCGCCGTTAAGGAAAAAGGTCACATGCGGATATTTCTCGGTCTCGGCCAGACGGAACTGCCGCAGTCCCTGCTGCGCCACCCAATCCCCCAGCGTGTTCACGATATCGGGCTTGGGGTACATCGTCGTCATATAGGCGGCGTGGTCTTTGGAGTATTCCGCCATCCCCATCAGCGCTGCCCATTCGGGGCGCGGGCCAGTTTCGAATGCGTCAAACGCCGGATCGCCCAGGGCCGCCATGATCTCCCGCGCGCGGTCGGCGCGGAAGTTAAGACAGAAAAGGCCATCACCCAAGGCCGCGCCTGCGTAACCATTGATAACCGTGGCGGCGATAAACTCATCAGTTTCGCCGCGTTCATAGGCCGCCTGCACTGCGGTGCGCGCATCGGGGGCCGTGCCACCCTCTCCTTGAAGGATCGCAGAAGAAGCTTTGGCCACGCGGTCCCAACGGTTATCACGGTCCAGTGCGAAATAGCGGCCCGTAACGGTAACGATGCGCACGCCTTCGGGCAGCGCCTCTTCCAGCGTTTCAAAATATCCAAGCGCCGAAGAAGGCGCAACATCACGCCCATCTGTTACCGCATGGATCACCACCGGCAGTCCTGCCGCATCCAGCGCACGGGCGGTTGCAATCATGTGATTGAGGTGCCCATGCACCCCACCGTCCGAGACGACGCCCATCAAATGTGCCGTGCCGCCGGCCGCTTGCAGCTTGGCGATGAAATCCCGCAAACGCGCGTTTTCGGCAAAATTTCCGTCTTCTATCGCCAGATCAATCTGCCCCAAATCCATCGCCACCACACGGCCCGCGCCGATATTGGTGTGGCCGACCTCAGAGTTACCCATCTGCCCGCGCGGCAGGCCCACGTCGGGGCCGTGGGTAATCAACTGTGCGCTTGGGCCTGCCTGCATGATGCGATCAAAATTTGGCGTGTCCGCTAGTAGAGGCGCGTTGCCTTCTCGGGTCTCGCTCAGCCCCCAGCCGTCAAGAATGCACAATACCACAGGTTTTGGGACGCTCATCAGACTGTCTGCTCCGGCTAGGTCACTGGTTAGCGCCTTTTACCCCTTGTAGGCTGGCACTTGAACCACTTTGTGCACCAACCTCCCATTCCCGCTCAGAGCCCTTGCCCCGCGCGCCTGCTTTGGTCATAACGAGTGGCAACTTTCGCCTGAGCCGAGGACCAACTCCATGACCCTGCAAGCGCCCGAAACCCGCATCGTGAACACTTGGCGCGTGGCCTGCGACGGCAGCGAAGGCGCGCTTGGCCATCCGCGCGTCTGGCTGCAAATCCCCCAAGATCGCGGCTGGGTCGAATGCGGTTATTGTGACTGTAAATTCGTCCATACGGATTTCGAAGGCAAAGTCTGAGCCTTTCCGGCCCTCACCTGAACACCTGAACCGACGGCACGAACCTGCCCGCGCGGCGCATTGGCGTCTGGCCGCGGGCCATGCTTCGTGGCAAAAGGGTCGCCAATCCAGCGGAGCATTCATATGACATTCGGCAAAGGCCACCACCTGCATCTGATCGACGGCTCAGCCTTCATCTTTCGCGCCTATCACGCCCTGCCACCGCTGACGCGCAAATCCGACGGCATACCCATCGGCGCCGTGGCGGGCTTTTGCAACATGCTGCACCGCTATGTTGAGGGCAACACCGGCCCCAATGCGCCGACGCACGTCGCCGTGATTTTCGACAAGGGCAGCCACACTTTCCGCAATGACATGTACGACCAGTACAAGGCCAATCGCGAGGCCATGCCCGAAGACCTGCGCCCGCAGATCCCGCTGACCCGCACCGCGACCGAGGCCTTCAACATCGCCTGCAAAGAGCTTGAGGGCTATGAGGCCGACGACATCATCGCCACCCTCGCCGTACAGGCCCGCGCCGCCGGGGGGCGTTGCACGATAATCAGTTCCGACAAAGACCTGATGCAGCTGGTCGGCGACGGCGTGGAAATGCTGGACGCGATGAAGAACAAGACCATCGACCGCGATGGCGTCTTCGAGAAGTTCGGCGTCTACCCTGACCGCGTGGTGGATGTGCAGGCGCTGGCGGGCGATTCGGTCGACAACGTGCCCGGCGCGCCCGGCATCGGCATCAAGACAGCGGCGCTGCTGATCAACGAATACGGCGATCTGGATGCGCTGCTAGAGCGCGCGAACGAGATCAAACAGCCCAAACGCCGCCAAACCCTGATCGACCATGCCGAGCAAATCCGCCTCAGCCGCAGCCTCGTCTTGCTGGATGAGAACACACCGCTGGATTTCACCATCGACGATCTTGAGGTTCGCGACCCGGACCCGGAACAGCTCCTCGGCTTCCTGTCTGAGATGGAGTTCCGCACCCTGTCAAAGCGCGTGGCCGAAGTGCTGGGCCGCGAAGCCCCCGCCATCCCCGACGCGCCAGCGCCCGCCGTGGCCGACGCACCGCAAGTGGCAGACGTACCCTTCGACCACAGCAAGTATGAGCAGGTCAGCGACGCCGAGGCGCTGCGCGTCTGGCTCGACCGGATTTATGAGGTCGGCTATGTCGCGGTCGATACCGAAACCACCGGTCTGAACGAGATGACCGCCGAACTGGTCGGCGTGTCGCTGTCGGTTGAAGCCGGGCAGGCCTGCTATATCCCGCTGACCCACAAGGCCAGCCGCAGCGATGATCTGTTCGGCTCCGATGACCTCGCCCCCGGCCAGATGCCGATTGAGGAAGCCTTGCAACTGCTGACCCCGATGCTGGAGGATCCTGCGATTCTCAAGATCGGGCAAAACATGAAATACGACGGCAAAATCTTTGCCCAACTGGGCATTACTGTCGCGCCCATCGACGACACGATGCTGATGTCCTACGCGATGCACGCAGGTCTGCACGGGCATGGCATGGATACGCTTTCCGAACGCTACCTTGGCCACACGCCCCTGCCGATCAAACCGCTACTGGGCAGCGGCAAATCCGCCGTGACCTTTGACAAGGTGCCGATGGAAGACGCCGTGCCTTATGCCGCCGAGGATGCCGATGTCACCCTGCGCCTGTGGAAACTCTTCAAGCCGCAGTTGCACCGCGCTGAAGTGACCAAAGTCTACGAAACGCTTGAGCGCCCGTTGGTGCCCGTGTTGGCGCAGATGGAGCGTTCGGGGATACTCGTCGACCGCGATACGCTCAGCCGGATGTCCAACGCTTTCGCCCAGAAAATGGCGGGGCTAGAGGCTGACATTCACGATCTGGCCGGAGAAGCGTTCAACGTAGGCTCCCCCGCGCAGCTTGGTGAAATCTTGTTTGGCAAAATGGGGCTTGATGGCGGCAAGAAGGGCAAGACCGGCAAATATTCCACCGGTGCGGATGTGCTGGAGGATCTGGCCACCGAACATGACCTCGCCCGTCGGGTGCTGGACTGGCGGCAACTGTCCAAGCTGAAGTCGACCTATACCGACGCGCTGCAAGACCATGTGAACGCCGATACGGGGCGGGTGCACACCTGCTATTCTATCGCCGGGGCGGCGACGGGGCGTTTGGCCTCGACCGATCCGAACCTGCAAAACATCCCGATCCGCTCCGAAGAAGGCCGCCGCATTCGTGAGGCTTTCGTCGCCCCCGAGGGCAAGGTTCTGGTGGCGCTGGACTACAGCCAGATCGAGCTGCGCATCCTCGCACATATCGCCCAGATCGACGCGCTCAAGGAAGCTTTCCAACGCGGCGACGACATCCACGCCATGACAGCGTCCGAGATGTTCGACGTGCCGATGGATCAGATGACCCCCGAGATCCGCCGCAACGCCAAGGCAATCAACTTTGGCGTGATCTACGGCATCTCCGGCTTTGGCCTTGCGCGCAATCTGCGCATTCCACGGGCCGAGGCGCAGGGCTTTATCGACCGCTATTTCGAACGTTTCCCCGGCATCCGCACCTATATGGATGACACCAAAGCCTTTGCCAAAGAGCACGGGTTTGTGCAGACGCTGTTCGGTCGCAAGATCAACACGCCCAACATCGGCGCAAAGGGGCCGCAGGCCGGTTTCGCCGCCCGCGCCGCGATCAACGCGCCGATCCAAGGCACCGCCGCCGACGTGATCCGCCGCGCCATGGTGCGGATGCCCGAGGCCATCGCCGATCTGCCCGCGACGATGCTGTTGCAGGTGCACGATGAACTGCTGTTCGAAGTCGAAAAAGGGGCCGAAGACGCCCTGATCGCCGCCGCGCGCGAGGTGATGGAGAACGCCAATGATCCGGTGGTGAAGCTTGACGTAAAGCTGATCGTCGATGCTGGCGTCGGTGCCAACTGGGCGGAGGCGCATTGATGGATCATACAGACCTCCCCGAAGACCTCGCCCAAGCGCTGGAAGAGACCGGCGCACAGGCGGGCTGGGACGGCTACAGCGATGAGTTGCGCGACGATGCGCTGGCGTGGATTGACGATGCGCGGACCACGACAGCGCGGTCCAAGCGGGTCGATGATGTGGCGCGCTTTGCGGGCAAGGGGCTGCCGCCGACACCGTTTCAGTGAGAGAGAGGGCCATCGTCTGCCCGCGGGTCGGCGATCCCGACGCTCGTTCATGCCACTTTATAGTTCAGCCATGATGTGACTTAGCTAAGTTGCGCCAAGCCTCGCCAAATCGCCTACCCGTCCGGGCGGGCAGGCGATGGCCCGGCGCCTGCGGCTTGATTCCGGGCCGGATAGCATAGATCGTCGTCTGCGCATAGAATCTCGGACTTTTTTCCGCTATTCACACACCATGACCCCAATTCTCTACTCCTTCCGCCGATGCCCCTACGCCATGCGCGCCCGCCTCGCTATCGCCGCCTCGAGCACGCAGGTCCATCTGCGCGAAGTCGTCTTGCGCGACAAACCCGATGCCTTTCTTGCAGCCTCCCCCACTGCCACCGTCCCTTGCCTCGTGACAGACGAGGGCCCAATCGACGAAAGCCTCGACATCATGAAATGGGCGCTGGCGCTGAACGATCCCGAAGGCTGGCGCGACATGCCGAGCGCAGGCCACGACTGGATCGCCCGCGCCGATGGCCCGTTCAAAGACGCGCTGGACCGCACCAAATACGCCACCCGCTATCCCGATGTGGACCCCGAAGAACAACGCGCCAAGGCCGCCGCCTTTCTCCAAGACCTCGATGCGCAACTGGACGATTGGATTTTCGACCGTCCCACGCTGGCAGATTACGCGATCCTGCCCTTCGTGCGGCAGTTCGCCTTCATCGACCGCGACTGGTTCGACGCTCAGGATTGGCCGCATCTGCAAGGGTGGCTCGACCGCTTCCTCACCTCGCCCCGGTTCGAAAGCGTGATGAGCAAATACCCCCAGTGGCAGCCCGACGATGCGCCGGTGTCATTCCCCTAAGGCGGCCACCCATCCGAGCGTCTGCTCTGTCGCCGCGCCCGGCGCATACTCCCCGCTGACAAAACCATCATAACCCGCCCGCAGCGCGGCAAAGAGCCCGTCGAAATCGACTTCGCCACTGCCCGGCGCCCCACGCCCCGGTGCGTCGCCTAGCTGCACATGGCGGATCAGGGGGCGATATTCCTCGAAAACCGCGACAGCATCGCCGTGGATCATCTGCGCGTGAAAACTGTCAAATTGCAGTGCCACATTCGGTTCATCCACCGCCGCCAGCAGCTCCGCCGCTTGCGCATAGTCATTCAGAAAATACCCCGGCTTGGCCTGCGGACACAGTGGCTCGATCATCAAAGTGACGCCCACAGGTGCCGCAGCCGCTGCATGCTTGAGGTTCGCCACAAAAATCTCTGCCGCCGCTGCCCCTTCGGCCTCTCCGGCCATCACATGCACCATCTTGGGCCGCAGCGCGTCGGCATAGCGCCAAACGCGCCGCATATCATAAGCAAAACGCGCCTCCCCGCCCGGAATGGCCGCAAAGCCGGGCATACCGCCCGTATAATTCGGCGGCGGCGCATTGATCAGGGCAAGGGTTAATCCGTTGCGCAGCAAGGCACGCTGCGTCTCTTTCGCGGGCATATCATAGGGAGACAACACCTCAACCGCGCGAAACCCCGCCTTGGCCGCCGCGTCGAACCGGTCCAGATAGGGCAGCTCTGACCATAGCAGCGATAGATTGGCGGCAGGGATCAGCGGCATTCGGGTCTTTCAGTCAACTTACGGCAGGTCTTCCGATGGGATGATGCCAAAGAATTCTCCGCCGGACCAGACACCAAACCAACCGCCGCGGTGCTGGCCAAGATCGACCAAGCGGTAAAAGCTTTTGCGGTCAATCAGCGCCTCAAGGTTCCGGCGGACCGACACATAAGGCGACGGCTCGCCCGTTTCCTCATCGCGGACCACGCGGATCGGATGCTCCGGCCCCGCCTCGGCCACGTCGCCCAGATTGGTGAGAAACCGCAACTGCTGCGCCTCGCCCGCGCCTTCGGCCTCGAAATCAACGGCGACAAAGGGCGCATCTTCGACCGTGATGCCCACCTTCTCAACCGGGGACTTGAGGAAATAGTCATCCCCCTCGCGCCAGAGAATCGAAGCGAACAATTTGACCAATTCAATCCGCCCGATCGGCGTGCCTTGGTAAAACCACGTCCCGTCGCGTTTGATTTGCATGTCCAGATCGCCGCAGAATTCCGGGTTCCACTTCTCAAGCGGCGGGGTTCCGCGCGTTTTTGCGGCCTTGGCGGCTTCGATCAGGCTGTCTGCACTGGGTGTCACGGTATTTTGTCCGCTCATTGGTTTTGCCATTCCCTTTGGTCGCGATACACTTACACCTGAAAGATATAACTCCGGGGAAAGAAATGTCATGGCCGAAGCGGATGATCTGATCGCGCAAATCGAAGCGCTGACCGAAAAGCTAGGCAAGGCCAAGCAGTCGATCACCGGGCGGTTCGTCGGGCAAGAGCAGGTTGTGGACCTCGCGCTCACGGCTCTGCTCTGCGGTGGCCACGGCCTGCTGATTGGTCTGCCGGGCTTGGGCAAGACGCGTTTGGTCGAGACTTTGAGCACCGTTATGGGCCTGCAGGGCAGCCGCGTGCAATTCACCCCCGATCTGATGCCCGCCGATATTCTGGGCTCCGAAGTGCTTGATACCGCGCCCGACGGCAGCCGGGCCTTTCGCTTTATCGAAGGGCCGATCTTTTGCCAGCTTCTGATGGCGGATGAGATCAACCGCGCCAGCCCGCGCACGCAGTCTGCGCTTTTGCAGGCGATGCAGGAAAAAACCGTGACTGTCGCTGGGCAAGACCGCGCCCTCGGCCAGCCCTTCCACGTGCTCGCCACCCAGAACCCGATCGAGCAAGAAGGCACCTACCCCCTGCCCGAAGCACAGCTTGACCGGTTCCTCGTGCAGATCGACGTGGCCTACCCCGACCGCGCGACGGAGCGGGACATCCTGATCGCCACAACCGGCGTCGAAGATGGCGCGGTGCGCCCTGTCTTCACTACCGAAGACCTGCTGGCCGCACAAAACCTGCTGCGCCGGATGCCCGTAGGCGACAGCGTGGTGGAGCTGATCCTTGACCTTGTCCGCGCCTTCCGCCCCGATGAACCCGAGGCCACCCCGGCGGTGCGCGAGAGTGTTGCTTGGGGTCCCGGCCCCCGTGCCGCGCAGGCGCTGATGCTGACGGTCCGCGCCCGTGCGCTGCTGGAGGGGCGGCTTGCCCCCTCTGCCGAAGACGTGCTGGCGATGGCCCGCCCGGTGCTAAGCCACCGAATGGCGATGAACTTTGCCGCTCGCGCGCGCGGCGAAAGCCTGCAAGGGCTGATCGACGCCACCGCCGGTCAACTGATCGGGAAAAAGGCCGCCGCGTGACCCATTCCCCCCTAACCCTCAGGGCCGACGCCGAGGGCGAAGCGGCCCGGCTTCCCGCCCTTTTGGCGCGGGCCGAGCATCTGGCCGGTGCCGTGTTGCCCGGCGCCCATGGCCGCCGCCGCGCTGGAACGGGGGATGATTTCTGGCAATACCGCCCGGCGCAAATGGGCGACAGCCGCCGCATGGTCGACCACCGCCGCTCGGCACGCGGCGATCAGGAGTTCGTGCGCGAGCGGGAATGGCAGATTGCGCAGTCGGTCATGCTTTGGGTCGATCAGGGCGCGTCGATGCGCTTTGCCTCTGATAAAGAGCTGCCCGATAAGGCGGATCGCGCGCGGCTGTTGGGCCTCGCGCTGTCGATCCTGCTGCTGCGCGGCGGTGAGCGTGTGGGCCTGACCGGCACCGCCCTGCCGCCACGGCGCGGCAATCCGCAGGTGCTGCGTCTGGCCGAATTGCTCTGCCAAAAAGACACCCGCGAATATGCCCCGCCCGAACACCGCGGCATGATCCCTCATGCGCGGGCGATCTTTATCTCGGATTTCATGGGCGATCTTGAACCGGTCCAGGCAGCGCTGACCAAAGCCGCTGATCGCGGCGTGCGCGGCGTGCTTTACCACCTGCTCGACCCAGCAGAGGAAGCCTTCCCTTTTGCCGGCCGTACCATTTTCGAAAGCGTCGGCGGCACGCTGCGCCATGAGACGCTCAAGGCGAATGACCTGCGCGACCGCTATCTCGACCGGCTCGCGGCGCGCAAAGATGAATTGCAACAACTCTGCGCCCGCACCGGCTGGCGCTATGGGCTGCACCACACAGATGCGTCGGCGCAATCGGCACTGCTGTGGCTCTATGGCGCGTTGGACGCGCGACAAGGAAGTGCTGCATGAGCGTTTTCGGCGGCATCGGTTTCACCGCGCCTTGGCTGCTGCTGGCCCTGCTGACGCTGCCGATCCTGTGGCTGATCCTGCGTGCCGTGCCCCCCGCCCCGATCCGCCGCCGCTTTCCCGGTGTGGCGCTGCTTTTGGGGCTGGCGGATGACGAAAGCACGACGGACCGCACCCCGTGGTGGCTGCTTTTGCTGCGGATGCTGGCCGTGGCAGCGATCATTGTTGGCCTTGCCGGGCCGGTCCTGAACCCGCAGGCCGAGGCGGAACAGGGCAGCGGTCCGCTGTTGCTGGTGCTGGATACATCATGGGCCGGGGCCAGCCGCTGGGACCAACAGATGGTCGCCGTGGACGCGCAGCTGACCCGCGCCGGGCGGGCCGAGCGGACGGTGGGCATCCTGACCCTGACCAACCCGCAGGTGCCAACCTTCCAATCCGCAGACGCATGGCGCAGCCGCCTTGCCGGGCTTTCCCCCGCGCCATGGCAGCCTTCCCCAGCTGAGATCGCTCGCGCAACCGAAATCATGGCAGACCTGCCCGCCTTTGACACGATGTGGTTCAGCGATGGCTTGAACTATCCGGGCCGCGATGATCTTCTCGCCGCGTTGCAGACCAAAGGCGCGGTTGAAGTGCATCAGTCGGCCAACAACGTCATCGGCATCGCCCCCGCCATCTACCAAGATGGCGCAATCGACCTGACCCTGCGCCGCGCCATTCCCAGCCCGGAGCGCGAGGCCGTGGTGCAGGCCCATGGTCGCGACCCCGCAGGCAATGCCCGCGTTTTGGCCACCGCCAATGCCAGTTTCGAGGCGGGCGCGACAGAGGCCACTACCTCCCTTTCCCTTCCGGCAGAACTGCGCGCGCGGCTGACCTCTTTCGATATCGCGGGCCAACGCTCTGCCGGGGCGCGCACCTTGGTCGACGACGGGCTGCGCCGCCGCGAGGTCGCGCTGATCGGCGGACGTGGCGCGCAGGAGGGGCTGCAACTGCTCTCTCCGCTGCACTACATCGAACAAGCGCTGGCCCCGAGTGCCGACTTGATCGACGGCACGCTGACCGATGTTCTGCCCGCCAACCCCGATGTGATCGTGCTGGCCGATGTGGCCACCCTCAGCCCTGCCGAAGCAGAGCCTCTGCAAGAGTGGATCGATGCGGGTGGCATGCTGATCCGCTTCGCCGGGCCACGCATTGCCGCCAGTGATGTCAGCCGCATCGACGAAGACCCGCTGATGCCCGTGCGCCTGCGCGCCGGGGGGCGCAGCGTGGGCGGGGCAATGTCTTGGGGTGAGCCGAAGGCGCTGGCCCCTTTCCGCAACGGATCGCCCTTCTTTGGCCTGCCGGTGCCGGAGGACGTGACCGTTTCCGCGCAGGTCGTGGCGCAACCGGACCCGACACTGGCCGACCGGGTGATTGCGTCGCTGAGTGACGGCACGCCGCTGGTCACGCGCAAGGCTGTGGGTCAGGGGCAGATCGTGCTTTTCCACGTTACCGCCACGGCGGAATGGTCGACTCTGCCGCTGTCAGGCCTTTTTGTGCAAATGATGGAGCGGCTGGCCGTATCGTCGGGGGCCAGCACGCCCGAGGCCGGCAGCCTTGAGGGCACCACATGGACCCCGCTGCGGGTGATGGATGGTTTCGGCACCCTCTCGGACGCGGGCAACCTGCCCGGTGTCGCGGGGCCCGACCTGATCTCGGCCCCCGCTGGCCCGGCCCTGCCGCCCGGCATCTACCGCTCAGAAGACCGACGGCTGGCGCGCAATGTGCTGACTGCTGAGACCACGCTCACCCCCGCCACATGGCCCTCGGATGTGCCGCTGCGTGGTCTTGCGCTACCGCCCGAACAGCCGCTGGCCGGAGCGCTTCTGAGCCTCGCGATC
This sequence comes from Sulfitobacter sp. DSM 110093, assembly GCF_022788715.1. NCBI lineage: Bacteria > Pseudomonadati > Pseudomonadota > Alphaproteobacteria > Rhodobacterales > Roseobacteraceae > Sulfitobacter > Sulfitobacter sp. DSM 110093. The sequence goes on from NZ_CP085167.1 coordinate 3,327,230, forward strand.
CTGCTGCTCGTGGCCGATGTGCTGGCCTCCCTCGCCCTTTCGGGGCTGCTACTGCGCCGCTCGACCGGGACCTTGGCGCTGGTCTTGGGGCTGGGCCTGCCCCAGATGGGTGACGCGCAAGAGACTGACCCCGAAAGCTTTGCCGTGCGCTCCGCCTCCGAAGTCACGCTGGCCCATGTACTGACCGGTAATAGGGATGTTGACGAGGTCGCGCGCGCCGGGCTGACCGGCCTGTCGGATACGCTTTATTTTCGCACCACGGTAGAGCCTGCCCTGCCCACGGGTGTCAATTTGGAGCAGGACGAACTCGCCTTTTTCCCGATCCTCTATTGGCCCGTCACCCCCGATCAACCGCAACCCTCAACCGAGGCTTATGGCAAGCTGAATGACTACCTCCGCTCGGGCGGGTTGATCCTGTTTGATACCCGCGATGCCGATATCGCAAGCTATGGTGCCGCCAGCCCGAACGGGCGCAAGCTGCAAGAACTTGCCGCGCCGCTGGATATTCCCCCGCTAGAGCCGCTGCCCGGCGACCATGTGCTGACCCGCACCTTCTACCTGCTCCAAGACTACCCCGGCCGCTACACCAGCCGGGATGTCTGGGTTGAGGCCGCGCCGCCCGATGCCGAGCGGATCGAAGGCATGCCTTTCCGCAACCTTAATGACGGCGTCACCCCGGTGGTGATCGGCGGCAACGATTGGGCCGCCGCTTGGGCCGTGCGCCGTGATGGCGCGCCGCTGCTGCCCATCGGGCGCGGCTATGCCGGGGAGCGGCAGCGCGAACTGGCCTACCGCTTTGGCGTGAACCTCGTGATGCATGTGCTGACGGGCAACTACAAATCCGATCAGGTCCATGTGCCTGCGCTGCTCGATAGGTTGGGCCAATGACCGGAACCGTGCTTTTCGACCCGCTGATCCCGCTGCCGCTGCTGATTGGGCTGGGGGTGCTTGCCGCGCTTGGCGTTCTGCTGGCGGTGTGGCGGGGCCTGTCGGGTTGGGCACTACGGGGGCTGGCCGCCGTGGTGGTGCTTGCCGCATTGGCTGGCCCCTCCTATCAAACCGAGGACCGCGCGCCGCTGGCAGACATCGTCCTGCTGTTGGAAGACGAAAGCGCCAGCCAGCGGCTTGCCGACCGCGCCGATCAAACCGAGGCCGCCGCCGAGGCGATGGTCGCCCGCATCACTGCACGCCCCAACACTGAACTGCGCCGGATCACCGTTCCCGACGGGGCCGAGGATGCGGGCACACGGCTGATGACCACCTTGGCTGATGCACTGGCCGAAGAGCCACGTTCGAGGATCGCGGGCATTTTGGCAGTCAGCGATGGCCGGGTGCATGACGCGGACCTGCCGCTTGACCTACCCGCGCCGCTGCACCTGCTGCAAACCGGTCGGGCCGCGGATTGGGACCGCCGCCTGACCGTACGCAATGTGCCCGCCTTTGCCATTATCGGCGAGCCTGTAACCCTGACCTTGCGCATCGACGATCTGGGCGCCGCGCCTGAGGACGGGGGGCTGACCCAGCTTGATATCTCTGTCGATGGGGAAGACCCACAAAGCTTTGATGTTCCCATAGGCCAAGACCTCGAACTGCCCGTTGCCCTGCCCCACGGTGGGCGCAATGTGATCCGTTTCTCCCTGCCCGAAGCCGAGGGTGAGTTGACCGACCGCAACAACGCCGCCCTGATCCAGATGAACGGCGTGCGCGACCGGCTGAGCGTGCTGCTCGTCTCAGGCGAGCCGCATCCCGGTGGGCGCACGTGGCGCAATCTGCTGAAGTCCGACAGCGCGGTCGATCTGGTGCATTTCACGATTCTGCGCCCGCCCGATAAACAGGATGGAGTGCCGGTGAACGAGTTGTCGCTGATCGCCTTCCCGACGCGCGAATTGTTCATGGACAAGATCGACGACTTCGATCTCATCATCTTTGACCGCTACCAGCGGCGCGGCATTCTGCCTGCGCTCTACCTCGACAACGTGGCGCAATATGTGCGCAAGGGCGGCGCGGTGCTGGTCGCGGCGGGGCCGGATTTCGCCAGTGCCGACAGCCTCTACCGGTCGCCACTTGGCACGGTGCTGCCCGCCACCCCCACCGCACGGGTGCTGGAGGAAGCCTTCCCCCCCGTCGTGACCGACATCGGTCAGCGCCACCCCGTGACGGCCGAGCTGCCGGGCAAAGGCGACTGGGGCCGTTGGCTGCGCCAGATCGACGTGACGGCTGAGCGTGGCGATGTGGTCATGAGCGGCGCAGACGACCGCCCGTTGCTGGTGCTTGACCGCGTCGACGAAGGCCGCGTGGCGCTGCTGGCCTCAGATCACGCTTGGCTATGGAACCGGGGCTATGAGGGCGGCGGCCCGCAGTTGGAACTGCTGCGCCGTTTGGCCCATTGGATGATGAAAGAGCCCGAGCTTGAAGAAGAGGCGCTGACCGCCACCGCCCAAGGTCGCACCATGCGCATCACTCGGCGCACCTTGGATGAAACCGTGCCCCCCGTCACCATCACCGCCCCGGATGGCAGCACCACCGAAGTGCCCCTCGCCCCCGCTGGTCCGGGCCGTTTTGAGGCTGAATTCACGGGCGAAGAGATGGGCCTCTACCGATTGGAAAACGGGGAGGAGGTGACTGTCATCGGCCTCGGCCCTGCTGCCCCGCGCGAGTTTATTGAGACGATTGCCAGTGACGCAGCCCTGCGCCCAGCCATCGACACCCTGCGCGGTGGCGTGGCACGGGTGGAAGACGGGCTGCCGCGCCTGCGCGACGTGCGCCTTGGCCGTCCGGCTGCCGGACGCGGCTGGCTGGGGCTGACCCCACGTGGCGCTTATGAGACCCGCGATGTGCGGCAAACGCCGCTGCTGCCGGGTTGGTTGGTGCTGTTGCTCTCGGCCCTGTTCATCATTGCCGCTTGGCTGCGCGAAGGCCGCCGTTAAAGCGCGCGAAGCAGCAGCCCGCCCGCAAGCGTGACGACGATAAGCCCTGCCGTCAGCTCGGCCACCGCCGCGGCCTGTGCCAAGCGCGGCGATCCGGCGAGCCCACCAAGCACCCCCGCCCGCAACCCCGTGGCGGCAAGACCGGTGGCGATGGTGATCAACCCGGTGCCAAGGGCCATGGCAAAAGCTCCCAAAACACCGACACCGCCGATGCCCATATGCCAAGTGATCACCAGCACGAAAAGCGCCCCGGTGCAGGGGCGGATGGCGATCCCGGCAATCAAAAGCAGCGCATCACGCAGGCTGCCCGCCTGCTGGACCTGTTCCAAGCTTGGCCCATGGGCATGACCGCAATGGCCGCAGACTTCTTCGCTGTGCACCACCTTCTTTTGCCGCGCATGGCGCAGCCCACGCCAGATCAGCCAAAGCCCGATAAGGGCAATCGCGCCATAGCTTGCCGGGGCCATGATGTCTTCGGTCACGCCCACCAGCGCCTCACGGCCAAGGCCCAAAAGCAGGATCCCCGCATAGACCAAGACCACCGCTGTCACCGCTTGACCCAGCGAGGCGGCCAGAGCGATCAGCGACAGCCGCAGCATCGGCACCGAGCGCGCCAGCCCATAGCCGCCAATCACGATCTTGCCATGCCCTGGCCCTGCCGCATGCACGACGCCATAGGCAAAAGACGCCAAGAGCACTGTCCAGAACGCCGCCGTATCGCCCCCCCGCGTGGCGCGCAGCCCGCTGGCGATGCTGTTTTGAAACCCGCGCTGCTGCCCCGCCGCCCAATGGGCAAGGGCGTTGAACCCGCCCGTCCACCACAGCGCCGCCAGCGCCAAAAGGGTCGCCAATGCCGCCAGCGCTACGATGCGTCGCATGTGATCACCACCTCATTGGCCAAGGCTTCGCCGATTTCTGGCAGGCCCACATCGTTCGGATCGGTATTTGCGTCCAAGGCGCTCAAGTCCTGCTGGAGGGCACGCAGGTCGGCGTTCATATCCGGCATCTTGACCCGCGCGCGGCAGGCTTTGGTGCCTTGGATGTTCACCTTCTGCGTCACCTCATAAGCGGTGTAATAAGTCGGATCATAGGGTTTGATGATCAGCCCATCCGCCGCCGGTGCCGAGCCTTCGATCGCGCGCAGATGGCTGGTGATGATCCGGCCTTCGGCAAAGCGGGTTTCCACGTCCTGCGGCCCCGACAGCGCGATCTCTTCACCGCCGTTCAGCAAAACCGTATCGCCGTTGAACCCTTCGACCCACTGCATGTCGAACCCGTTGAGAGAGGCGACTTCCGCCTCGGTCAGCACGCTATCGTAATCGGGGTCGAGGCCGCGATCCTCAGTCACCAACAGAGAATAGAATTCGTCATAGGCCCATGTGATCCGCAGATGGGTCAACCGGCCCTCGGCATCGACGATCATCTCGAACCCGGTATCGACGAAGATATGCGGATGCGCACCAAGCGGCGTGGCGCAGGCAAGAAGAGCAGCGGTGACGAGCGGGTATTTCATGGCGCTAGGTCTACCCCCCTTCGCCATGCGCGGCAATTGCCCGGAGGGTGGCATAAGGCGGGATCGCGCGCATTGGCCCTCCGCCCCCAGATCAGGTCGACGGATAGGGCCGGACAAAGACCGGACGCTCCGGCGTCGAGGCATCGGGCTGATAGGCATAACCGCCGCTGTCGAAGTCCCGCAGCCCATCGGGATCATTCACGCGGTGCTGCACGATATACCGCGCCATGGCACCGCGTGCTTTCTTGGCAAAGAAGCTAACGATTTTCGGTCCTTTGCCGTCGCCCTTGTCTTCCATGAACTGCGGCGTGATCACGCGCGGTTTCAACGCTTTCAGATCCACCGCGCCGAAGTATTCCTGACTGGCGCAGTTCACCAAAACATCGCTGCCGGTTGCCTCGGCCTGCGCGTTCAATGCCTTGGACAGCCCATCGCGCCAATAGTCATAGAGATTTCCGCCGCGACGGGTTTTAAGCTTGCTGCCCATCTCCAGCCGGTAGGGTTGGATCGCGTCGAGCGGGCGCAGCACGCCGTAAAGGCCAGAGAGGATGCGCAGGTGGTCTTGGGCATAGGTCATCTCATCCGCGTCAAGGCTTGCGGCCTCCAGCCCCTGATAGGTATCGCCCGCAAAGGCCAGCGCGGCGGGGCGGGTGACCTCGGCACTGGGTTCCGCCTCAAACGCCTGAAACCGGTCGCGGTTGAGGCGGGCCAGATCGTCGCTAAGCCCCATCAGGTCTTTGAGGTTGCCTAAGGTGAGATTACGCGCCGTGGTCGCGAGCCGCACTGCGTCTTCCTGAAAATCAGGCTGTGTCACAGCGACATCGCGCTCGGCCCAATCAAGGCGTTTGGCGGGGGAAATAACGACGAGCATGGCAGTCTCCTTGGGGCGTGTCGGGGTGATTTAGCCCGCGTCGCGCAGAACGTCCAGAAAGGCGGGGCCAAAGCGTTCGGCGCGTTTGTCGCCGAGCAAGCGTTCAATCGCGGAACTGTCGGCGCTGCGCAGTTGTGCGACCTTGGCCAGCATCGCGGCAGAACAGCTCAGCGGCTTGTCTGTGCCTTGTTCACCGCGCGCCAGATCGGCCTGCACCTGCAGCAACTGGTCATAGACATTGCCCGCCTCGCGCCCCGCCAGTTTACGCCGGGCCTTATGCATCGGCTGCGCCTCGCCGTTGATGACCTCAAGGAAAGCGGCGCCGTAATTTTCCAGCTTTTTCGCCCCCACGCCGCCGATCCGGGCCATGGCATCTAGGTTTTGCGGACGCGCCTCAGCCATCTCGATCAGAGTGCGGTCGGTGAAGATGATATAGGCAGGCACGCGCGCTGCCTCGGCCAGTGCACGGCGCTTGGCCTTGAGCGCCGACAGCAGCGGCGCGTCTTCATCGCTGACCATCGCTTTGACGGCAGGTCGGCGATTGGCTCCTGCCGCCTTGATCGTATCGCGGCGCAGGTTGATCGATGCCTCGCCGCGCAGGATCGGCAGGGCGGCATCGGTCATCCGCAGTGCGCCGTGGCGTTCGGCATCAGGGCGCACAAGGTCATGGCCCATCATCTGACGGAACACGGCCTGCCATTCATTGCGGCTGTATTCGCCGCCGACGCCGTAAGTGGGCAGGGACTGGTGGCCGCGCTGACGGACCTTGTCGGTCTCATTGCCTAAAAGGATGTCGATCAGATGCCCCGCGCCGAACCATTCATCAGTGCGCAACATGGCCGAGAGCGCTTTGCGCACTGCCGTGGTGCCATCGAACACATCCGCGGGCGTATCACAGAGGTCACAGCGCCCGCAGGTGATTTCGGTCTCGTCAAAATAGCCCAGCAAGGTCTGGCGACGACACTCCAGCGCCTCGGCCAAACCGAGCAGCGCGTTGAGCCGCCCGTGATCGGCGGCGCGGCGTTCGGGCGGGGCCAGCCCCTCGTCGATCTGACTGCGGCGCAGGCGGATGTCATCGGGGCCGAAGAGGGTCAGGGTTTCAGCCGGGGCACCGTCACGCCCGGCGCGGCCAATCTCCTGATAATAAGCCTCGATCGATTTTGGCAGGTCCGCATGGGCGACCCAGCGAATGTCCGGCTTGTCGACGCCCATGCCAAACGCCACCGTGGCGCAGACGATCAACCCGTCCTCTTGCTGGAACCGACGCTCGGCGATGCGGCGGTCTTCGGCCTCCATCCCGCCGTGGTAATGCAGCGCCGTTTGCCCCTGATCGCGCAGCGCCTTGGCCAGCCCTTCGGTCTTGGCACGCGTGCCGCAATAGACGATGCCCGACTGCCCCTTACGGGCGGCGGCGAAATTCAGGATCTGATCGCGCGGCTTGTTCTTGGCGGCAAAGGCAAGGTGGATGTTGGGCCGGTCGAACCCACGCAGAAAGGCGCGCGGCGGGGTGCCGTCGAAGAGCTTCTCGACAATCTCAACCTGCGTTTCAGCGTCAGCCGTGGCGGTGAAGGCGGCCAGCGGCACGTTCAGCGTGCGGCGCAATTCACCGATGCGCAGGTAGTCGGGGCGAAAATCATGGCCCCATTGGCTGACGCAATGCGCCTCGTCCACGGCGATAAGATTGACGCCGACGCGCCGCAACATGCCCATGGCGGAGCCTGCGGCGAGCCGTTCAGGCGCCATATAGAGCAGTTTAAGCGTGCCCGCCTCCAACGCTTCCCAAACCGCGTCGGTCTCTTCGGGTGTGTTGCCCGAGGTCAGCGCGCCCGCCGCGACGCCCGCTTCTTGCAAGCTACGAACCTGATCGCGCATCAGGGCGATCAGCGGGGAGATGACCACGGTCACCCCCTCGCGCATCAGCGCAGGCAGTTGGAAACACAAGGATTTACCGCCGCCCGTGGGCATGATGGCAAGCACGTTCTCGCCCTCGGTAACGGCCTCAACAATCTCTTGCTGGCCGGGGCGGAAGCCGTCGAAACCGAATACATCACGAAGAAGCGTGGCAGCGCCTGTCATGGAGAACCTGTAAGATTGTCTGCTCTTTTCATGCAGACTCCCACACTAACAAATCGTGAACAAGGCCAGATACGCGCGGTAAAATCTCGCAAGCGGCGCGTCAGTAGAAGGCTGCGGCGTTGTTTGTCAGCACGATACGCGCGACGGCCACGGCGATCAGCACGATCAATGGCGCCAGATCCAGCCCGCCCATCGGCGGGATCACACTGCGCACGCGGCTATAAACCGGCTCTAGAATGCGGTTCAGCCCGTCCCAGATTTGCGCAACCAAGGGCTGGCGGAGATTCAGCACCTGAAAGTTGATCAACCAAGACATGATGACATGTGCGATGACAATGAACCAAACGATGTTCAAAAGTAGCATCAGGATTTGGAACAGTGACGTCATGGAATATCCCCTTGGTGTGACGCAAGACAGTTAAGCGCCCTGCCCCGAAAGGGCAAGAGTGCCGCGACGTATATGCTTGACCCCGCAGACCTTTCGCCGCAAATCCACGCTGATCTAACAAAGGAAAGCCCAATGTTCCCGATCATCCGCATGGCCAAAGACGTCATTGTCGCCGCGCGGCAGGCGCCGCTGGACAATCTGACCGACACCCATGTCAGCCACCACATCTGCTGGCCGCATGACCTCGATATCTGGATGGAGTTGAACAACGGGCGGGCGCTGTCGCTCTATGATCTGGGCCGCACCGCCATGGCGCAGCGTGCCGGGCTGATCACGCTGCTGCGGAAGAACAAATGGGCAATCACAATCGCAGGCTCAAGCACACGTTTCCGGCGCCGCATCCGCATGTTTGAGAAGTTCGAGATGCGCAGCCGGACGCTGTGCTGGGATGACAAGTTCATCTATCTTGAGCAATCCATGTGGAAGAAGAACGGCGAATGCGCGAGCCACGTGCTGTATCGCTCTGCCGTGACGGATAAAAACGGACTGATCCCGCCGGAAAAGGTGCTGGGCGCTATGGGACGGCAACAACCTTCGCCAGAGGTGCCGAGTTGGGTGGCCGAATGGATCCGCGCCGACAGTCATCGTGCTTGGCCGCCGATGCAGGACGCAAGCACCACTCCTCAACACCCCGCCGGTTAAGCCACGCTTGCGCCTTGTCCCGCGCCCTGCTCTAACTCAAACCGAGGCAGGCCGCGAAGGGGCGCATTATGGCAGAGATCACGCGGCGCAAGCGCATCTGGGGATGGTACTTTTTCGACTGGGCCAGCCAGCCTTATAACACCCTGTTGCTTACCTTCATCTTTGGCCCTTATTTCGCCCAGACCGCTACCAATGCGCTGGTCGAAGGCGGGATGGACCTCAGCGCCGCCAAAGCGCAGGCGCAGGCTTATTGGGGTTATGGATTGGCGCTTGCGGGCATTGCGATTGCGATTTTGGCCCCGGTGTTGGGGGCTGTCGCGGATTCCTCCGGGCGGCGGATGCCTTGGATCTGGCTTTTCTCGGCCATGTATGTGGTGGGCGCAGGCGCGCTGTGGTGGACTGCCCCGGCAGATTTCTCAATGCTTTGGGCGCTGTTTTTCTTTGGCATTGGCCTGATTGGGATGGAGTTTGCCACGATCTTTACCAATGCCTATCTGCCCGAACTGCACCACGACGCGGATGAGCGGGGGCGCATTTCGGGCGATGGCTGGGCCTTTGGATATGCAGGTGGGGTACTGGCGCTGATTGCGATGATTGCCCTGTTTCAAAGCGGCGCGAATGGCCGCACCATGGCAGGGCTTACGCCGCTGTTCGGATTGGACCCATCGACAAAGGCTGACACACGCATCGTCGGCCCGATGGCGGCGATCTGGTATGCTGTTTTTATGATCCCCTTCTTTCTTTACATACGCGACACACCGAAACCCGGTGCTGTGCGCTATCGTGTGGGCGCGGGTCTGTCGGATTTGCTGCGCACTCTGCGCGGCCTGCCAAAGCATCCCTCATTGCTGGCCTATCTCGGCTCCTCCATGTTCTACCGCGATGCGCTGAACGGGATGTACACCTTCGGCGGGGTCTATGCGCTTGGCGTGCTGGAGTGGTCCATCCAAGAGATCGGCATCTTTGGCATCCTTGCTGCTATCTCGGGCGCTGTGTTTTGCGTGCTGGGCGGGCGGATCGACCGGCGCATCGGGCCGATGCCGGTGATCGTGGCCTGCTGCATCATTCTTATCGCAACGGCCTGTCTCATCATCTCTTTGGGGCCAAATTCGGTTATGGGCGTTTCTTTGCCAGAGGGGTCTGCCCTGCCCGATATCCTGTTCTACGTTGCTGGTGCATCCATCGGCGCGGCGGGCGGTGCACTACAGGCATCATCGCGTAACATGCTGACACGGCAGGGAAACCCTGAGCGGATGACCGAAGCCTTCGGCCTTTATGCGCTGTCGGGCAAAGCGACATCTTTCCTCGCGCCTGCGCTGATCGGGCTGACAAGTGACATCACCGGCAGCCAAAGGTTGGGCATTACCCCTGTTGTTGGGCTTTTCATCATCGGATTGATCCTGTTAGCGTGGGTCAAACCCAAGGGAGATTTCGCCACATGACGCTGCTTCGCACCCTGACCTCCGTGGCACTGGCCTTTGCGCTCGCCTCCTGCGGGGGCGACCGGACCGAAACCGATATCAGCGGCGAAAAAGTCGCCCTGCCGACCATCGGGTCATCGGGCGGCGCGCTGAGCAACGTGGAGGCAAAGCGCCTGTTCGGGGCCAAGAATTTCGCCTCTGCTCAATCGCCCGCCGCCTATGGCAGCTACTCCAAAGGCTGCCTTGCCGGGGCCGAACAACTGGCGGAAACCGGGCCGACATGGCAGGCCATGCGCCTATCGCGCAACCGCAACTGGGCACATCCTGAGATGATCGATATGGTCAAAAAGCTCAGCCGCAAAGCCGCACAACAACCGGGTTGGGAGGGCGTCTATGTCGGCGATATGAGCCAACCGCGCGGGGGGCCGATGTTGACCGGCCACGCTAGCCACCAAATGGGGTTGGATGCTGATATCTGGATGCTGCCGCCAAAGTCGCTGAACCTCAGCCGTGCACAACGTGAGAATATCTCGTCGATTTCCATGCGTCGCTCCAGCGGGGCCTATGTAAATTCGTCGTGGACGCCTGCGCATCACGAAGTCATCAAGGCCGCAGCCCAAGACCCCCGCACCGCCCGCATCTTTGTTTTCCCCGGTGCCAAGGTGCAGATGTGCGCAGATGAAAAGGGCGACCGCAGCTATCTGCGCAAAATCCGTCCTTGGTATGGGCACCACTACCATTTCCACATCCGCATCGTCTGCCCCAAAGGTGCGCGCGGCTGTGTGGATCAAACCCCGCCGCCACCCGGTGACGGTTGTGCCGATGCACGCCAATGGCAGGCCAATATCATTAACCCGCCAAAGCCGGATCCGAACACGCCCAAGACAACGCCCAAACCCAAGCGCGAGCTGCTGCTTGCGGACCTGCCTGCGCAATGCAACGCCGTCTTGAACGCAAACTGATCCGCGCCTTCCTACCGCTTTGTTTGCTAATGTCCTGCGCGGCCCCCGCCGCGCAGACACAGCCGGTGGTGCAGGTGGACAGCGTGCTAACATGGGCGCATCCGGCCCCGTGGTTCGGCGGCTTTTCGGGTGTCGAAGTCAATGCCGATGGCACGCAACTAACGGCGGTGTCTGACCGTGGGCGGGTCGTGCAGGCCCGCATGGTCCGCGAAGAGGGTCGCTTGGTCGCTGTTGAACTTGAGGCACACGCGCCCCTCAAAGGGCCAAAGGGCAACGCCTTGCGTGATAAAATGCGTGATGCTGAAGCGCTGGCGCAGGATGACACTGGGCAGCTTTATGTGGCATTCGAACACAGCCATCACGTGGCCCGGCTAGACCCTGAAAGCGGGGTGACCATGCCGTTGCCCAAACACAAAGATTTCGCTGGGTTTGAGCCGAACGCGGGGATGGAGACGCTGGCCGCCCACCCTGACGGGCGGCTCTTTACCATGCCCGAACGCTCCGGAGCCGAAGACCGCCCCTTTCCGCTTTATGCCTTTGACGGCAGGGCATGGTCAGTGGTGGGAGAGATCCCGCGCCGGGGCCCTTTCCTGCCTGTGGATGCGGACTTTGCCGAGGGTGGCACGCTATACCTTTTGGAGCGCACGGTGACGCCGCTGGGGTTCCGCAGCCGCATTCGCAGTTTCGACCTCACCGCACCAAACCTTGGCGAAACCACTTTGCTGACGTCTGGCCCCGGTCGATATGACAACCTTGAAGCGCTCAGCACTTGGCAAGACGCGGCAGGACAAACCCGCCTTATCCTGCTGTCGGACGATAATTTCTTCCCGGTGCAGCGCAATGAGGTCGTTGAGCTGATCCTTGCCAAATCGGGTTCCGAAGACTAAAGACCATTCCGTCTGCGATCCCCGCAGGCCAAGTCGCCGCACCCTTGCACAAAACGGTTCACATATGACACGCACCTATCTCCCCGGCATTCTTGCCATGGCCGCCATCGTCGTGGCCTCGAATATCCTTGTTCAGTTCCTGTTTGGCCAATGGCTAACGTGGGGCGCTTTCACCTATCCGCTCGCTTTCCTTGTCACCGATGTGATGAACCGCCTCTACGGCGCCTCCGCCGCGCGCCGGGTCGTGTTGGTGGGTTTCGTCGTCGGCCTCATCTGCTCGCTGATCGGCACCCAGATCATGGGCGAATTTGGTCCGCTGGTAACGGTTCGCATCGCCGTCGCTTCGGGCACCGCATTCCTCGTGGCGCAACTGCTTGACGTAACGATCTTCAACCGCTTCCGCGATGGCGCGTGGTGGCGCGCGCCTTTGGTCAGCACGCTGATCAGCAGCGCGATCGATACGGCGCTGTTCTTCTCCATCGCGTTCTCGGCCAGCCTGTCGTTCATTCACCCCGCGACCGATGTCGCTTGGGCGACCGAGGCTTTGCCGCTGTTGGGCGCAGGCCCCGTTGCGCCGCTTTGGGTCTCGCTCGCCGTGGCGGATTGGTCGGTGAAACTGGCCATCGCACTGGTTGCGCTGATCCCCTTCCGGCTGCTGACCGCACGGCTGACCGCCCGCGCTTGATACCGGCGCAGGGGGGCCCGCCCCCTTGCCGCCGCACCGTCCAAAAAAACGCTTTGCGAATTTCAAAACCTGTGCAACGCTCAGGGTGAGTTCAACAAATGTAAAGGAGGTGATCCAGTGTCAAGAAAGGTATTGGAGCGAGGTGTCGGAACAGCCAGCGGGGTTTCTTGCTAGGGCAGCCCCTGGCAGTGCAACCACCTGGTGGACATCGGTCTAACCGATCCCCCTCCTGAAACCATTCGATTGGGCCGTTCCGCAAGGGGCGGCCCATTTCGCATTCCCCCTTCACCCTCACGGCGCAGACTGGCATGTTACCGGGCAAGGAGAGCCCATGCTGCACATCAACGATGACATCGCCATTCACGACTGGGAGCTGACCGAAAGCTTCATGCGCGCCTCCGGTCCCGGCGGGCAGAATGTGAACAAGGTCTCTTCGGCGGTGGAATTGCGGTTCGAGGCCGCCACCTCGCCATCGCTGCCGCAGCCGGTCAAGAACCGCCTGCGCCGTCTGGCCGGGCGCCGCTGGACCACCGAAGGCGCGCTGGTGTTGCAATGTGACGAAACCCGCAGTCAGGCCCGCAATCGCGAATTGGTGCGCGAGCGGCTGGCCGAGCTGATCCGCACCGCCCTGACCCCGCCCAAACGCCGCATCGCGACCCGCCCGACGCTGGGGTCAAAGAAACGCCGTCTTAAGGCGAAGAAGGTGCGTGGCGAGGTTAAGGCAATGCGCGGCAAGGTTGACCCGAATACCTGAGCCTTAACTCCGCCGCAGCAGATAGATGTCCATGATCCAGCCATGCGCCGCCCGCGCCGCCGCGCGTGTTGCGATAATGTCTTCGGTGACGTCAGCCAACGGGCCATGGCGGATGATCTCTTCGGCCATGCCGACATAGGCCCCCCACCAGATCTCCACACCCGCTGGGTCCAGCGTCTGAAAAGCGCAATCCCCATCCAGCATGATGACCAGCGTATCGACCCCCTCCGGCCAGCCGTGATCGCGCAGCTGCCGCCCGGTGGTCACCATAAAAGGCGCACCGATCTCATTCAGCGGGATCGCATGAGACGCGGTCAGCCCTTGCAAGGAGGTGATTCCGGGGATCACGGTCATACGCGGTGCGGGATCCAGCCGCGCGGCGATGCGCAGGGTGCTGTCATAAAGCGACGGATCGCCCCAGACCAGCAGCGCCACCCGCCGCGCCGTTGGATGCTGCGCCATTGCCGCGCGCCAGGCATCCGCGATCGCGTCATGCCACTGGTCGACGCGCGCGCGATATTCCTCAATCGCGGGGTCGCGCACGGGCAAATCAAAGCCGACGATCTGCACCGCCTCATTGGTCAGCACCTCGTCGCAAATGCTGCGCCGCAGCGCCGCCAGATCATCCTTGCCTGCGCCCTTTTGCGGGATCAAGATCAGGTCTTGCGCGTTCATCGCCCGGATCGCTTGCAGCGTTAAATGCTCAGGGCTGCCGGTGCCGATGCCGATCAATGTCAGCTCAAGTTCACTCATCCCGGTATCCTCGCGATTGCCTTCAAACGCAGCCCACCCAACACCCGTGCATCAGGAAATTTCCCATCGGCGGAGGCGGCATAGAGCGTCACGAAGCGGCGCAGGTCATCCATGTCGGCTTCGGTGATCTCTCCGAACAGATAGGCCACCTTGCCCGGCGCGCGAAAGGCAACCGTCTGCGCCCGCGTGCAGCCTGACATACAGTCGATGCCCTCGACCTCCACGTCAGACAATCCGGCGCGGACAACGTGCAGAAAACCGCCATCGGCGGTGCAAGAGGTGCAAACGAAAGCCTTCACGCCTCGAACTCGGCCAGAGGCCCGTAAAAGATCAGCGCGGGCGTGGTGCTGCTGGCGCTCTCCAGATAGCTGGCCAGAGTTTCGATGGTGAACCGCTGCACCTTCTCCGCCGGGGTCGAAACCGCCTCGGCCAGCAGCGCGGGCGTGGTGCCAGGCAACCCGTGTTCGATCAATCGTGCGGCGAGGCCAGCAAAGGTGCGTTTGCCCATATAGACAACGGTGGTCGCCATCGGATCGGCCAAAGCGGCCATGTTCACGTCATGGGGCAATTCGCCCGTCACATCCGCGCCGGTAATGAACTGCACGCGCCGCGCTGTCATGCGGCGGGTCAGCGGAATGCCCGCGGTCGCAGCGGCGGCTGAGGCGGCGGTGACACCTGGTACGATCTCGAAAGGGATATCCGCCGCGCGCAGCGCAATGATTTCTTCCTCCAGCCGTCCGAACATGCCGCTATCCCCGGATTTCAACCGCACAACATTCAGCCCGGCCTGAGCATGATCGACCAAGACCCGGCTCACATGGTCTTGCTTGGGCGAGGCACGCCCGGCCCGTTTGCCGACGCCGATCAAGTCCGCATCGGGCCGCGCGTGCTCCAAGATCGGGCCTGCGCTGAGGTCGTCAAACAGCACCACATCCGCCGCCTGCAACCGCGCCACGGCCTTGACGGTCAGCAGTTCCGGATCACCGGGGCCGGAAGAAACGAAGGAAACAAAGCCCCCCATCACAGCGCCGCAATCATGTGAAAGAAGGTGCCCGTGGCACGTCCGCCGCCCGCGAACTCACGCACCGAACCGGTCTCGGGCACCTCAAGGTCATTGGCGTCGGTGATCCGGGCCAGCGGGGCGTCGGGCTCGGCAAGGATCGTGGCATAGTGGAACTCATGGCCCCGCAATTCGGCCCGCGCCGAATAACCGGGGATCGGCGCGTTGAGGTCGGCCTGACGGTAGCCCAGATGCATTTTGCGCTTGGCAAAGGATGTCTCCAGCCCCAAGAGGCCCACCATCTCGTGCCGCGTGCCTTCTTTGTCGATGATGCCTGCACCCATCGCCATATAGCCCCCGCATTCCCCGTGCACGGGGCGGGTTTCGGCAAAGTCGCGCAGCCCTTTGCGGAAGTGCGCAGCGGCGGCGAGTTTCCCTGCATGAAGCTCAGGATAGCCGCCGGGCAGCCAGCAGCAGTCGGCGCTGTCGTCGGGGGTTTCATCCGCCAGCGGGGAGAAGGGCAGAATCTCAGCCCCCGCCGCGCGCCATCCCGCCAGCAAATGCGGATAGACAAAGGCAAAGGCATTGTCCTGCGCCAGCGCGATGCGCTGTCCGGGCGGGGTGATCTTTGCGGGCGCGGGCGGGTTCTGCAAGGTGCCCCGCGCGGCGGCCCGAAGCGCGGGGATATCGACATGCGCGGCGACGAAGGCTGCGGCCTGCCCCAACAAATCTGGCAAGTTCTCCTGCTCTCCCGCCTGCACCAACCCGAGGTGGCGCTCGGGCATTTCGATCTCAACCCGACGCGGCAGGGCACCCAATACCTTGATGCCCACAGCCTCCATCCCCGCGCGGACCAATGTCTCGTGCCGGGGGGAGGCGACGCGGTTCAGCACCACGCCCGCCAGTTCCACATCGGGTCGCATTTCCCGAAAGCCAAGCGCCGTGGCCGCGACCGATTGCGCCGCCCCCGACACGTCGAGCACCAGCACCACCGGCCAGCCCATCAGCGCCGCGACATCCGCGCTCGCCCCATTGCCACAGGCACCCGGTTTGGCCACACCGTCAAACAGCCCCATCGACCCTTCGCCAAGGATCAACTCGGCCCCATCGGCATTGCCAACCAGCCCTTCGATCCGCGCGCGGTCCATCGACCAACTGTCGAGGTTGAAAGACGCCCGCCCCGACGCCGCCGTGTGAAAGGCCGGATCGATGTAATCCGGGCCGCTTTTGAACGGCTGCACCGCGACACCTTCGGCACGCAGCGCGGCCAGCAGGCCCAGCATTAGGGTCGTCTTTCCGGTGCCGGAGGCGGGGGCGGAAATCAGTAGGCCGGGGGGGATCATGAGGAGGTCTCCGGAAAGCGCGGTTCGGCCCCGACGGGGCGGAAGCGGCGGTCATAGTCGGCAGCGTAAAGGCGGCTTTCGCCGAAATCCTCAGCGCCAAGGGCATGGCCCACGAGGATCAGCGCGGTGCGGGCCATCTCTTCGCCCACTTCGGTGCGCAAAGTCGAAAGCGTCGCTTTGACGATGCGCTGATCGGGCCAGCTTGCGCGCCAGACCACGGCGACAGGGCAGTCAGCACCGTAATGCGGGGTCAGGTCTTCGACGACTTTATCCAGAACATGGACCGACAGATGGATGGCCAGCGTCGCCCCGGTGCGCGCGAAATTGGCGAGTGTCTCCTCTTCGGGCATCGCGGTGGCGCGGCCCGAGGTGCGGGTTAGGATCACCGATTGCGCCACGCCCGGCAGGGTCAATTCGGCGCCCAACTCAGCCGCTGCGGCGGCAAATGACGGCACCCCCGGCGTCACGTCATAAGCGATGCCCATCTCGCGCAGACGGCGCAGCTGTTCACCCATCGCCGACCAGACCGACAGATCGCCAGAATGCAGCCGCGCCACGTCATGCCCTGCGGCATCGGCGGCGGCGATTTCTTCCATGATGTCGTCCAGCGACAGCCGCGCGGTGTTGACGATCCGCGCGCCTTCGGGGCAATGGCTCAGCAGCGCTTCGGGCACCAGCGATCCGGCATAGAGGCAGACGGGACAGGCCGCGATCAGGTCGCGCCCGCGCAGGGTGATGAGATCCGCCGCCCCCGGGCCTGCTCCGATGAAATGTACAGTCACGGTGTTTTTCCTTTCGTCTCGGCAATCGCCGCTGTGGCCATGGCATCGCCTGAAACGACGCGCTCGGCAACCAATACGGCCCCCGGCCCGGCAGCGGCCAGTGCGGCGGCTTCCGAGAGTGACCCGGTGCCGAAACGGTCTTCGATCCGCGCTGATTGCGTGGGTGTGATCATGCGGGCCAAATCCTCGGTGGTGATACCCAGCCCCGGCACGCCCAATTCTTGGGCAAAGTCGCGAAACACGGTTGCGCGGGCCTTCGCCGCCTCGGTCACCAGCGCGTCAATCTTAAGGCCGTCGGGGTTTGCCCGTGCCAGCGCATCGCGCAATGACGCCACGCTTGCCGCGCCCCGAAATCCGATCCCGGCCATCCTCATAGTGTCACGCTCCATTGTACGACGGGCCGCAGCGGCTGCCAGCCACGCATCGTGCCCAGCGGTGCGGCCTGTGCCAGTTCGATCCGCAAAAGACTGCCGCCATGCGCCGCGTGAAGCTGCGCCAAAAGCGCTTCGGTTTCCAGCGTTACCCCATTGGCGACCAGCCGCGTGCCCGCTGGTAGCGCAGGCAGCAGGGCAGCGTAAAGCGCCGCGTTGCCGCCACCGCCGACGAAGACCACGTCAGGCAAGGGATGCCCCGCCCAGACATCAGGCGCGCGGCCATGGGCGACCTGCATACGCGCGGTCAGGCCGAAATCCACGATATTGCGGGTGATGTTCCCTACCCGCGTGGCGTGTTGTTCAAAGGCGATGGCGTGGCCGCCGGCGAGACAGAACTCGACCGAGACCGAACCACTCCCCGCACCGATGTCCCACAGCAAATCGCCGGGCCGGGGGGCGAGGGCCGACAGCGTCAGCGCCCGCACTGGTGCTTTGGTGATTTGCCCGTCGCTGGCAAAGCTGTCATCCGGCATGCCGGGCGCGCGCGGCAGGCCGATGCCTTCGGGCAGGTCCACCCCAACGGCCACGGGGGCTTGCACATCCGTCAGATCAAACCCATCCGCCTGTACCGCGCGCAGCCGCGCATCGGGGCCGCCCAGCCGTTCGGCCACATGCAACGTGGCCGCGCCAGCGCCATGTGCGCAGAGGAACTCTGCCAGCGCCGCAGGGGCAGCTCCATCACGCAGCAGACAGATCATCCGCCCTTTGGGACGCAACGTACCGCGCAATTGCGCCAGCGGTGCCGCGTGCAGACCGTGGCAGCTGACCTCCTCCAACCGCCAGCCAAGCGCATTGGCTACCAGCGAGAATGTTGAAGGCGCGGGCAGGCTGCGCCATTCGTCGGGGCCCAATGCGCCGACGATGCTGCCGCCCGCGCCAAACCAAAAGGGATCGCCTGAGACCAGCATCGCCACGCGCTTGCCCCGCTCGGCCAGCACTGGCTCAACCGAAAAAGGCACCGGCCAAGCCCGCCCGCGCGTGCCTGCGTCTGCCCGCTCTAGGTGACGTGGCCCGCCAAAGATTACCTCAGCCCCAGCCAGTGCCGCGCGGCTTGCCGGGGGCAAGGCATCCGCGCTATCGTCGGGCATTCCGATGATGCTGAGCCAAGGGTTACCCACTATGCGCGTCCTTCTTTTGGGTGGCACCACCGAAGCCAGCGCCCTGGCGCGCGCCTTGGTCAAGGCCGAGATCGACGCCGTGTTTTCCTATGCCGGACGCACCGACAGCCCGGTGGCCCAGCCCCTGCCCACCCGCGTCGGCGGGTTCGGCGGCGTGGCCGGGCTGGTGGCCTACCTCAAGGCCGAGGCGATCACGCATGTCGTCGACGCCACCCATCCCTTTGCTGCGGGCATGAGCAACAATGCCTTTGTCGCCTGCGCCCGACAAGACCTGCCGCTGGTGCGGTTCGAGCGCCCCCCGTGGGAGCCGCAGGTGGGCGACGATTGGACCTTCGTGCCTGACATCACCGATCTGCCCGCCGCCCTGCCCGACAGCCCGGCGCGGGTGTTTCTGGCCATCGGCAAGCAGCAACTGGCGCTCTTTGCCGCGAAACCGCAACACCGCTACCTGCTGCGCCTCGTCGATCCGCCGCAGGGTCCGCTGCCGCTGCCGCGGGCGACGGTGGTGCTGGCGCGGGGTCCGTTCGACGTGGCGGGCGATACCGCATTGATGCAGACCCATGCGATCACCCATGTGGTCGCCAAAAACGCCGGAGGCTCCGGCGCGCGGGCCAAGCTGGATGCCGCCCGCGCGCTTGGCCTGCCGGTGATCTTGGCCGACCGGCCCGACCTGCCGGGCGAGGTGGCTGCCAATGATGTGACCGAAGTGATGCATTGGCTACATCATACCGCGCTGCGCGGCGTATAGACATAGCGTCCGACCCGGCGCGTCGCGGAATTGCCGACGATTACGACAGTCCGCATATCCGCCATTTCAGGTGTGGCTTCGCCCAATGTGACGGTTTTGAACGCCTCTTCGGGCGTGGTCACGGCGCGGGCAAAGGTGATCAGCCGATCTGGCCCGCATTCGGCCCGCAGAATGTCCAGCGCTTCGGCGAATTGATGCGGCCGCGACTTGCTGCGTGGGTTGTAGAAGGCCATGGCGAAATCCGCCCGCGCGGCCATGCGCAGACGGTGCTCGACCATCGTCCAAGGCTTAAGATTATCACTAAGGTTGATCGCACAGAAATCATGACCCAAGGGGGCGCCAAGCCGCGCTGCCGCCGCCAGCATCGCTGTGATACCGGGCAGCACGCGAATGTCGACACTCTCAAACGCCGGGTCACGCTCCACCGCCTCGAACACCGCCGAGGCCATGGCAAAGACGCCCGGATCGCCCGAAGACACCACCACCACCCGCGCGCCTGCTTGCGCCAATTGCAGCGCATGGGTCGCGCGGTCCAACTCCACTCGGTTGTCGCTGGGGTGCAGCGTCAGCCCTTCGCGCGGGGCGACGCGGGCGACGTAGGGGATATAGCCGATGACATCGGTGGCCTGCGCCAACGCCTCGGTCACCTCGGGCGTTACCAATGTGTCGTCACCGGGGCCGAGGCCCGCAATATAGAGAATGCCGCTCATGTCTCCGCCTCCGGTCTGCGGCCTTGGCCATGGACCAAGACGATCGCGAAATAGGGGCAATCGTCGTCCGCCACGTCAGAGAGTTTCGCCACCCGCTGATCGGGCATCGTGCCACGCTCCACCAGCCATGCATCGTCCAGCTTGCCCGCCGCCGCCAGCGCGCGGCGCACGGTTGGCAGGTTGCGGCCCGTCTTCATCACCACCAGCGCATCGGCCCGTTTCATGTGGTCGGTCAACTCGGCCTCGGGCAACGTGCCCATGAGCACGGTCACCACATCATCGCCCCAAGTGAAAGGCGTATCCAGCGCGTTCCAGCAGCCCACCATACCGGGGATCGCGGGCAGCACCTCAACCTCGGCGCGGCCCTGAAGCCGGGTGTGCAGATGCATGAAGGAGCCGTAGAAGAAGGGATCACCCTCACAAAGCACGACCACTTCGTGATCCTGCGCCAGTGTTTCCAAACGGTCGGCCCATTCCTCGTAAAAGGTGACCATCTGGGCGCGGTATTCGGGCGAATCGAACCGCAATTCCGTGGTCACGGGATATTCCATCGCATATTCCACCACGTCGTCGCGCAACATGCCCTCGACGATCCGGCGCGCCTGCCCCGCGCGGCCTTTCTTGCGGAAATACGCCAAATGCCGCGCGCCGCGAATGGCACGGTCGGATTTCACGCTCATCAGTTCCGGATCGCCGGGGCCGAGGCCCGCGCAGATAACCTTGCCCATCTTCATTCCACCCTGCTTGCCAGCGCGTTCACCGCCGCCACGGTGATCGCCGAGCCGCCCAAACGCCCCTGAACGATCATCGAGGGCACTGGCAGATCCTGCATCAGCGCCTCTTTTGACTCCGCCGCACCGATAAAGCCTACCGGGCAGCCGATGATCGCCGCCGGGCGCTGACCCGGATCGACGCCTTCGAGCATGTTAAGCAGGTGAAACAGCGCCGTCGGCGCGTTGCCGATGGCCACCACTGCGCCTTGCAGATGCGGCCGCCAAAGCTCAAGCGCGGCAGCGGAGCGGGTGTTGCCCATCTTTGCCGCCAAATCCGGCACCGACGGGTCGCGCAGGGTGCAGATCACTTCATTCTCGCGTGGCAGGCGTTTGCGGGTGATGCCTTCGCTGACCATATAGGCATCGCACAGGATCGGCGCGCCGTCTTCCAGCGCCGCCCGCGCGGCCACGGCCATGCCTTCGGAAAAGCGGATGTGTTCCTCCAGCCCGACCATACCTGCGGCGTGGATCATGCGCACGGCGACGATCTCTTCTTCGGGGGTGAAGTGCGCCAGCGCCGCCTCCGCGCGGATGGTGGCAAAGGACTGGCGGTAAATCTCGGCACCGTCGGTGATATAGCTATGGGGCATCGGCGGACTTTCTAAGGTGAGAGGCGATGGCGGCGGGAGTTAGCCCGCGCAGATCAGGGGCCGCATCGGCGTGGCCGTTGCGGATAAGGTCATATTGGTCCGGCACGGTGGCGGTCAGGGTGATGTCTGTGGCGCGCGGTGCAGCACAGCCCTTGGCGCAGCCTGATACATGCAGGCGTTGGCCTTGCGGCACCGAAGCGGCAAGGTCGCGCGCCAGTTCGCGCGTTTCGCCGCGCGCCTGCGCGCAGCCGGGTGCGCCGATACAGGCGACAACGCGCAGGAGTGGATCGGCGGCGTCGGTGATGAGGCTGGGCAGGTCAGGCAGAGCAGTCGCGCCTTCGATCAGCACCATCCGCCACGGGGTCAAGCGCAGCGGGCCAAGGTTGGCAAGGGCAGTGAGCGTTTCAGCGTCCATCTGACCGAAAGCACAGGCAACCAGCGCGCCCGCTGGATAGTGGCCTAGCGTCGGAGTACTCAGGCCGCTTTGCCGGGGATGGTCGAAACCAGAAGGGACGGTCGCCCCCGCCGCCAAGGCGCGCGCGGCGCGGCTGGCACCCTGGGCGCGAACCCATGTGGCCAACGCGATGGCCTCAGTCACGGCGGTCTCCAGAGAGATGGGCTTGCCCATTTCCGCGCCCTCGGCGCAGAGCAAAAGCTGCCCCTCCGCCGCCCGCTCAAAACGAATATCGGCGGGGTCACCCTGCAACACCGGCTGTTGCCCTGTATCGACCGCATAGCCGAATTTGCTCGATACATCGGGCAGCGCATGGACCTGCGCAGCGGCGATCAACTGCTGGGTTAGGAAATTCGTATCATCGCCCGCTTGCCAGAAGGGCGTCACCATGAGGTTACGCCGTCGCTCGGTGTGCTCGTCAGCGTCAATCAGCGCCAGCGCGCGAAGCGCGTCGATCAGCCCCTCATGCCGCGCGGGATCAATCCCGCGCAGTTGCAGATTCCCCCGGTTCGACAGGTCGAGCATCCCGTTGCCATAGCGCTGCGACAGCTCTGCGACGCCGCGCGCTTGGACTACGGTTAACCGCCCCTGCGGCACGCGGAGGCGGACCACCAGCCCATCGCCCGACAGCATTGGCCGCAGCGCGCCGGGGCACCAGCCCTTGATGACGGGGGCTATGCTCACTCCACCCCGTCCAACGTGGCCGAGATCGAATTGCGGCGCGTCACCCAAAGGCCAGCGTCCCGAAGCGCCGCGAAACGGTCGCGCATGGCCTGCAGCGCGGCAGGGTTCTCGGCCTCCATGAAGGCCACAAGATCGTCGCGGCCCAGCGTGGCGTCGAAATAGAGATCAAAGAGATGCGCAGGCACTTCGCGCGTCAAATGCGCAAAGGCGGCGAGGTTGTCTAGCGTCGCCGCCACCTCTGCCGCGCCGCGAAAACCGTGGCGCATCATGCCGCTGGCCCAGCCGGGATTGGCGGCACGAGCGCGCACGACGCGGGCGATTTCTTCGGGCATGGACCGCGCGCGAGGACTGCCAGCGCGGGTGTGATCGAGGTGGTACATCGCGGGTTTCTGCGCCCCCAGATGCGCCATCGCGGCGGCAAAACCACCTTCGTGGCTGGCATAGTCCGACGCCAACAGGATATCGCTTTCGGCCAAGTCCTGCACATGGGCAAAACCATCGGCGCGGTGCAACTGCGCCTCCAGCGCGGCGCGGTCCTGATGCGCTTCGCCTTGGGCGTTGATTGCCCATTCGGAGCCGCTGAGCCACGCCTCCCCCGCTGCCGCGCGGCCCGCGTCGGAATAGTCTTGCAAGGCCGCTTCCATGTTCACGCCGTAGAGGCCGGGCTTGGGGCCAAAGACCCGCGGCGTGCGGGTGAGGTAGGGGTTCATGTCGGGCGCTTCTTCGCGTTCGGCCAATACTGCGGCGCCTGCCTCGAAGATCTGCCCGAGCCCCGGAAACACATCCCGGAACAGGCCCGAGATGCGCAGTGTCACATCGATGCGCGGCCGGTCCAACAGGGTCAGCGGCAGTACCTCAAAGCCCGAGACCCGCTCGCTGCCGTCGTCCCATTTCGGCGCGAGCCCCGCGAGATGCATAGCCATCGCGACCTCTTCGCCCGCCGTGCGCATGGTGGCCGATCCCCAAAGGTCAATCACCAACCCCCGCGGCCAATCGCCGTTGTCTTGTAGGTGCCGACGCAGCAGTTCCTCGGCCAGTTTCACGCCCTGCGCATGGGCGGCCCGGCTGGGCACGCCGCGCGGATCGACGGCATAGAGGTTGCGCCCCGTGGGCAGCACATCCGACCGCCCGCGATAGGGCGAACCCGACGGGCCAGCAGTAACGCGCCGCCCCGAAAGCGCTGTTAGCAGCCCATCCCATTCGCCTTCGCCCGCGCCAAAGATGTGCAGCCCATCGCCGTATTGGCTTTCCTTGATGTCGCAGACGAAGGCGTCGATCCGGGTCAGCGCCTCGGCCGAGGAACTGGCGGCGTCGAGGCCGAGGTCATCTTCGACCCCCGCCGCCTGCGCCTCGGCGCGGATCGTGTCGACCAGCCGGTCGCGGCGCGCAGGGTCAAGCCCATCGGCGGTGGAATATTCGTCCAGCAACCGTTCCAGCCGCAACAGCCCGTCGGGCGTTTCACTGCCTTTCAGCGGCGGGGGCAGATGGCCCAAGGTCACCGCCCCGATGCGCCGCTTGGCCTGTGCCGCTTCACCGGGATCGTTGACGATAAACGGATAGATCACCGGCAGATCGCCGGTCAGCGCCTCGGGCCAGCAATCGTTTGACAGGGCCACGGCCTTGCCCGGCAGCCATTCTAGCGTGCCATGCGCGCCGATATGCACCAGCGCGTGATTCCCCTGCGCGCGCAGCCAAAGGTAGAAGGCCACATAGGAATGGCGCGGCGTGCGGGCGAGGTCGTGATAGCTGTCTTCGCGGTCTTGCAGATCGCCGCGTTCGGGTTGTAGCGCGACCAGCGCGTTGCCGCATGTTTGCGCGGCGAAGTGAAAGGCGCCATCTTGAACCAGCGGATCATCCTCAACCGTGCCCCATGCATCGCTGAGGTCATCGCGTAGCGCCTGTGGCAGGGTGGCCAAGGCGGCATGGTAGTCGATAAGCGGCCACGAAATGCGCTGTTCGGTAAGGCTCCGGCCAAAGCCGATTTGCGGCGTCACGCTATAGCCCTCGCCCGCCAGCCGCATCAGCATGTCTTCGACGCTGGACAGCGCATCAAGGCCGACCGCATGGGCCAGTTGATCGTCCCGCCCCGGATAGGTCGAGAGCACCAGCGCCAGTTTGCACCGGTCCGCCGGGGTTTGGGCCAGACGATGCCAGCCCAGCACACGCGCCACCACGGCGGCGATGCGGGCATCCTCGGCGCGGTGGGCAAAGCGGGAATACTGCAGATCGGGGTCGCGTTTTTCCGGGCTTTTGAAACTCACGACGCCGGTGAAAATGCGGCCATCCACTTCGGGCAGGACCACATGCATCGCCAGATCGGCGGGCGAGAGGCCGCGCTCGCTTTCGTCCCAATCGCGCCGCCGCGCGGTTGAGAGCGCCACTTGAAACACCGGGCATCCCGGCGCGTCGAGCGGGGAGGTGCCGTCATCGCCGCGCCCCGAGAAGGCGGTGGCGTTGACGATGGAAACGGGGTTCATCGCGGCGAGCGCGTCACCCAAAAAGCTCCGCGCGGGATCGGATTTCAGCGAGGGGACAAACAGCCCGATGGCATTCAGCCCCGCGGCTCGCAAGGCGCGGATCAGTGCATCGACAGGCGCGGTATCGGCGGCCAGAAGGTAGCTGCGGTAGAAGGTGACAGCGACGGCATCCCCCGCCGCGTCGGCGAAAGGCACCACACCCTGATCGGGGTCGTAATAGCCGCAATCGGGCACCGTTTTGGCGCCCATGACCGGCCCGGCGTAAAAGCCCGCCGCCAGTGCCATCTGCGCCAGCGCGGCCTGCGCCGCCACCGGGCCGCCCGCGTCACAGAGATGCGCAAGACGCCGCAGGGTAGAAACCGGCAAAGTCGAATGGGCGTCGAGCCCCGGATCCTCGCGCCCATCGGCGGGCAGCACGGCCAGCGCGATGTCATTCCGGCGGGCGAAATCTTGGACCTGCATGATGCCGTAAGGCCAGTAGTTCTCGCCTCCGATAAGGCGGATCAGAATGCCCTTGGTCCCGGTCAGCGTCTGTTCGATGTAGTTGTCGACCGACGCAGGGTGGCGCAACGCCACAAGGTTGCACAGCCGCAGCGAGGGCAGCTTGCCCTCCTTGCCGCCGCCGCGGTGCCAGCCTGCCGCGAAAGCGCCGAGGTCACTGTCGGAAAACGACAGCACCACCAGATCGGCGGGCGTTTGACCCGGATCATATGGGGTGTCGGTATCCTCCAACCCGTGGCTTTCGCGAAAGACGACATGCATGCGCGGTTAGGCTCCCAATGTCTCGCGGATTTTGGCGAGGTCGATGTCGTCATGTTCAGCGATGACCACCAGATGCCCGGCGCGCGTGTCGCTGCCCCAAGGGCGGTCGAACTGCTGGCGCACCCGCGCGCCCACGGCCTGAACCAACAGGCGCATCGGTTTACCCTCGACCGCGACATAGCCCTTCACGCGCAGGATGTTCTGTTCGCGTGCGAGACGTTCGATTGAGGCGACAAGCGCCTCTACATCCGCCACTTCCGGCATCGGGATCACCACGGTTTCGAAATCGTCATGCTCGTGATCGTCGTGGCCGTCATGATGCGAGGGGCGCGCGGCGAGGTCGTCTTCGGCGGCGGCGTTGAGGCCCAGCACGACCTTGGGGTCAATGACGCCCTCGGTCATCTCAAGGATCGGAATCTCGCGCGGGCTTTCGTCTTCGATTACCTTGCGCGCTTTGGCGAGGCCATCGGGACCGGCCAGATCGGCCTTGGACATCAAGATGATATCGGCGCAGGAAATCTGATCTTCGAACACCTCAGACAGCGGGGTTTCGTGGTCGAGACTGTCATCGGCCAGACGCTGCGCATCCACGGCGGCGACATCGGCGGCGAAGGTGCCCGCCGCCACGGCCTCGGCATCGGCCAGCGCGATCACGCCATCGACGGTGATTTTGGACCGGATCGCGGGCCAGTCAAAGGCTTTGAGCAGCGGCTTCGGCAGGGCCAGCCCGGAGGTTTCGATCAGGATGTGATCGGGGCGGGTCGGCAGGGCCATCAGCGCCTCAATGGTTGGGATAAAGTCGTCCGCCACGGTGCAGCAGATGCAACCATTGGCCAGCTCGACGATGTTCTCAGCCGGGCAATCGTCGATGGCGCAGGACTTCAGGATGTCGCCATCCACGCCCACGGTGCCGAATTCATTGACCAGCACGGCAAGGCGACGCCCGCCTGCATTGGTCATCAGGTGGCGGATCAACGTGGTCTTGCCCGCGCCGAGAAAACCGGTGATGACGGTAACGGGAATTTTGGCGAGATCGCTCATGAGGAAGGCTCCTGCGGCAGGGTCAAAGGGGGGATACGCGCAAGGCTTTGCTTGCGAAAGATCACCGGACGTTCGCGCCATGGCACCAGCCCGTCTTCGGTGGCGGCATAGGCGGCGGCTCCGGCAAGGATGTCGGCGGCGTCTTCCTTGGTCAGGCGGCCATAAACATAGGACCATTTGCCCGGCGCAGACAGCGCCACGGCGGCGCCCTGCGAACAGGCCGAAAGACATTGCACCGGCACGATGGTCACGCCCTCAGGCGCGCCTGTGGCATCAAGGGCGGCATGAAGCTGCGCGCCGGGGCGCGAGGCGTCTTCCTCCAGCACCTCGCCTGCGCGGCAGGTCATGCAGACATGTAGGGTTGCGCTCATTAATCTTGTCCCATTGGGTTATGCGTGCCGGGTATGCGCTCTGGCGCGCCATGAAAAGGGGAAGCGGGGCGATTATTCAACTGTCAGCACCTCGCGGGCTGTAATCGGCGCACCGTTCACCGCCAAGGGGCGATGGTCATTGGCGTTCAGCGTGACCTCAACCGTGACCTCGCCTTTGGGCAGAGCGGGCAGATGCAGCCATGGGCCATAAAGCCGCCCGATCTTGGTGCCGTTGACATAGACATGGGCGTGGCCCTCGCCCGGCTGGTTGTCGCCGCTGGCGTTTTGGGGAGCAAAGGCGAAGCCTTCGGTTGCGACATAGAGGTTATGGCCCGACATTGGGTCAGGCGTCACGCGGATCGCAAGGCTGGGGGCGTCTTCGGCGGCAAGCGCGATAGGTTGGCCGTGCATCCGCGCGTGGTCTGCGCTGCCGTGGTCCATCCCGCCATGGGCGGCAGGGTCGCCATGGTCATGGCCATCGAAGGTCACCCCGTTGCTTGCGGCGATGGCAAAACCAATGCCACCGCCAAAGACCAACCCGATGGCGAAAAGCGCCAGTGATCTGTCCATCTTGACCTCCCTCAGGCGCTGCGCGCGCCTTCGCGTTGCCAAAAGAACCCGGCGAAACTGCCCAGTAGCACCCATGCGACAAGGCCGATGCCAAGCGCGCGGGCGGCAAACAGCGCGCCGATCTCGGTGGGCACCGGGCCGCTAAAGCTGTCGGGTTCGGGTGCGCCGACGATATGCGGGGCCATCAGCAACACCGCCGCGCCGATCCATGCGGCCCAACCACTGCCGAAGGCCAGCAGCCAAAGCGCCACCAGTGCAGCGCCCGCCGTGGCGAACCACCAGATCTGCCGCGCGGTGATGTCTGCCGCGGCCACGCCGGGCACCTCGGGCGCAAGGCTGAACCCCGGCGCGAGGTGGAAAGCGACGAAACCCGCCATACCCCAAAGGATGCCCCAGCGGCCATCGATCACCGCGCCGCGCTCTTCGCCAAAGCTCATCGCGGCGAGCAGGATCAGCGCATAGGCGGTATAAGTCAGCATAGTGAAGATCAGGCTCAGCCCGTCGCGGACGGCATCGAAACCTGGCAGATCGGGGTGCGCGCTGACCGCATCGGCCCCGAAATGCACCAGCGCGCCAGTCTCATAAAGCTCGGCATGAAGCAGCACGGGCTGCACGAAATAGAGTTGCAGCAGGCCGGTCAGCAAACCGGCAGACGCCCCGGCAAACAGGGCGGAAGTCAGAAAACGTGAGAACATCGCAATGATCCTTGGATGCGAAATGAGACCCGGCGCCGCACCAATAGCGGGCCAAGCCATCAGCCAACCTCAAGATGCGCCAAAGCCTTGCCCACACAGCGAAGGGCGGGCGCGGGCAAAACGGCAAGAGGCGGGCATGAAAAGAAAACCAGAATCACAGACAGCCGGACTGCGGCATGGCAGCCCGGACCTCTGTGACACCGAACACGGGCGCTTAGTGGCAGGGAAAGCCTGTCGCGTGGCGCACATCATGGGCGGCATCATGCAGTGCTGCGGCCTGCACATGGCCGGTCAGCGCCATCAGAGCCACACCCAATACGGCGGCAAACAGCGCCGGTACGAGTTTGCTGCGCGTGGCACCGGCGGTCTTAATCAATGTCGTCATCTTCATTCTCCTTACCGTCACACCCGACGGCATCTAGCGTTTCATTCGCCTGGCAGGTCTCCTGGCTCGCGGGTCGTGACCTTTGCCCGCCTTCCCCGTCCGAATGGACAAGTGGCACGAGGGGCATTGGCTCACCGCTTACAGTCGCGGGGGCGGCTTCGGCTTCGGGGTCTTGCGACTCCTTACTGAATTCCCTTTTCGGTCCCACACCAACAGGTGCTTCTCGGGACACCAAGCGTCTTCAATTACGCATTTTCGACCCTTCCTGACAAGCCGCATTTATTGAGCACGACGAAACACAATCGCGCATACAGCATCTAGTAGACAAATATGGTCCAGACCCTAGTATGCGGGTTGACCCAAAAGCCACGCACGGGGCACATTGTCAGCCAGTTTCGAGCGAAGGGCGGCAATTCATGAACGAAAAGACGGTTTTGGCCGCTCGGCAGACCCTGACCGATGACGTTTTAGGCAAGGTCGTGCGCTACGCCCGCTTGCCGCTATGCATCACCGACCCGACCCTGCCGGACAATCCGATCGTCTATGTCAATGAGGCTTTCACCGATCTGACCGGCTATGGCTTGGAGGAGATCGTCGGGCAGAACTGCCGCTTTCTGCAAGGGCCGGATACCACGCGCGAAAGTATCGACGCGGTGCGCAACATCCTGTTGGGCCGCCGGGTCGATACGGTCGAGATTGTGAACTACCGCAAGGACGGCAGCCGCTTTTTGAACGCCCTGCAACTGGGTCCGATCACTGATGAAGACGGCAACCTGATCTATTTCTTCGGCTCACAACTCGATGTCTCCGAACGCCGCCGATTAGAAAGCGAGCACCGCAAACTGGCCGATGACGAGTTGCTGCACCGCCTGCGCAATATCGTGAATGTCATGACCGCCATGGTCCGTTTGACCGCCCGTGAAGAGCCGACCCCAGCAGCCTTTGCCAAAAAGGTGATCGATCGCCTTTCGGCTTTGGGCGCGGCGCATTTCGACACGATTGGCCGCAGCGACCAGCATGAGGTGGATTTCGAGACGTTGATGGGGCCGATCATTCGGGCCTATACCTCGGCCACCGAAGACCAGATCAACCTCTCGGGGGCGAACCCGCTGATTTCGCACCGCCTCGTCTCGCCCCTGACGCTGGCCCTGCATGAGCTGGCGACAAACGCGGTGAAACATGGCGCGCTCAGCACCGAGACGGGGCGGGTGTCGCTGGACATCGCGCTTCTTCAAGCGCCCGCTCGTCTGCGTTTCGTCTGGCAAGAAATCGGCGGGCCGGAGGTGACGAAATCCGACCGCGACAGCGGGTCGCGGATCATCCAATCACTGACCCGCGCGGTGGGCGGCACCTTGCAATACGATTGGCAGCCCGACGGATTGATCGCCACAGCGGAATTCCCGATGACCGACATGACGGGCGGCTGACCCTTAGACGATCACCTGCTGCGCGGCCTGCTCTCCTACCCCGAAAACCCGTTTGTAGCGCGCGATTTCATCCGCCGGGCCCATCGCCTTGTTCGGGTTGTCCGAGAGTTTGACCGTGGGCCGCCCGTTGGCGCTGACCGCTTTACAGACAAGGCTAAACGGCGCCAGCGCGTCATTCGGCACCAGCCCGCGGAAGTCATTGGTCAACAACGTGCCCCAGCCAAAGGAGACCTTGGCCTTGCCCGCAAACTGCGCGTGCAACTCCTTGATCTTGTCGACATCGAGCCCATCGCTAAAGATCACACGCTTGCTCGTCGGATCCTCCCCCCGCGCGCGCCACCAGTCGATGGCCGTCTGCGCCGCCGTGGCCGGATCACCGCTGTCGACGCGGATGCCGGTCCAGCCTGCCAGCCAATCCGGCGCGTGATCAAGGAAACCCTTGGTGCCGTAAGTGTCGGGTAGGATGATCCGCAGATTGCCTTCGTGTTCATCGTGCCAATCCGACAGCACGTCGTAAGGCGCGCGGGCAAGCTCGGCGTCATCATCGGCCAAAGCAGCATAGACCATCGGCAACTCATGCGCGTTCGTACCGATCGCCTCTAGCTCACGCATCATGGCAATGCGGCAGTTAGAGGTGCCGGTGAACGCATTTCCCAGCCCCTCATGCATCGCCTGCACGCACCAATCCTGCCACAGGTACGAATGCCGCCGCCGGGTGCCAAAGTCCGCGATCGACAGGTTATCTACCTCGCGCAGCGCCTCGATTTTCTCCCAGACGCGGGTCATCGCGCGGGCATAAAGCACCTGAAGCTCGAACTTGCCCATCGGGTCCAGCGCCGCGCGGCTGCGCAGTTCCATCAGCACCGCCAGCGCGGGGATCTCCCACAGCATGACCTCATGCCATTTACCCTCAAAGGTCAGCTCATATTGATCGCCTTTGCGCTCCAGATGGTAGGGCGGCAGGCGCATGCCTTCGAACCATTCCATGAAATCCGGGCGGAACATCTGGCGCTTGCCGTAGAAGGTATTGCCGCGCAGCCATGTGCTCTCCCCCCGGCTGAGGCTGAGCGAGCGGATGTGATCCAACTGCTCGCGCAGTTCGCCTTCGTCGATCAGATTGGCCAGCGGGATGTGGGTAGAGCGGTTGATCAGGCTAAAGGTGACCTGCGTGTCCGGCTTGTTACGAAACACCGATTGGCACATCAGCAGCTTATAGAAATCCGTGTCGATCAGCGACCGCACGATGGGGTCGATCTTCCACTTGTGGTTATAGACGCGGGTGGCGATATCGACCATGGGAGGTTCCTTATTGCGTGCCCCTTCATGCCAAGGGGGCGGGCAGATGAGCAAGCGGAAAGCGGCGGATCAGGCCAGTGTGACCCCGGCGGCGCGCATCCCTTCGCGGGCTTTGGCAAGCGATCCGTCCAGATCAATCGCACGGCACAGGTCTTCGCGGACATCCACCTTGAACCCCAGCTTTGCCGCATCCACAGCCGAGAAGTTCACGCAGAAGTCCAGTGCCAGCCCGACCATGGTCAGCCGTTCAATCCCGCGGGTGCGTAGGTAGCCTTCGAGGCCAGTAGGCGTGCGGTGATCATTCTCGAAGAAAGCAGAATAGCTGTCGATGTCGGGGTTATAGCCTTTGCGGATAATCAGATCGGCCCGATCGGTTTGTAGTTCGGGATGAAACTGCGCGCCGATGCTGCCTTGGATGCAGTGATCGGGCCAGAGCACCTGCGGGCCATAGGGCATGGTGACGATCTCGTAAGGCGCATTGCCGTCATGCGAAGAGGCGAATGACGAATGCCCCGCCGGGTGCCAATCCTGCGTTAGGACCACGGCGTCGAACTCAGGCATCAGCGCATTGACGCTGCGCAGAATTTCATCGCCTTGCGGCACTTCCAGCGCGCCGCCGGGGCAGAAATCATTTTGGACATCGATCACGATCAGGGCATGGGTCATGGGCATTCTCCTTAACGAAAGGGGTAGGGCTGCGGATGGGGTAGGTCAATGGCACGCCCCGGATTGAGCTTTGCGCACGAAGCGCTTATTTGACGCTCATGTATACCATTGCCGCTCTATATCACTTCACCCGTTTTGAGGATCCCGCAGCGCTGAAGCCTGCGCTGCTGACGCTTTGCGAGGCGCAATCGGTCATGGGCACGCTGCTTTTGGCCCCTGAAGGGGTGAACGGCACCATCGCCGGGCCGCGCGCCGGGATCGACGCGGTGATCGCCCATCTGCGCGCCCTGCCCGGCTGCGCGGATCTGGAGTGGAAAGAAGCCACCAGCGACAAGCCGCCCTTTGGCAAGATGAAGGTGCGGATCAAACGCGAGATCGTCACCATGGGCCAGCCCGATGTCGATCCACGCGCCAAGGTGGGGCATTACGTCGACCCCAAAGAGTGGAACGAGTTGATCCGCTCCCCCGATGTGGCGGTGATCGACACGCGCAACAATTACGAAGTGGCCATCGGCACCTTTGAAGGCGCGGTCGACCCGCAGACCGAAAGTTTCGGCGAATTCCCCGAGTGGTGGGAGGCCAACAAAGACCGCTTCCATAACAAGAAGATCGCGATGTTCTGCACCGGCGGCATCCGTTGCGAGAAATCGACCAATTACCTGATTGGTCAGGGCGTTGAGGATGTCTTTCACCTCAAAGGCGGGATCCTAAAATACCTCGAAGAGGTGCCTGAACAGGAAAGCACGTGGGAAGGAGATTGTTTTGTCTTCGACAACCGCGTCAGCGTCGGCCACGGGTTGCGCGAAGGGCCGCATATGCTCTGCCACGGCTGCCGCCGTCCGATCCTGCCTGAAGACACGAGACATGCCGCTTATGAGGCTGGTGTATCCTGCCATCAGTGTGTGGACGAGACTTCTGATGCCGACAAAGAGCGGTTTCGCGAACGGCAGCGGCAAATCATGCTGGCGAAGGAACGTGCCGCGCGGGAGCAGGGCTAAACGCTGTCAACGGTCCGACAGCGCGAACCCCGCATAGGCAAAAGGCATGACCGCCCGGCGAAAGCGCCCCAACTCAAACCGCGCAAGCGGGGCGCGCATGGGGGCAGGATAGAGCCGCTCGGGTGTCTTTCCACGTACCAGATCAGCCAAAAGCGCGCCGGAATAGCTGGCCATCGCCACGCCATTGCCGTGGTAGCACAGGCCCGCGAACATGCCCGGCTGATCCGGTACTTCTCCCACAAATGGCATCCGGTTGCGGGCGATACAGACCATGCCGGACCAGCCGTGCGGGGTCTCTACATCGCGCCACGCGGGGAACATCGCCTCGAAATCCGCGCGTGCCCGGCGCAGGGCGCGCCTTTCTGAGTTTGGATTGGACATCAGACCGCCGCGCACACCGAACAACATGCGATTGTCAGGCATCAGGCGGAAGTAATGCAGCAGGTGGCGGCTGTCATAGCTGGCCTGTCGGCTCGTCCAGCCTTGGGCAGACAACTCTGCCTCGGTCATTGGGCGGGTCACGATCACGCTGGACTGCGTTGGCATGTAACGCGCGGCAAGCCACGGCGGCAGGTCTTCGGAGGAATAGCCGTTGGTGGCGATAATCACCCGCTCGGCGCGGATGCGCCCCTTGGGGGTGGTGACATCAAATGCGCCATCGCGCCGGGTCACGTTGAGGGCCGGGCTGTTGTGATAGATCGTCGCCCCCGCCTCTTCAGCGGTCTGCGCTAGGGCGGTCACATATTTGCGGGGGTTGAGGCCAAATCCAATCGGCACGGTGATCGCGCCTTCGAACCCCGCGTTGAGCCCCTCTGCGGCCAAGTCGGCCTTTTCAGTCAGCCGCGCACTGACGCCGTAGTTCTCTGCGTAATAGTCCAGCTTGCCGCGCATCTCTTCAAAATCACGCGGGCGGTGGGCCAGTTGGGTTTCGCCCTGCGAATGCCGGTCTACGTCGACGTCACGGGTGGTGATGAAATCCTCTACCTGCCCTATCGCGGCCTTCTCGGCCTGCCGCCACGCAAGCCGCTCCTCCCGCCCGAATTTGCGGTCAAGCGCCGCATCGTCGAGCATCCCGCCGCCGAGACAACAAAAGCCCCCGTTGCGACCGGATGCGCCAAAGCCAACGCGCTCGGCCTCCAGCACCGTGGCCCCTACCCCGGCTTGCACCAGATGCAGCGCCGCGTTGAGGCCGGTAAAACCACCGCCGATGATCACCACGTCGGCCTGCCCGTCGCCGTGTTGCGCCGGACGATCCGGCGCGGCGCAAGTTTCATCCCACCAGCAGCCCGCGCGGGGTGCTGCGGAATAGGCGAAGGCCGGGTAGATGCGTTTCATGTGGCGGGCCGTTCCGCCGCACGGGCCTCCTCCTGTGCGCGCAGGCTTGAGCGTTTGCTGACCAGCGACGCGGTGATGACACCGACAGTGACGATGGCGATCATGATCGTCGACAGCGCGTTGATCTCAGGCGAAACGCCCAAACGCACCGCGCTGAAGATCTTGATCGGCAGCGTCGTCGCCGAAGGGCCGGCAGTGAAGGAGGCGATCACCAGATCATCAAGGCTGAGCGTGAAGGCCAAGAGCCAGCCCGAGATCACCGCAGGCGCGATGATCGGCAGGGTGACCAGACGAAACGCCTCCCAAGGGGACGAACCCAGATCAAGCGCGGCCTCCTCCAACGAGCGATCGAAAGACACCAGCCGCGAAGACACGACGACCGAAACGTAGCACATCGAAAAGGTCGTATGCGCCAGCACGATGGTCAGCACGCCCCGGTCCAACCCAATGCCGATGAACAGCAAAAGCAGAGACAGGCCGGTGATGACTTCGGGCATGACCAGTGGCGCGTAGATCATCCCCGAAAACAGCGTCCGCCCCATGAACCGCCCACCGCGCACCAGCACATAAGCAGCCATCGTGCCGAGCACCGTGGCGATCGACGACGAAATCACCGCGACCTTGATCGTGACCCAAGCGGCGTTCAAGAAGGCTTTGTTTTGCAGCAACTCGCTATACCAGCGCGTCGAAAAACCGGCCCAGACCGTCACCAGTTTCGAGGCGTTAAAGCTGTAGATCACCAGAATGATCATCGGCAGGTAAAGAAAGGCAAACCCCAGCGTCAGCGAGGTCACGTTGAACCATGTCATCCGCTTCATTGTTCGGCCTCCGCCTGTTTCTGCTGGTTGCGCTGGAACAGGATGATCGGGATGATCAGGATCAGCAGCAAGATCACGGCAACGGCGCTCGCCACCGGCCAATCACGGTTGTTAAAGAACTCTTCCCAAAGCACTTTGCCGATCATCAGCGTGCCCGAACCGCCCAAGAGCGAGGGGATCACGAATTCACCCAAAGCGGGGATGAAGACCAGAAAACTGCCCGCCACGATGCCGTTACGCGACAACGGGATCGTTACAAGCCAGAAGGCTTGCAGCCGCGAACAACCCAAATCCTCAGCCGCCTCATTCAGCGATTCATCCAAACGGTCCAACGCGGCATAGATCGGCAAGATCATGAACGGCAGATAGGTATAAACGATGCCGATATAGACTGCCGTATTGGTATTAAGGATCTGTAAAGGCTCTGCCGTTAGACCCAACCCCATCAAGAGTTGATTCAGCAGCCCTTCGTTGCTCAAAATGCCCATCCACGCATAGACGCGGATCAAGAAGGAGGTCCAGAAGGGCAAAATCACCAACATCATCAAAGTGGCGCGCCACTCTTCGGGGGCGCGGGCCATGCCGTAGGCGATAGGATAGCCGACCAGCAGCGTGAAGGCGGTGGAGATCAACGCGATGCGCAGCGAACTGAGGTAAGCTTTCCAATAGAGATCATCAGAAGCGAGGAAGGCAAAATTCTCGAAATCCAGCTGCGAGATCAGCGCGCTGATGCCGTCTTTGATGGTCGGCGTATAGGGCGGGATCGCCAGTGCAGTGTCGGACAGCGAGATTTTGAAAACGATCAGGAAAGGCACCAGAAACAGCGCCAGCAGCCAGAGGTACGGAACCGCAATCAGGGCAAAACGACGTATGTTCATTGCGCCAACAAAACGCCTGCGGTGGCGCTCCATGAAATCCAAACCGGGTCTTCCCACGTGATGTCACGTCGGGCGATGCGTCGGGTGTTGGCGGTTTGCGCCTTGATCACTTGCCCCCCCGGCAGTTCGACGTGATAGGTGCTGAGGTTTCCCAGATACGCGATGTCGAGCACTTTGCCCTGTAGCGCATTGGGCGCATCCTCGGGCCGTTCGGTCGAGATGCGGATCTTCTCCGGGCGGATCGCCAGATGGGCCTGCTGGCCCTCACTGAACGGCACGGCAGAGGTCGCGGTCAGCGGCGGCTGCCCTTCGATCCAATTTAGATGGTATTGGTCTTGGCCAATGGCCTTAGTGCTGGCTTCGATGATGTTCACGTCGCCGATGAAGTCGGCCACATAGACAGAATTCGGTGCCTCGTAGATCTCGGCCGGGGTGGCCACCTGAATGACGCGCCCCTCGTCCATCACCGCCACGCGGGAGGCGACGGTCATCGCCTCTTCTTGGTCATGGGTCACGATGACAAAGGTGGTGCCGGTGGATTCTTGAATGTCCATCAGTTCGAACTGGGTGTCTTGCCGCAGCTTTTTATCGAGCGCGCCCAAGGGTTCATCCAGCAACAAAAGCTTCGGTGCTTTCGCAAGCGACCGGGCAAGCGCCACGCGCTGCCGTTGGCCACCGGAAATCTGATGCGGCTTGCGGCGAGCGAATTTCTCAAGGCGGGTAAGCTTGAGCATCTCGGCCACACGGGCCTCGATTGCGTCTTTGCTCATCTTATCGCGGCGCAGGCCAAAGGCGATATTGTCCCAAATGCTTAGATGCGGGAACAGCGCGTAGGACTGGAACATCATGTTCACCGCCCGCTTGTTCGGCGGCACCGGCGCGATGTCTTGCCCTGCCAATTCGATCCGCCCCGATGTCGGGTTTTCAAACCCCGCCAGCATCCTCATCATCGTGGTTTTGCCACAGCCAGAAGGCCCAAGCAGGGCAAAGAATTCCTGTGCGTAGATGTCCAAAGACAGATCATCAATGGCGACGAATTCACCGAATTTCTTAGTCACATTCTTAAAGCGAATGAGCGGCTTTTCGTCGGGGTTGTTCCAGGGGGCGAAGACGGTTGGGCTCACGGTTGAGACATCCTTTGATCGGGTCGCAGGGGTAAGAAAAAGGGGCGCGACCAAACTGGCCGCACCCCTTGTTTCAGATCAGGTACCGGACTTGATCTTGGTCCAGAGCCGGGTCACCACGCGCTGAACTTTTGGCGGGTAAGGTGTGGTTGTGAACAGGTTGTCCAACGCCGCCTCAGAAGGGTAGATCGCGGGGTCGCCGATCACATCTTCGACCAGATGTTCTTGCGAGGCTTTATTGCCGTTCGCGTAGTAGACATAGTTCGACGCAGCCGCCATATTTTCGGCGTCCATGATAAAGTTAAGAAACTTATGCGCGCCCTCGGGGTTTGGCGCATCGGCTGGGATGGCCATTTGGTCAAACCACATCTGCGCCCCTTCGGAGGGAGCATTATAGGCCACTTCAACGCCATTTTCAGCTTCGGCCGCGCGGTCACGGGCCTGCAGAATATCGCCGGACCAGCCGACTGCGACGCAAACGTCACCGTTCGCTAAAGCATTGATATATTCCGAGGAGTGGAACTTCTGGATATAGGGGCGGATCGGCATGAAGACGTCTTCGGCCTTCGCGATGACGTCGGGGTCATGGCTGTTGGGGTCTTCGCCGATGTAGTTCAGCGCTGCGGGAATCATCTCGGCAGGCGCGTCGAGGAAGTGCACGCCACAGTCAGCGAGCTTTTCCATATTGGCGGCATCAAAAACCAGATCCCAAGAGTCGATCGGGGCGTCTTCACCCAAGACCTCTTTTACCTTGCCGACATTCACACCGATGCCAGTAGTGCCCCACATGTAATTGATCGAATGGGCGTTATCGGGATCATATTGTTCGGTCCGCGAGGAGACTACGTCCCACATATTTTCAAGGTTGGGCAGTTTGGAGGCTTCCAGCGGCTGGAATGCCCCAGCAGTGATCTGGCGCTGCAGGAAGGTGCCCGTAGGCACAACCACGTCATAGCCCGACCCACCGGACAGCATTTTGGTTTCCAGCATTTCGTTGCTGTCGAACACATCATAAACCAGCTCGATGCCGGTTTCTTCTTCAAATTTCTCCAGCAGGGATTCATCGATATAGTCGGACCAGTTATAGACCCGGACCGTTTCGGCAGAAGCGGCACCTGCCATCAAGGTGGCAACGGCGGCGCTGCTTAGTAGCACATGTTTCATTTCATACTCCCGTTAGACAGGTCGGGTTGATCCCCACCTTTCGTCAATTTGATCAAGTTTTGCCTCTTCGGGCAAGATGGTTTATGCTTTCATGCAGAAGGAAATGCTGCAAGCTACGGCGAAACAAGATGGAAAGACCGCTCCCATGGGTTCAGAAAAAACCGATCCGAGACTGCTTCCCGCCGCCGACGCGGCGGCCAAGACTCCCATCCATCAGCATGTATATGAACGTCTGCGCAAGATGATTCTTTTCGGCGATTTGGCCCCCGGTCAGGGGGTGACGATCCAAGGCCTGACAA
Organism: Sulfitobacter sp. DSM 110093; assembly: GCF_022788715.1. NCBI lineage: Bacteria > Pseudomonadati > Pseudomonadota > Alphaproteobacteria > Rhodobacterales > Roseobacteraceae > Sulfitobacter > Sulfitobacter sp. DSM 110093. Next base: position 3,366,111 of record NZ_CP085167.1, read on the forward strand.
CCGCGCTTGACGCGGGCATGACCCCCGTTCGCGAAGCCATCCGTCGCTTGATTTCCGAAGGCGCGTTAACCCATTTGGGCAACCGCCGGGTTACCGTGCCAGAACTTACCCATGCGGGCCTTGAAGAACTGGGTTTCATGCGTGAAACGCTAGAGCCGGAGCTGACTCGGCGGGCCGCGGAACGCATGACAAAAGGGCGTATGGACGCCCTGAAAGAGTGCGACACCGCGCTGAACCTTGCCATCGACCGGGGCGATGTTGGTGGCTACTTAATGCAGAACTACAACTTCCACGCAATGATCTATGACCTTGCCGAAGCGCCGATCATGGCCGCCACGGTAGATCGGCTTTGGCTCCGGTTCGGCCCTTCGCTGCGGGTGGTTTGTGGGCGCTATGGCACCAGCAATCTGCCCGATAAACATGCAGAGCTTATGGCTGCCTTTTCTGCAGGCAATGTCATTCTCGCCGGGGAGGTCATGGCAGGCGATGTTGCCCAAGGAATGACCCAAATCCGCGCGGCTCTTGATGGATTGCCCGTTCCGCGTTGATTCGATTGACATGTTATAATTTGATCATATTCTCCGACGAAGCTTAATTTTCACGCAGATAGAAGGTGCGTCCCCATGCCGCCAATCACGAATCACCTCCCCACCGCAGACCTTCAGGCCCTTGATGCGGCACATCACATGCACCCTTTCACCACCAATGACGACTTGGGCAAAAAGGGCGCGCGCATCATCACACGGGCCAAGGGCATCTATCTGACCGACAGCGAAGGCAACGAAATCCTCGACGCGATGGCGGGGCTTTGGTGCGTGAACCTTGGCTATGGCCGCGAAGAGATGGGCCAAGTGGCCGCGCGACAGATGAACGAACTGCCCTATTACAACACCTTCTTTCAGACGACCCATGTGCCCGCCATCGCCTTGGCCAAGGAACTGACCGACCTCGCCCCCGGTGATCTGAACCACGTCTTTTTCGCCGGGTCCGGATCAGAGGCGAACGACACCAACCTGCGCATGGTCCGCACCTATTGGGCGCAAAAGGGCAAACCCGAAAAGAGCCATATCATCAGCCGCAAGAACGCCTATCACGGTTCCTCTGTTGGATCGGCCAGCCTTGGGGGCATGACGCCGATGCACGAACAAGGTGGTCTGCCGATCCCCGGCATCCACCATATCGGCCAACCCGATTGGTACGCCGAAGGGGGCGATCAATCCCCCGAGGAGTTCGGCCTCGCCCGCGCACGTGAGTTGGAGGAGAAAATCCTTGAACTGGGCGCGGATAAGGTCGCTGCGTTCATTGGTGAGCCCGTGCAGGGCGCGGGTGGCGTTGTCATCCCGCCCAGCACTTACTGGCCTGAAATCCAGCGCATCTGCGAAAAGCACGACATTCTGCTGATCGCCGACGAAGTGATCTGCGGCTTTGGCCGGACAGGCAACTGGTTCGGCTCGCAGACGATGGGGATCAAGCCGCATATCATGACCATCGCCAAGGGGCTCAGCTCCGGCTATGCACCGATTGGCGGCTCAATCGTTTGCGACGAAGTGGCTGAGGTCATCAACGCCTGCGAATTCAACCACGGCTACACATATTCCGGCCACCCGGTCTGCGCCGCCGTGGCGCTGGAAAACCTGCGTATCATGCAAGAAGAGAACATCATCGACCATGTGCGCGACGTCGCCGCCCCCGCGTTAAAAGAAGCGCTGGAAAAACTAGGTGAACACCCCTTGGTCGGCGGGGCTAACGTCTCTGGCCTTATGGCTTCCTTGCCCCTGACACCGCATAAAGAAAGCCGTGCAAAATTTGCCGCCGATGGTGGCGTGGCGGGGTATACCTGCCGGGAGCATTGCTTTGCCAATAATCTGGTGATGCGCCATGTGGGCGACCGGATGATCATCTCTCCGCCGCTGATCATCACGCCCGATGAGATCAAGATTTTCGCCGAACGGGCCACCAAGGCGCTGGATGCGACTTATGCGGACCTGAAAGACAAAGACCTGTTGAAAGCAGCGTCCTAAGCAACCGGGCTGCCCCCACGTGGGGCGGCACATTACTCTTTGCGCAGGCGTTCCAGCAGCCGGGGAGAGGCATAGCCATCTGGCGCAATCCCCTCAGCTTGTTGGAAGCTGCGCACGGCATTGACGGTCAGCGGGCCGATTTTTGCATCGATCTTTTGCGTGTCAAACCCGGCTTTGGTCAGCAAGGTCTGCAATTCGATCCGCTCGTCAAAGCTCAGCGCGCGGTCTTCACGCGGCCAGTCTTGCTGAAACTCTTCCGCGCCACCGATCCTATCCGCCAGATGGCCCACGCCGATGACATAGGCATCAGCGGTGTTGTAACGCTCGATCACTTCGAAGTTCGGGAAAATCATAAAGGCCGCGCCCTGCGCCCCGGCGGGCAGCAGCACCGACGCCGGACCATGATCTGCCACCGCAGCGCCGTCCCGCGCGGTCACACCAAGGGCCGCCCATTCCGCCGGGGTTTTGGTGACCTCACGATCGGCCAGCAAGTAGTCAAACCCTTCGGGCAAAGAGACTTCGACACCCCAAGGCTGCCCTTTGGTCCAGCCGAAATGCTCAAGGTATGCCGCCGTTGAGGCCAGTGCATCAGAGGGATCATCGCCCCAGATATTGCGTCGCCCGTCGCCGTTCCAATCAACGGCATAAGACAAGAATGACGAAGGCATGAACTGCGTATGCCCCATTGCACCCGCCCAAGAACCGCGCATCTGTTCGGCATCGGTATCGCCAGCCTGAAGAATGCGCAGCGCGTTAAGGAGTTCCGCCTCAAAAAACGCCGCCCGCCGTGCGTCATAGGCCAGCGTCGAAAGCGAATTCATCACGTTATCTCCGCCCCGAAAGCTGCCATAGGCGCTTTCCAGCCCCCAAATCGCGGTGACAATCTCTTTCTCCACGCCGTATTTCGCTTCGATATCTTCCAGCGTACGCTGCCACTGTGCCAGCGCCTTCTGCCCGTTCTGCACCCGCAGATCCGAGGTCGCGGTGTCGAGGTAATCCCAGATCGTCTTGGTAAATTCCGACTGGTTGCGGTCGCGGCGGATCACCTCAGGGTCATAGCTTACCGTATCAAGTGCGCGGTCAAAGACATCTGGATCAATGCCCTCTTGCAGGGCGCGGGGGCGGAATTCTTTTACCCAAGCGCGAAGCCCCGCATCGTCACCCATGGTTTCAACAGGTGCATCCTGACCCGCCGGGGTAGAGGAGACGAGCACAACTTCAGACGCACGCGGCGCGGGGCGCGCGGATTCAGACGGGCCGGACCCGAAGGCCGGAACCGCCATACCCGCGGTCGCCATAATGCTTGAAATCATCGCATAGTGCCGGATCATAAACGCCTCGCCTGATAAAGTTGCGGTAAATCCTATGCGTGCCCCGCCTCGGTGGGAAGGGAGGGGCACAACCATCCGCGAAGCTCCGCCTGTTCGTCGTTTTAGCGGCGGGTGCGGGTCACTTTTCGCTTGATCTTGTCCTTCTTGCGCTTGGCTTTCACGGCCTTGCCGCGCGGGTTGCGCCCCGCCGGGCTGCGCCGACCAGCGCCGCCCTGTTTTACCTTCTGATCTTCGATCTCAAGTAGTTCCAGCGCGATGCCCCCGGTCACCGGGACCGCCTCGGCCAAGCGCACGGTCACACGCTGGCCGATGCCGATGATCATGCCGGTATCGGAGCCCATCAGCGTCTGCGCCTCGGCGTCGTGGTGGAAATACTCGCGCCCCAAAGAGCGCATCGGCACCAGCCCATCCGCGCCGGTTTCGTCCAGCTTCACGAACGCGCCAAACCGCGCGATGCCGCTGATGCGCCCGGTGAACTCATTGCCCACACGCTCCGACAAGAAGGCGGCGAGGTAGCGGTCGGTCGTGTCCCGCTCTGCTACCATCGAGCGCCGCTCGGTGTCCGAGATATGCGCGCCGGTCTGTTCCAGCCCTTCGATCTCTTCCGGGGTCAGACCGTCCTTGCCCCAGCCATGCGCCGTGATCAGCGCACGGTGCACAATCAGGTCGGCATAGCGCCGGATCGGGGAGGTGAAATGCGCGTAAGACCGCAGAGCGAGACCGAAGTGCCCGATGTGCGCAGGGCCGTAATAGGCCTGCGTCAGCGAGCGTAGGGTACTGATGTTGATTAATTCGGCGTCGTCGGTGCCCGCCGCCTGATCTAACAGCCGGTTCAGATGCGATGTCATCAGCACCTGCCCCTTGGCCAGCGTCAGCCCGGCCGCCTGCGCCGTCTCGCGCAAGGATTCCAGTTTCTCCGGTGAGGGCTCCTCGTGGATGCGGAACAGCAGCGGCGTTTTCTTTTTCAGCAGCGTCTCGGCAGCGGCGACATTGGCCAGCACCATGAACTCTTCGATCAGCTTATGCGCATCGAGCCGTTCGCGAAAGTTGACCGATTTCACCTTGCCATCGTCGCCCAATTCGATGCGGCGTTCGGGGAGGTCCAATTCCAGTGGCTGACGCTCCGCCCGCGCCAGTTTCAGCGCCCCGTAGGCGGCGTAGAGCGGCTTCAGCACCGGCTCCAACAGAGGTCCGGTTCGGTCATTCGGGTTGCCGTCGATGGCGTCCTGCACCTCTTCGTAATGCAATGACGCGGGCGAGCGCATCAGCCCGCGATGGAACGTATGGCCGATCTTGTTGCCCTTGGCGTCCAGCACCATACGCACGGCGATACAGGCCCGCGGCACACCCTCGTGCAATGAGCACAGATCCCCCGAAAGGCGGTCGGGCAGCATCGGCACCACGCGGTCAGGAAAATAAGTGGAGTTCCCGCGTTTGCGCGCTTCGTTATCCAGCGCAGAGCCGGGGGTGACATAGGCAGCGACATCCGCAATGGCGACCCAGACGACATGGCCGCCCTCGTTCTTGGGGTCCTCATCCGCATGGGCATAGCAGGCGTCATCGTGGTCACGCGCATCCGACGGGTCGATGGTGACCAGCGGCAGATCACGCAGATCTTCACGGCCCTTGAGGCCCTGCGGCTTGGCGGCGTCAGCTTGTGCCACCACATCATCGGGGAAATCGTCCGGAATACCGTGCTGCTGAATCGCGATAAGCGACACCGCACGCGGCTCTGACGGGTCGCCCAACCGTTCGACGATGCGGGCACGGGGGGAGCCCATGCGCCCCTTTGGTCCGGCCTGCTCCGCCTCGACCAATTCGCCATCCTTGGCCCCGTGGGTGTGATCCGCCCCGACACGCCATTCACGGTCTGCCCCCTTGTCGATCGGCACGATCCGCCCGCCTTCGGCAGCCTTGCGGAAGATGCCCAGCACCTTTTTCGGGTTGCTGCCAATGCGGCGGATCAGCCGCGCTTCATAATGGTGGTCTTCGCCTTTCACCAACGTTAACCGAGCCAGAATCCGGTCGCCTTCGCCAAGGGCGGGGTCACTCTCGCGCGGGATCAGCAGCACAACAGGCTCTGTCCCCTCGCCATGCCATTCCATCGGCTTGGCAAACAGATCGCCATCCTTGTCCGGCCCGGTGACCAACAGCACAGAGACCGGCGGCAAGCGATCCGGGTCTTGATAGCTGCGCTTGCGCTTCTCCAGATGGCCTTCGGCCTCCAGCTCTTTCAGCACGCGCTTCAGATCGATCCGCGCGGCACCTTTGATGCCAAAGGCTTTGGCGATGTCGCGCTTCGCGGTCAGCGTGGGGTTCTGTTCGATCCAGTCAAGGATCTCGGATTTGCTGGGTATCTTGCTCATATCTCAGCAGGTAGCACGCAGCCCCCCTGTCGTCATGGCAAATCGTGAATTTCGTCCACGTCAGCAAGGGAGGAGACTTCGGCGATGCGGTATCCCGGCAGGCTCGCGCGGCTGTCGGCCAGCGCATGCGGGCCGGACCAGCGCACGCCGTCGAACAGGCTGGGCGGTGCGCGGCGTGGGTGTTTCAGGCCAACGAGCCAGTAGCCGCCGTCAGGTGCGGGACCAAACACAGCATCATGGCCGCCAAGCGCCGCGAAGGCCCGCGCAAGTTCCTTGCGGTTAACCCCCGGAATATCCGCCCCGATCACGCAAGCCGGCCCCGGTGCCGCGCGCAGCATCCGCGCCATACGATCACCAAGGTTGCCCCTGCCCTGCGGCCATCGTGGTAGATGCGCGGGCCACACACGGCTTTGCAGCCCTTCGACATCCGGCGCGACAGCCAGCACCACTTGCCACCGCGGATCTGCGATCCGGCGCAACAAGCGGCGGGTTTGATGACGAAACCACCACGCAGCACCGACCATCCCGATGTCGCGGCCCAGCCGGGTTTTCACCCGACCGGGATGCGGTTCTTTCACCATAACGATGAGCGTTGGTTTCACGTGAAATAATTCCGCAGCACGCGCGCGTAGATGGATTTAAGCTGGTGGATATGCTCGACCCGCACATGTTCATCGACTTGGTGCATGGATTGACCGACCAGACCGAACTCCACCACCGGGCAATGCGCCTTGACGAAACGCGCATCCGAGGTGCCACCGGTGGTCGAAAGCTCTGGTTTTACGCCCGTCTCAGCCTCGACCGCGCCTGAGATCAGATCAGATAGCGCGCCCGGCGGCGTGATAAAGCTTTCGCCCGAAATCTTAATTTGCACATCCACCTGCACGCCAAACTCGGCTGCGATTTTATCCGCCTCGCTGCGCAGCCAATCACTTAGGCCGTCGCCGGAATGGTGGTCGTTGAACCGAATATTCACCGCACCGCGACATTGGGCCGGGATTACATTGGTGGCTTTGTTGCCAGTGTCGACCGTCACAACCGCCAGCGTGGAAGGATCAAAATGATCGCTGCCCTGATCCAACTCATGGCTCGCCAAACGGTCCATCAGCCGCATCATCGCAGGCAGCGGGTTGTTGGCCCGGTGCGGATAGGCCGCGTGGCCCTGTTTACCCGTCACCTTGAAATGCGCATTCATCGAGCCCCGTCGCCCGATCTTGATCATGTCGCCCATCGTCTCTGGGCAGGTCGGCTCGCCCACCAGACAGACATCCATGCGCTCCCCGTTTTCGGCCATGTAGTCCAGCAATGCCGTTGTTCCGTCGACGGCGTCACCCTCTTCATCCCCAGTGATCGCCAGCACGACAGACCCATCTGGCGGTGTGTCACCCACGAAATCCACCGCCGCCGCAACAAAGGCCGCCACGCCCGATTTCATATCAGTGGTGCCACGGCCATACATGATGCCGTCTTTCACTTCGGCACCAAAGGGCAGCACGGACCAATCCGCTTCGTCTCCGATTGGCACCACATCGGTGTGCCCGTTAAAGCCGAAGGACTTGTGGTTGTCCTTCTTCCCCCAGCGAGCAAAGAGGTTGCAAACACCGCCCCGGTCAACCCGCGTGCAGTCAAACCCAGCGGCACCCAAAACTTCCTCCAGCACTTCAAGCGCGCCGTCGTTGATGGGGGTCACAGAGGCGCAGCGCACCAGTTTCGCGGTGAGTTCAGCAGGATCGAGACCGGACATTTCGGCTCCTTTTCAGGGTATTTCGCGTTTCCCGATACTTTTGTGGGGAAAAACCCAAGATGCCAAGGGGGGCCAGCGCAAATCCCCGCGAGGATCAGCTTTGAAGTCGCAATGCGATTGAAATGTCAGTCGAAGAATGGCGTCATCTGCGCGACGATGACCGAATTCTCTTCCAAAGCGCGTTGCATGAGTTCGCGTTCTTCGCCCTCGATCTCCTGACCTTCGGCCTCGCGCTCTTCCAGCGTGCCATAGCCGGTCACGTCCAGCGGATTGGTATCGGCTTGTTTTAGGATCGCCACGGTTTCGCGAACTGCTTCGGCTTCATCAATGCCAGATGCAAAACACATCAGCGCGGCACCGGTTGCATTTTCGGGCAAGCCATCACCGTCTTTGCGCCCGATCTGCACCAAAAGGGTAAAGACCTGCTGGCGCGAAGGTTTTTTGGTTTTCTTAGTTTCAGACATGATTAAGGCCGCCGATTGCTTTCGGCAGCCCTAACCTTTTCGCTTAGACTTGGAAAGGGGCCGCAGCCCCCGCCGTTATGACTTGCCGCGCACCATCCGGGTGACCCAGATCAACAGACATGCACCGATCACACCGACGACGAGTTGACCCAACCAACCGCCCAGCGTGCTGCCGACGATCAGAACCAAAAGCCAGTTCGCGACCAAGGCACCGACGATGCCGAGGATGATGTTCATGATCAGACCCATGTCCGACTTCATGATTTTTTCCGCGATCCAGCCTGCAAGGCCACCTACGATGATTGCGGCAAACCAACCAATACCAGTCATGTCGTTAATCTCCTTTAAATTCAGGGATCAACGCCATGACCGGGCATTTGGTTCCCTCAGTCGCGCAGCAACTCGTTGATCGAGGTCTTGGAGCGGGTCTTGGCGTCCACCCGTTTTACGATCACGGCGCAATAAAGGTTCACGTTGTTTTTCGACGGCATGGTGCCTGCAACAACAACCGACCCTGCGGGCACTTCGCCATACATGATCTCACCGGTTTCGCGGTCGACGATTTTGGTCGACTGGCCGATGAACACGCCCATGCCCAGCACCGAACCTTCGCGCACGATGCAGCCTTCGACGACTTCCGAACGCGCGCCGATAAAGCAGTTGTCTTCGATGATGGTCGGACCTGCCTGCATCGGCTCCAACACGCCGCCAATGCCAACGCCGCCCGAGAGGTGCACGTTTTTGCCGATCTGCGCGCAGGAGCCGACGGTGGCCCATGTATCAACCATGGTGCCAGAGTCGACATAGGCGCCGATGTTCACGAAAGACGGCATCAGCACCACGCCGGGCGCGATATAGGCCGAGCGGCGCACCACGCAGTTCGGCACGGCGCGGAAACCGGCCTCTTTCCACTCGGCATCGCCCCAGCCTTTGAACTTGTTGTCGACCTTGTCCCACCAGCCAGCGCCCTGCGGGCCGCCTTCTTGATGTTCCATATCCTTGATGCGGAAGCCCAGCAGCACGGCCTTTTTGGCCCACTGATTGACCTTCCAGTTGCCGTCGTCTTGCTTTTCGGCCACGCGCAGTTGGCCGCTGTCGAGCGCGTTCAGCGTCTCTTCGATGGCGTCGCGGGTCTCTCCGGTGGTGGCGGATGTGATCTGGTCGCGGGTATCCCAAGCGGCTTCGATGGCGGTTTCAAGTTGGGCGTTGGACATGGGGCAAGTCTCCGAATGTGAAAAGGCCTTTTGAGGGCTATAGCCTCGCACCGCCGAGGGTGCAATTGCCGGGCGATGAGGGGCGTGGTCATTCTGTGATCAACAATGCATGTTGACCTAAGCGACCATCGCGCCACCTGAGCCAAGCCCTAGACCAAGGAAAGACCCGAGGATGACCGAGGAACACCGCCACCCCCTGCGCCGCGCCAATGTCGATCGCGCCAAGGCCCAAGACGCCCCCGACACGCCGCAAACCCGCGCGCCTGCCTACCGTCTGGCCTTTACCGACGATGACTTCATGTGCCGTGATGAGCTGCGCCCGGTGCGCCTGCAACTGGAACTGCTCAAGCCCGAACTGCTGCTCGATGCCCACGGCATCCAATCGACCATCGTGCTCTTTGGCGGCGCGCGCATTCCTGCACCAGCCGAGAAACACACCGCCCGCACCAAAACGTTGGCCGATCTGTCGCGTTTTTATGACGAGACGCGCACCTTTGCCCGGCTGATGACCGAAAAATCGATGGAGACTGGCGGCGTGGAAAACGTCATCGTCACCGGCGGCGGGCCGGGTGTGATGGAGGCAGGCAACCGTGGCGCGTTGGATGCGGGCGGCCACTCCATCGGCCTGAACATCGTTCTGCCGTTTGAGCAAGCACCCAACGAATATGTCACGCCGGAGCTTTGCTTTAACTTCCACTATTTCGCGATCCGCAAGATGCACTTCCTGATGCGCGCCCGCGCGATCTGCGTCTTCCCCGGCGGGTTCGGCACCATGGACGAGCTCTTTGAGGCGCTGACGCTGATCCAGACCGGCCGCATGAACCGCGTGCCCTTCCTCCTGTTCGGGCGTGAGTTCTGGGAAAAGATCATCAACTGGGACGCGCTGGCCGATGCCGGAACGATCTCTGCCGAAGACCTTGACCTGTTCCGCTTTGTCGAAAGCGCGGATGAGGCGATGGAGGTGATCGAGAATTGGGAGACCGCCCCCGCACGCGAACATGTGCCGGGCCGGGAAGAGGTCGAAGATCATGGCTGATCGGGCTTTGCCCGGCCATGTCACCGGGTAAAGGTCTGATCCAAGGCCACTTCGGCCCCTTGGACAATATCGCGCAGGATGTCGGCGGCGGGTTTGACCGCGCCGATCAACCCTGCGACCTCTCCGACAAAGGCGTTGGCGGTGCGGGCATCGCCCTCTGCCACCGCCGCCTGCCAACGTGGCAACTCCTGCGCCAGCGCGGCGCGCAGCCCGTCGGGGTCATCATGCCAGCGGTCGGTGAACTCATTGCGCAGCACGCGGCCCGTGTAGCGTTTGGGCCAGTCATAGCCGCGCATGATGTCGGTCACCGTGCTGCGCAGCGTGTCATCGCCACTGGCCTCAATCGCGGCCTTTAGCATCGCGGGATGCACCAGCGCCTCTTCCGAGGCCCAGAAACGCGAGCCGACGACCACCCCATCGGCCCCGAGCATCAGCGCCGCAGCCAACCCGCGCCCGTCACCCACACCGCCTGCCACACAAAGTAACGTGTCGGGCGCATGGCGGGCGATGTGATCCGCGATTTCGGGCACCAGCGTAAAGGTCGCGCGTTTTTCGCCGTGGCCACCGGCTTCGGCCCCTTGGGCGACAATGATTTCTGCCCCCAGATCAATCGCATGGGCGGCATCGCGCAGGGTTTGCACCTGACAGATCAGCGGCACTTTGGCCGCTTGGATCGCGGGGACGAACTCTGCCGGATCGCCGAACGAAAGAAAGACCGCCGCCGGGTCGCGGGCGAGAACCTGCTCCAACGCCTGCGGATGCTCCCGCAGTTTCCAAGTGATGAAACCGCAGCCGACCGATTGGTTGCCCGCCAGATCCAACTGCTCAGCGATCCAACCGCCCGCGTCATAGGCACCGCCGATCATACCCAAGCCCCCCGCGCTTGAGACCGCAGCCGCCAGCCGCCCGCCCGCCGCAAAAGCCATGGGCGCTTGGATGATCGGATGGCTGATCCCCAGCCGTTTGGTCAAACGCGTGGTCAGCATCCCCTACCGCCCCGCCAGAATGGCGTCAGCGGCCTTTTCGGCGATCATCACCGTCGGCGAAGCCGTGTTGCCTGAGACGATCTTGGGCATGATCGAGGCATCAATCACCCGCAGTCCCTGCAACCCGTGCACCCGCAGATCGGCATCGACCACCGCCATTGGATCGCTGCCCATCTTGCAGGTGCCAACGGGGTGAAAGATCGTCGTGGCAATATCGCGCGCTTTGTCGAGCAGGTCTTCATCGCTCTGCACGGCCGGGCCGGGCAAGATTTCTTCGGGCGTGTAGGGGTGCAGCGCCTTGGCTGTCATAATGTGCCGCGCCTGCTTCATGGCCGCGACCGCGACGCGCTTGTCGCTCTCGGCGGAAAGATAGTTCAGGCGTATGTCGGGCTGAACCGCACTGTCGCGGCTGGTCAGATGGCAAGAGCCGATACTCTCGGGCCGCAGGTTGCAGACCGAAACGGTAATCGCCGGGAACGGGTGCAACTGATCGCCCAGCTTGTCGGTCGACAGGGGCTGCACGTGGTATTCCAGATCGGGCGTCTCAAGCGCCGGATCGGACTTTGTGAACATGCCGAACTGGCTGGGCGCCATCGCCAATGGGCCGCTGCGCCGCATGAGATATTCCAGCCCCATGCGCCCCTTCCCCCAAAGCGAATGGGTCATCGTGTTGAGCGTTTTGGTGTTCTGCACCTTATAGACGGTGCGGATCTGCAAATGGTCCTGAAGGTTCTCCCCCACGCCGGGCAGTTCATGCAACGTAGTGATGCCCATGCCACTCAAGAGCTCGCTTTGTCCAATGCCCGAGAGTTCGAGGATCTTGGGTGAGTTAATCGCCCCCGCCGACAACAGCACTTCGCCCTCGGCCACGGCGCGAAGGGCGCGGCCTTCGTGGGTAAAGCGCACGCCGGTCACGCGCTTGCCCTCCAGGATCAGCCCATTGGTATGGGCATGTGTCATCACCCGCAGGTTGGGCCGCTGCATCGCGGGGCGCAAGAAACCACGCGCCGTGTTCCAGCGCACACCGCCATGTTGGTTGACCTCAAAAAAGCCCGAGCCTTCGTTGTCGCCATCGTTGAAATCGGCACGCGGTTCGATCCCGAACTCCCGCGCGCCGTCCTGCACGGCCTCCAGAATGTCCCACCGCAGGCGCTGTTTGCTGACCTTCCACTCGCCGCCAGCGCTGTGCATGACGTTGCCACCCGCGTGGTGATCCTCGGACTTGAGGAAATAGGGCAGCACGTCGTCCCAGCTCCACCCGGTGTTGCCAAGCTGCCGCCAATGGTCATAGTCCGCCGCCTGCCCGCGCATGTAGATCATGCCGTTGATGGAGCTACAGCCGCCCAGCACCTTGCCGCGCGGATAGGTCAGAGAGCGCCCATTCAACCCCGGCTCAGGGGCGGTTTTCATCATCCAATCAGTGCGCGGATTGCCGATGCAATAGAGATACCCCACCGGCACCTTCACCCAGTGGTAGTTGTCATCCCCCCCGGCCTCGAGCAGCAGGACGTTATTGGTAGGATCAGCACTGAGACGGTTGGCAAGTACACAGCCTGCGGTGCCTGCACCGACGATGATATAATCATAATGGCCGTCTAGCTGTGTCTCATCATGCATGGTGATCCCCTCCCAATATGCCTGCGCCGCCTCCCGGCTCGATATTGGTAGAGCGCCCGGCGACAGGTCACAATCCCTGCCGTAAATGAGGGCACCGCCCCCTTTGCCGACCTTTTGCCACAAAGCCACATTTGCTGCGCTTCGCGTCCCCATTGCATCCGTTTGTTGCTTTTTTTGGCCCACAGGTGAATATGACCAGATTGGATATACTGCCCCGAAGCGCTAGATTTTCCCTTTAAGGAAGAGAATTTTATCGCCGCGCGGTGGCTAAATACGAAGGTTGGAACTGTTGCGGCGACCCGAATTTATATTGTTCCTCGGATGTCTTGCCATCACTTTTGGGGTGTTCCTTTACAGCAGCCGCAGCAACGATGCTGCCGCCGAACAGGCCTTTGACCGGATGGCCGAGGAAAGCCTGCAAAGCCTCGACGCGAGGATGCGTACCTACCTGCAAAGCCTCAACGGCGTCGCCGCGTTCATGAACGCCTCTGACGAGGTGACCGCCCGCGATTTTGCGCATTACGTCGACACGCTGGAAATCGACAGCTTCTTGCCCGGCATCAACGGCATTGGTTTCGTCGCTTCGGTGGCCAAGGGGACCGAGGCCGCATTCATCGAAGAAGTCACCGCCCTTGGAATCGAGGACTTCCGCATCCACCCAGATACCGGCAACGCCGAAAAGTTGGTGATCCAATATATCTATCCCCAAGGGCCGAATGCAGAGGCTGTCGGCCTCGACATCAGTTTTAACGACGACCGCCGCCGCGCTGCCCTGCGCGCCCGCGAAACCGGAGAGCCACAGCTAACACCGCGCATTCTGTTGGTGCAGGATAAGACGCGGCAGCCCGGTTTCCTTCTGCTCCGCCCGGTCTATACCGCGAATGCGGGCACGCAGGAAGCAGCGGTATTTTCCGGCTGGGTCTATGCGCCCTTTGTCGGTGCGAACCTTTTGAACGAGCTGACCCCCGCGCAGGGAGAGGCATATGACATCAAGGTATTCGATGGGCTGACCATAGCCCCAGAAAACCAGATTTTTGACAGCTCCGACAAAGATGCGGAGGGCGGACGCCATAGCGTCACACAAACAATCGAACGGTTCGGACGACCCTGGACAGTCGTCCAAGTTAGCACAGCCGGTTTCGACAGCGCCACGCATAGCGCCGTGCCGGAAATCTTGCTTATCTCTGGTATTTTGCTGGCGATCCTATTCTTTGTGGCCTTCCGCAGCCTGCGCCAACGCAGCGCAGCGCTCAGCCAACTTGCCGTCCTGCGCGAACGTCAGATCGACGCCCATGAAGAGGAAAACCGCTCGGTCATCGAAAACGCCGTGACGCCTGTGTTCCTGCTCGACAGCAAGGATCGCGTACGTTTCGCCAACCAAGCGGCACTGGTCTGTTTCGGCTATGGCCGCGAGGCGCTAGAAGGCATGGACTTTGCCGATCTTGTGACCGAACAGATCAATGATCACGACCATGAACAAGTCAATGCCGCGGGCAAGACCTGCTTTGGCCAAAAGCTAAAGCTCGACCTGCAACGCAACAGTTGGACCACCCACACCGGCGAGCGGCGCGTGACAGCGATTGTGCGCGATCTTACCTCGGAACTTGCGGTGCAGGATGAACTGGCGCGCAATAAGGCGCTTTATGACCTAGCCCTTGAAGGCGCGCAGATTGGCGTTTTCGACATTGACCTGCGCAGCGGCAAATCCGAGGTGTCAGACACATGGCGCCATATCTTGGGGATGGCGGATTACGAGCGGCTTGCCGATCCGCAGGCGGAATTTCTAAAACGGGTTCACCCCGATGACCTGCCCCTGCTCACCCAGACCGATCAAGCCTGCATTACAGGCCAGCAAAAGCGATCCGTGACCGAATACCGGATGAAGGTGGGCACCGGTGAATGGCGCTGGATGCGCTCTGACGCCGTGGTGACCGAACGTGATGAGAATGGCACCGCCCTGCGGATGGTCGGCACCCAGACAGATGTGACGGATGTCGTTCATGCGCGTAACGCTCTTGAAACCAGCGAGCGGCGGTTCCGGCAGGTGCTTGCCGCCGCACCGGTGGGCATGGCCATTCTTGGCGAAGGCGGCGTCTTTAACAGCGTAAACAGCGCGCTGTGTACGCTCTGCGGCTATAGCGAAGATGAACTGCTATCGAACACCAAACTGGGCGATCTGATGCCCGATGGCGATTTGCAGAAGCTTTACGGAGAGGTCCGCGGGCTAGTCGAATCCCGCAGTTCGCACACCTATCAGGCCGAATACCGCATCACGCATAAATTGGGCTATGAGCGTTGGGGCCTGTTCAACGTCTCTTGGACATTCGACAAGAACAACCGAAGCTATGTGTTCATCGTTCAGATCAACGACATCACCGATCAAAAGAAGCTTGAGCAGATCAAAAGCGAATTTGTCTCAACCGTCAGTCATGAGCTGCGCACTCCGCTCACCTCGATCAAAGGGGCATTGGGCCTGATCGACACCACGGACAACACGCGCCTTCTTCCGGCACATATTCGGCTGATCGACATCGCGCGCAGCAACGCCGACCGACTATCGCATATCGTGAACGATATCCTCGACCTCGAAAAAATCTCTTCTGGGGAGGTTCAGTTCGATTTTCATGACGTTGATTTGAACGACGTGATCAGCGATTCCGTGAATGAGATGTCGCCCTTTGCGACCACCCATAACAACACCTTGGGCCTGCAATTGCCCGAAAGCCCGCTGATGGTCAGGGTCGATGAAAGCCGCACTCGGCAGGTGCTGGCCAATCTGATCTCTAACGCCTGCAAATATTCCGATGCAGAGTCTGAGGTGCAAATCCGTGCCGAGCGGTTGGGCGACCGGGCGATTGTCTTTATTCAAAACACTGGCCCCGGCGTGCCTGAGAATTTCCGCCCGCGGATTTTTCAAGCTTTCTCTCAGGCGGATGGATCAGACACCCGCGCCAAGGGCGGTACCGGGTTGGGGCTGAACATCACCCGGCAGATTATCAAACGTCAGGATGGCACCATCGGCTTTGAAAGCATTCCGAATGGCGTCACCGTCTTTTGGTTCACCTGCCCCATCGCCAATGCCGAGACCACACAGTCGCCCACCCTGCCAGACATGCGAATTGCGGCGCGGGATGAAAAACTGCGTGTGCTGCACATCGAAGACGATCTGGATTTTGCTGAGGTCATCCGCACAGGATTGGACAGCGTTGCGGATGTGACCAATGTCACCAACCTTGCCCAAGCCCGAAAGTTGATCGGCAAAGACGAGCTTGATGTCGTGATCCTTGATTGGTCTTTGCCTGACGGTGATGCCCGCTCTTTGCTCGAAGATATTACCCGGCTGCACCCTGCCGCCAAGATCATCAGCCTTTCTGCCGACAACAATCGCGAACCCGACCCGCGGGTCGGGATTAACCTTATCAAATCACGGAGCGGCATTAGCTCGGTGGTCAATTCAATTACAGGAACAACCGCACGCGCATCCTAAAGCTGTTAACCCTACGGCATGACGCTAAAGTGCGGCATGCCATATTATTGCCAAGATGGTTTGCCAGTTTAATTAAATTACAACTCATAGGTCATGCTATAATTTGCAGCATGCACGCTTCTGGGCGAGGATTTACGAGTGTCGTCGAAGTCATTTAACAAACGTACCGCCGCCACATTTTTTCTGGGCAGCGCCATTTCAGGCAGCTGGTACACAGCAACTTCTGTACTGTTCGCAGGCCAGATCGGGGAGGTTCTGCCCGTGGTCGGCGCAATCGTTCTGGCGGGGATCACACCCTTTGCGGTGAACGCATTGCGATCAGGCCGCGATCAACCTCTTGAAAACCATGATATGGCGCAACGGCTTAAAGCGTTTGACAGCCATGCCATCGTGAACATTTTAGATACAGGCGGCATGCTGACACAGGTCAATGATCGCTTTATCGAACTGACCGGCTATACCCGCGACCAACTGATAGGTCAGCCAGTTTCGATGCTTTACAACGAACGGTCTCGCGAACTTGCTGCAGAAATGCGCACCGCTTTGATGCAGGGCAAGACATGGCAGGGCGAAACCCCGCTGTGCTGTGCCGACGGTCGGGTGATCCAGACACAATGCACCGTCATGCCGCTTTTTGACCACCAAGGAGCATGGGCCGGGTCAATCTCGGCCCGTACCGATGTGACCCACGCGAATGAGCTTTTGGCCGAGCGTGACACCGCTGAGACGCTGTATGAGCTGCGCGATGACATCTGGATCGTCGATGCCGAAACGCACCGCTTTAGCTATATGAATCGCGTCGCAATGAGCCGTACCGGTTGGCGCGACGATTCTTATTCAGAACGCACCCTCCAGGACCTTGCCGAAAAAAGCGGCAACCAAACCGTGCTTGAAGCCTGCCGCAGCCTTTCTGCCTCGGGCAAGGGAATGACCCAGTTCGACACAGAAATTATGGGCAATCACTTTCAGGTCACGATCAAACTGCTCCCCATCGGCGGCACGGCGGGGCGCTTCTTAATCATGATGCACGACATTACGGACATCATCGACGAAGAGCGGATGAAGTCCGAGTTCATCTCGATGGTCAGCCATGAGCTGCGCTCGCCGCTTACCTCGATCAAAGGGTCGATGGGGCTGCTTTTGTCGCGGGCGGCGGGTGAACTGCCCAGCAAGGCACGGGCCCTGTTGGAGATATCGCACCGCAATGCAGACCGCTTGGTATTGATCATCAATGACATTCTTGATCTTGAAAAAATCTCGAATGGGCGGCTGGAATTCAACCTTCAACAGACTGATATGTCTGAGCTTCTTCGGGAAACGAGTGCCGCCAACGCCTCGCTTGAACAGCGCCACGGCGTACGCATTCAAGTTGAAAACGCCGATAACCTCATGCAGGTCGTCACGGATCCAAACCGGGTCATTCAGGTGCTGACAAACTTCCTATCCAACGCGGCCAAATTCTCGAAACCCGGTGAGCGGATCGTCATCCGCGCCGAAGAGACGGACGATGAATTGCGCATTTCTGTGTCGGACCGGGGGCCGGGCATTCCGGCATCTGAAGAGCACAAAGTGTTCCAGCGTTTCGCCGATCTGTCCAACTCAAGCCGCGCTGAAAAGGGCGGTACGGGGCTTGGCCTTAGCGTGTGCAAGGCCATCGTCGAAAACCTTGGTGGTAAAATAGGTTTTGACAGCCGCGAGGGATTTGGTACGACATTTTACTTTACCCTGCCGAAGAAAAATTTTCAGGTAGCGGCAGAGGAACCGGCTTCGTTGCTGCGCGAAGCCTCCTAGAGAGAGTACGGAATGATCAAACTGCTGCACGTCGAAGATGACGCGGATATTCGGGAAATCGCGCTGATGGCGCTTGAGCTGAGCGGCGATTTCGATGTCGTCCAGTGCGAGACCGGAGAAGTGGCGCTGAAACAGGTTCAGTCCTACACCCCCGATGTTATCCTGCTCGACATGATGATGCCCGGCATGACGGGTCGCCAGACCCTTGAAAAAATGCGTGAGATGGACAGCCTGCGCGATGTGCCGGCAATCTTTATGACCGCTCGTGCCCAGCATAATGAAATTGAAGAACTGCGCGATCTGGGGGCGGCTGATGTCATCAGCAAACCGTTTGACCCCATCGCCCTGGCCGATCAGGTCAAAGCAGCGATGCAGAGCGCCTAAGCCAGGATCCCCTCAGTTTGCCATTCCGGCGATCTGTTGTGAGTTGTAATGAATAAGGACGTGCCTCGGCGGGCACGGCCGCCACGTCATTAGGCGTGAGCGTCGATTTCTTTACGACACTGTGCAACGAAACCATCCAGTTCCGAGATGATCTCGATAGGGCAATCCGCCCGGTTGGCGCTTGGCCCGGCCAGATGGTCCACGATCTGCGTCTCACATTTACGCGCCATACGGCCCAGATCTTCGAACCCCAAGGATCCAGCGCTGCCTGCAATCTGGTGCAGGATGGCCTGCGCGCTTGCCAGATTTCCTTTGATCTCTTCCACAGTCGTCGCGTCCCACGCCGCGAGCCCATGGCTTGCAATCTGCGTCTGACGCTCGGCCAACATTTCGACAAAGCGCTTGCGGATGCGCTCTATGCCGGGAAGTTCAGCTAACATTTTAGTCATGCCTGTTGATCATTCTGCCAAAAGTCATTGAGCGATTTCGTATGTGCCACACTGGCGGCTTCTGCACTTGCATGGGCCTGCGCCAGCGCGTCCATGACGGAATTGCCGCTCTTCCAAATCAGCCGCACGGCCTCGCCCGAACTGACACGCGGGTGAACGCGCTCGCCATTATTGTCGAATAATTCAGTTTGAGACAACTCAAAGTTAACCGCATCCATCAACCCGCCCATATTCGGGCGCCAGCCGCTTTCCGTGATGCACACAAATGTGCCGTTACCCGCGTAGGACATGAGCACCTGATGATCGACAAGCGTGTCGGACAGGATCTCGGCCACATCGGACACAAGGCTGTAGAACTCAAACGAGGTCATCGTCGCGTGGAAAGCGTCCACCTCGCGGATGGTGAATGCAAAGGCGGTAGAGCCGAACAGAGCGCTGCGCGAAAGCTGTGCGACGTAGTTCTCCATCGCGGTGTAATCGATCACATTGTCCACGTCATAGATCGGGATTGGCTCAAACAGCTCCATATGGGTGGCTTGGTCCGCGATCGTTTTGGCGGCAAAGATTTTCTTGGTTCGCTGCTGGCGCTCTTTCACCATGCCTTCGACCAGTCCGATGCGTGCTTTCAGTTCGGCAATCTCGAACGGTTTGGTCACATAGTCGGTGGCCCCGGCAGCAAAAGCCGCATCGATATAGCGTTTGTCGGACATCGCGGTCAGCATCAGGATCGGCGTATCGGCATGGCGCGAGGAATTGCGAATGTGCTGCGCCAGTTCGATCCCATCCATCCCCGGCATCTGAATATCAAGCATGAAGCAATCAATCGGCCCAAGGTTCGGATCGCCCAACATATCAACCGCGTGCAGAGCCGATGGGGCGGTCGTCAGTTCATGCGCGCCGATGATCTCTACAAATTGCCCAAGCAATTCGAGGATAATCGGATCGTCATCCACCGCCAGAATTCTCATTACATCTCTCCACAGATAAAAAACTTTGGGCCCCAAACTGGACGGGCCGCTGCTTCCTCCTAATTTCCCTGTGAAGTGTGGCCTAATTTGGGCGATTCCTTAGTAAATAGACGACAAACCGAGGTACTGTTTCCATTCCGATGCATTTTTTCCAAAACTAATCTGCAAATTTTACCGGATCTCCTTTTTGCGGAACTTCCGGTCAAGTCTCACTCAATTGTGATTCTTCAAACGAAAATGGCCCGACGTTTCCGCCGGGCCATTCGATCTTTGATGTTTTCAAGTCTTAGCCCAAGGTCGCCTTGATCGCATCAGCGGTGGCACCCACAACCTTATCCGCTTCTTCGCGGGTCAGGCAGAAGGGCGGCGCAAAGCCGATGATGTCACCTTGGGGCATGGCGCGGGCGATCACACCTGCTTTGACCATATCGCCAACGATGGTCGGCACCACTTTGCGCGCCGGATCAAACTGCGTGCGGCCATCGCGATCTTCGACCAACTCCACGGCACAGAGCATACCTTCGCCGCGAATGTCGCCCACCTTGGGGTGGTCGCCCAATGCGGCCTTCATCTGAGCATTCAGATAGCCGCCCACGTCCGAGGCATTCTCGATCAGCTTCAGATCATCGATCAGCTTGAGGTTCGCGATCCCGGCAGCGGCCCCGATGGGGTGCGCCGAATAGGTCCAGCCGTGGCCGATGGGGCCGTTTTCATCGGTGCCCTGCTCCAGCACTTTCCACATCTTGTCACCAACGATCGAACCCGACAGCGGCGCATAGGCCGAGGTCAAACCCTTGGCGATGGTGATCAGGTCCGGCTTCATCCCGTAGTGGTCCGAGCCGAACATGCTGCCCAGACGGCCAAAGCCGGTGACAACCTCATCCGCGACCAGCAGGATGTCGTGTTTGTTCAGCACCTCCTGCACGGCAGCCCAATAGCCTTCGGGCGGCGGCACGATGCCCCCGGTCCCCAGAACCGGCTCCCCGATGAAGGCGGCGATGGTGTCGGCACCTTCGCGTTCGATCAGCGCTTCCAATTCGCCCACCAGATGCGCGGTGAACTCTGCTTCGCTCATGTTGGCGTCGGGGCGGCGGTAGTAATAGGGCGCGTCGGTGTGGACCACCTGCGCCAGCGGCAGGTCGAATTTCTTGTGGAACAGCTCCAGTCCAGTCAGCGAGCCGGTGACAAGGCCCGACCCGTGATACCCCCGCCAGCGCGAGATGATCTTTTTCTTCTCAGGACGGCCAAGGATGTTGTTGTAGTACCAGATCAGCTTGACGTTGGTCTCATTTGCGTCCGATCCACCAAGGCCGAAATAGACCTTGCTCATGCCTTCAGGCGCGCGGTCGAGGATCATTTTCGACAGGGTGATGCTCGCCTCGGTGCCGTGGCCGACGTAAGAATGGTAATAGGCCAATTCATGCGCCTGCTCGGCAATCGCCTCGGCAATCTCGGTCCGGCCATAGCCCACGTTCACGCAGTAGAGGCCGGCAAAAGCGTCGAGCATCTGGTTGCCGTCGCGGTCGGTGATATGGCTGCCTTTGGCGGTCTTAATCACACGGGTCGGGCTTTCGCCGCGCGCGTGCTGCGCCAGATGGGTGGAGGGGTGAAAGAAATTTTCACGGTCCCATTGTTCAAGCATATCGTTCTTCAGCATTGGTCTTTCCTTTCTTCCGACGCGCCTTTGCGCCGTATCTTCAAATCTCAGGCCCAGTCACGGCAGACGTATTTGACTTCCGTAAAGGCTTCGAGCCCCAGCCGCGAGCCTTCGCGTCCGATGCCCGATTGTTTCGTCCCGCCAAAGGGGATCGGCGCGCCGGTCACCTTGGTGCGGTTCACCGCCACCATGCCGAAACACAGCGCCCGGCTGGCGCGGTAGATGCGGCGTGGGTCTTGGCTGTGGACATAGGCCACCAACCCGTATTCCGTGTCATTGGCCCGTGTGATAGCCTCATCCTCACTGTCGAAGGCCGCGATGGCGGCCACGGGGCCAAAGGTCTCTTCACGCATGATCAGCGCGTCCGCAGGCACATCCGCCAGCACCGTCGGCTCAAAGAACAGCGGCCCCGCTGCGTGACGTTTGCCACCACAAAGCAGCCGCGCCCCACGGTCAAGCGCATCTTTGACGTGTTCCTCTTGTTTGGCGACTGCTTTCTCGTTCATCAGGGGGCCGATGTCGGGATCGTCCGCGCCGATGCCCACGGTCAGCGCCTGCGTCGCTGCGGTGAACCGCGCGCAGAAGGTCGCGTAGCTGTCGCGGGCAATGAAGAAGCGGTTGGCACCGAGGCAGTCCTGACCGGAGGTGGCGAACTTGGCCTTGATCGCCTCTTCGACCGCGCGGTCCATATCGGCATCATCGAACATGATGAAAGGCGCATGGCCGCCGAGTTCCAGCACCAAGCGTTTCACACTGTCGGATGCCTGACGGTACAGCAGCTTGCCAATCTCGGTAGACCCGGTGAAGGAGATCGCCCGCACGCGGTTGTCCTCCATCCACGGCTTCACGATCTCCGGCGCTTCGCCAGTGACGACGTTGAACACGCCCTTGGGCAGCCCGGCCTGCTCGCCCAACTCGGCCAAGGCAAGCGCCGAGAATGGCGTCTCTGCCGAAGGATGTGCCACCACGGTGCAGCCCGCCGCCAGCGCGGCACCTGCCTTGCGGGTCAGCATGGCCGAAGGGAAGTTCCACGGGGTGATGAGCGCGGCCACGCCCACCGGCTCGCGCCAGATTTCCACCTCGGCATCCGGAAGATGCGAGGTGACGCCTTCGATGTTTGGGCGGCGCGCCTCTTCGGAATAGAACTCAAAGAAAGACGCGGCATAGTCGATCTCTCCGCGCGATTCCGAGATCGGCTTGCCCTGTTCGGCGGTCATGATCCGCGCCAGATCCTCGCGATTTTCTAGCATCAGATCGCGCCAGCGGCGCAGGATGGCACCACGCTCTTGCGGCAACAGCCCGGCCCAATGGGGAAAGGCGGCATGGGCGGCATCCACAGCGGCGCGGCTGTCATCGGCGTTAAGCTTAGCCACCGACCCCAAGACCGCACCGCTTGCCGGGTCAGTCACCTTGAAGTCATCGCTCTGCGCGCCAGCGACCCATGCGCCGCCGACATAAGCGAAATGGCGGGCCAGCTCGCCCCGCGTCAGCGCGGGCAGACCATCGGCGGGGGTTGGGATCATCTTGGTCATCGGGCACCTCCTTGGGATGAATTGCCCCGAAGGTAAGACAGGATGCGGCGCGGGTTTGACCGAATATCAGCCGATCCGCAGGAGGTTTTGCGGCGCGGCCCCCTGCCCGCCGCAAAAACTACGGCGGCTCAGCTTTTGTCTTCGGGCAAGAGCAGCGACAGCGGCAGCGGTGCCGATTTGACCGATTTGGTGACCACATAGGTGAAATAGCGCGTCAGCCCGGCCTGCTGATCCAAAAGCGCATCCATCAGACGTTGGTAGCTGTCGATGTCGCGGGTGACGACCTGTAGCAGATAGTCAAAACCGCCGCCCAAGGCCCAGCACTGGACGATCTCATCATGCTGCGCGATCACGGCCTCGAAGCGTTGAAACGCCTCGGCCCGGTGGTTGCCCAGTTCAGCCTGCACAAAGACAGTGACATGCGGGGCGATGCGGCGCAGGGCGACATGGGCTTGATAGCCGGTGATGATGCCCGCAGACTCCAACCGCGCCAGCCGTTCACCGCAGGCGGTGGGGCTAAGATTAACCTTATCGGCAAGCGCAGATTTGGCGATGCGCCCCTCGCGAGAGAGGATCGAAAGCACCGCGATATCGCGTTTATCCAGTTTGACAAAGCTCATGGCAGTTTCATGCGAGCGCAGGTCAGACTTGTCAATTGTCATGATTGTGGTGATCATCCAGATCATGACAAAATGGCGCCCAGACCCCGGATCCCTGACCCGACCTGCCTACCGATCACTCGTTCAGACGATTGAAACGGCGATTCAGAATGGCGTGCTCAAACCCGGAGACCGGATGCCGACGCAGCGCCAACTGGCGTTCGATCTGTCGCTTAGCGTGCAAACCGTCAGCCGCGCCTATGACAAGCTGGTCGAGGCGGGCAAGATCGTCGGAGAGGTGGGGCGCGGCACTTTCGTACGCGCGGCGAGCGATGAGATCTCCATGCCCTTCGTCAGCCGCAAGGCCGCCGGGCGGTTGCTGGACATGTCGATCCTGAAACCTGTGCTGGATCACGCCCATGAAGAGGCGATGCAAAAGACGCTCCGCGCCATGGCGCGGTCCCTGCCCCGCGCGATGATGGGCGGGTTTCGCCAAGACCTCCGCGCCGGGGACAGCAGCAGCGCGGTGCGACGCTGGCTCTCGCTCTGCGGGTTGGATCTGCAGGGGATGGCGGTGATTCCGACCAACGGCAGCACCAGCGCGATGACCGTGGCGATGATGACGGCGGCCCAACCCGGCGATCTGATCGTCAGCGAAGACATCGGCCATCACACCCTGCGCCCCCTTGCCCGCTTTTTAGGCATCCGTCTGCAAGGAGTGAGCGTCGACGCGGGCGGCATCTGCCCCGAGGCGCTGGAGCGGATCTGCGCGAAAGAGCCTGTCAAAGCCGTCTACCTGATCCCCAATGGGGCCAATCCGCTGGCCTTTACCATGACGGAAAACCGCCGCGCGGCGGTGATCGAGGTGGCAAGACGCCATGACCTGCTGATCATCGAAAACCAATCATGGGGGCCGCTGCAAGACGCGCCGCCACCGCCGATGGCAGCCATGGCGCCAGAACGGGTGCTCTATTTCACCAGCCTCACGAAATGCCTGATGCCCGGGCTGCGGGTCGGCTATCTTGTGGTGCCGGACCACCTTGGCGCCTCGGCGGGCAACCGGCATATGGTGACCAGTTGGATGGCCACCAATATGATGACTGAAATCGCCGGGCGCTGGATCGAGGAAGGGACCGCCCAAACCCTGCTCAACCGTCAGCAACTGGCCCTGCGTGACCGTGCCGACTTCGCCGCCAATGTCTTTCGCGGACTCGACATGCGCACCAGTCCAAACGGGCTGCACCTTTGGCTGCCTTGCCATGACACCTACGAAGAGGCCGAACTGGTCAAATCCATCCGCGAGAGTGGGGTCGCCGTGGCCAATGGGGCCAGCTTTGCCATCGGCCCGCCGGACCGTCATCCGGGGCTGCGCGTCTCAATCGGGGGGCAATCCTTTCCTGAATTTGCCCGCGGGATTCGCATGATCGATGCAAGATTACGCAACAGGGGTAGGACCGGGTGACTGTGAGAGCGTCTCAAATTGTCATGGATCAATATTCACATTGACATGATTGGGATCGGTTTAAATGATCTAACAGTCAGGACATTAGTTTCGCTGCGGCCTTTGTGCTGCGCGGGCAATAAATGAAAGGGAGTAACATGGCTATTTTCAAGACCGTAATCACCGGGGGTATCCTCGCAGCCGTGACGAGTGTCGCAGGCGCGGCCTCTGCCGACACATGGCGCTATGCCTTCGAAGAAGCACTGGACGAAGTGCAGGGCAAATACGCCCAGAAGTTCAAAGAAGAAGTCGAAGCGAACTCCGACCACGAAGTTCAGCTTTTCCCATACGGCACCTTGGGTGAATCCGTCGACACGATGGAGCAGGCGCAAGCCGGCATCTTGCAGTTCGTGGACCAGTCGCCCGGCTTTACCGGCGCGCTGATCCCCGAAGCGCAGGTGTTCTTCGTGCCTTATCTGCTGCCGCAGGACGGTGAGCAACTCAACGAGTTCTTCCGTACCTCCAAGGCCATCAACGAGATGTTCCCCGCGCTCTATGCAGAGCAAGGTCTGGAACTGCTCAGAATGTTCCCCGAAGGCGAAGTCTGCATGACCACGCAAGAGCCGGTCAAAACGCCCGAAGACCTTAACGAGGTCAAGTTCCGCGTCATGACCAACCCGCTCTTGGTGGAAAGCTACAAAGCCTTCGGCGCGACGCCAACACCGCTGCCATGGGGCGAAGTCTATGGCGCGATGCAGACCGGCATCATCCAAGGTCAGGAAAACCCGGGCTTCTATCTGGAATCCACCAAGATGTATGAGGTGACAGACGTCATCACCTGCATCGGCCACAACAACTTCACCACCGCTGTGATGGCCAACAAGGATTTCTATGAGGGTCTGTCCGATGAGGACAAAGAGGTTGTGCAGAACGCTTCTGACGCGGCATTCGATTATATCCTCGAATACCAGTCCGGCCTGCAGGAAAAGTCGCTGGAAAACATCGCAGCGGCGAAGCCTGACATGCAGATCAACATCCTGTCCGAAGAAGAGCGTCAGCCCTTCAAAGACAAGGCTGCATCGGTCGAAGAAGCCTTCATCGAGATGACAGGTGACAGCGGCAAGGAAATCCTTGAGCAATTCAAGGCCGACCTCGAATCCGTTAAGTAAACGCACCCTTTCACCCTCCGGCACTGTCCGGGGGGTGACCTTATTTTGACGCGATCCATTTTGAACCATTCACGGGATGACGCCGGTGACGGAAGACAACCACAGTTCGCAACTGCAATCGCAGACAGATACCACCGGCACTGATGACGCCCCCGTTGGCACCTATAAATCCACCCTACCCGGCCCTTTGGGCACAATCGACAACGCGATCAGCTGGCTTGAGTCTGTGATGCTCGCCGCTGGTGTTTTGTTGATGGCCGCCAATACGATTGCCAATGTCGTGGGCCGTTTCGTTTTCCAAAGCTCGATCTTCTTTTCCGAAGAACTGAACAGCATCCTGATCATCCTCATCACCTTCGCGGGCATTTCATATGCCGCGCGACATGGGCGGCATATCCGCATGTCGGCGATTTTCGACGCCCTGCCGCCACGGCCCCGCAAGGTGCTGATGATCTTTATCGCCTTTGTCACCGCCGTCTTCATGTTCGGCCTCGCGTGGTACGCGCTGCAATATATCATGACCCAAGCAGGGCGCGGGCGCCTGTTGCCAGCGCTGCAAGTCCCGGTCTGGTGGACGCTGGTCTGGGTGCCCTTCGGCTTTTTCATGACGGGGCTGCAATACCTGCTGACCGCCATCAAAAACATTATTGAGCCTGACATTTACCTGTCGACCAGCGTGCTGGAAGGCTACGACGACAACGAGCGGGAGGTCTAAGCGATGGCTACTACCATTTTCTCCATCATGGTCGTCCTGCTGCTGCTGGGCTTTCCCATGATGATCCCGCTGATCGTCGGCGCGTTTGTCGGTTTCTATTCCCTCTTCGGCGGTTTCGGCCAGCTTGAAACAATGGTGCAACAGATGATGGCAGGCGTCCGGCCCGCTTCACTGATCGCCGTGCCGATGTTTATCTTTGCCGCCGATATCATGACGCGCGGCCAGTCCGCCGGGCGGCTGATCGACATGGTGATGTCCTTCGTGGGTCACATGAAGGGCGGTCTTGCGGTTGCCACAGCTGCGGCCTGTACCATGTTCGGCGCGGTCTCAGGCTCTACGCAGGCCACAGTGGTTGCGGTGGGCTCCCCCCTGCGGCCCCGGATGCTCAAAGCAGGCTACAAAGACAGTTTCGTGCTGGCGCTGATCGTGAACTCGTCCGACATCGCATTCCTGATTCCGCCCTCCATCGGGATGATCATCTACGGCGTCGTCTCTAACACCTCGATTGCCGAACTGTTCATCGCGGGCATTGGGCCGGGGCTGCTGATCCTTGCGCTGTTTTCGGTCTATTCGGTGATCTACGCCTACCGCCACAACGTCCCCACCGAAGAGAAAGCCACATGGGGCGAGCGTGCCCGCGCGGTACAACAAGCGCTTTGGCCGCTGGGGTTTCCGGCGATCATCATTGGCGGCATCTACGGCGGTGTCTTTTCTCCGACCGAAGCGGCGGCGGCCTGTGTGCTCTACGCCATCTTCCTTGAGATGATCGTCTTTCGTGAGATCGACTTTGCAGGCATCTATGAAACGGCGAAATCCACCGGGCTTATCACCGCCGTGGTCTTTATCCTTGTTGCGGCAGGCGCGGCCTTCTCTTGGGTGATCTCTTTCGCGCAAATCCCTCAGGCGGTTTTGGCGGGCATCGGCATCGACAGCATGGGGCCGATTGGGGTGCTCTTTGTGATCTCTATCGCCTTCTTCATCGGCTGTATGTTCGTGGACCCGATCGTGGTGATCCTCGTCTTCGTGCCGATCTTTGCGCCGGTGGTCGACTCGGTTGGCCTTGACCCGGTTCTGGTTGGGACAGTCATCACGCTGCAAGTCGCCATCGGTTCGGCCACGCCGCCCTTTGGATGTGACATCTTCACCGCCATCGCGGTCTTCAAGCGGCCCTATATGG
The DNA here is from genome assembly GCF_022788715.1 of Sulfitobacter sp. DSM 110093. NCBI lineage: Bacteria > Pseudomonadati > Pseudomonadota > Alphaproteobacteria > Rhodobacterales > Roseobacteraceae > Sulfitobacter > Sulfitobacter sp. DSM 110093. Next base: position 3,394,259 of record NZ_CP085167.1, read on the forward strand.
AAGTCATCCGTGGCACCCCGCCCTTCATCGTCATGCTGCTGAGCGTGTCTGTCGCGCTGATCTTCTTCCCGCAGATTGCCCTGTTCCTGCGCGATCTAGCGTTTGCGAAATAACCGGCCCGGAGGACGACCATGTTCACCCATATCCTTGCCCCTTATGACGGCTCGATCAATGCAGATCGGGCGCTGATGAAAGCTTCCGAGATGTCCAAACTGACCGGGGCAAAGGTGACCTTGCTGACGATCTACCGGCACCATTCGATGCTGGAGGCGTCGCTGTCGATGGTGCGGGTGAACGATCCGGGCAATATCGACGATGCGATGCAGGCCCATGCGACCGAGATCATCAGCCACGGCAAACAGTTGATGAAAGACGCGGGCGTAGAGAATGTGCGCGCTTTCGTGCGCTCGGGCCGACCGGCGCGGGCAGTGACCGAATTTGCCAAGAAACATAATGCCGATCTTATCGTCATCGGCTCTCGCGGGTTGGGGGCGACGGGCGATAGCTATCTGCTCGGATCGGTGTCACACAAAGTCACGGGGCTTGCGAAATGCCCCGTGCTTGTCGTCTAGATCAAAGGAATATTCAGGTGACACCCCCTGTGCAAAGCGAAACGCTTGACTGCCGTTTGCGTGAAGATGACCCCGTGCGCCTTGGTGCGATGCTGCTGTCGACCGACATGACCTTTGAGCGTGACGCCGCGCGGCTGATCGACCCCGCGCAGGCCGCACTGCATGTGGCGCGGATCGCTTTTGAGAACCCCACCACCCCCGAACGCCTGCGTGCCATGACACCGGATATGGCACGCACTGCGGCGCTGCTGGTGCCGGGGATCAAGCTTTCGGCAATCGCCTTTTGCTGCACCTCGGCCTCTGTCGCGATTGGTAATCCTGCGGTACGCGAGGCCATCGGCGAAGGGCTCCCCGGCGTGCCGGTCATCACCCCCGCCTCTGCCGCCATCGCGGGCTTTGCCGCGCTTGGCGTGACGCGGGTGGCAATGCTCACCCCCTATCTGCCCGAAACCGCCGCGCCGCTGGCCGCCTATTTCGAGGAACAGGGCCTACAGGTCATGCGCAACGGCGCCTTCGGGTTGGAAGACGACCGCGACATGGCGCGGATCGACGACGCAAGCATCATCGACGGCGCCAAAGCATTGGACGGAGTGGAAGTAGAGGCATTTTTCCTCTCCTGCACCTCCCTGCGCGGCGTCGACGTGATCGACCGGATCGAAGCCGCTTTGGGCAAGCCGGTCGTGACCTCAAACCAAGCGCTGTGCTGGGCATTGCAACGAATGGGCGGGCTCACGGGCCGTCCCGATGGCTATGGCCGTCTGTTCGACTGCGACATGCCAAGCGCCCATGCACAGGGCATCATTCCGTGATCCCGGCCCCTCTGGCCGGATCGCAATATTCGGGTAACCAGACATGAAAGGGGCTGGCCTATGACCACGTATGAGGCGAATTTTACAAACAGCGAGTACCAGCGCCGGGTCGACCGAACGCGCAAGACCATGGCCGCGCGCAACATGGATGCGATCGTGGTCAGCGACCCGTCGAACATGTCTTGGCTGTCTGGCTATGACGGTTGGTCGTTCTACGTGTACCAAGCGGTGATCGTGACACATGAAGGCGAGCCGGTCTGGTGGGGCCGCGGCATGGACGCGCTTGGCGCACGGCGCACCGTCTTCATGGAGGATGACTGCATCCGCGGCTACGATGACAGCTACGTCCAGAACCCCGAAAAACACCCGATGGAAGACCTCTCGGCCCTTCTAAGCGAGATGGGGTTAGAGAACGCGCGCATCGGCGTCGAGATGGACAACTACTACTACTCCGCCCGCGCCCATGACACGCTGAAAACCAAGCTGCCCAAGGCGACCTTTATGGATGCCACGGCGCTGGTGAACTGGGAACGCGCGGTGAAGTCCGAGCGCGAGATCGAATACATGGAACGCGCCGCGCGGATCGTCGAAGAGATGCACGTTCGTATCCTCGAAGTTGCCGTGCCCGGCATGCGCAAGAACGATTTGGTGGCCGAGATCTATGCCACCGGCATTCGCGGCGCTCAGGGTTTCTGGGGCGACTACCCCGCCATCGTGCCCATGGCCCCGTCGGGCATGGACGCCACCGCGCCCCATCTGACGTGGGACGACCGACCCATGCAGCCCAACGAGGCGACCTTTTTTGAGATCGCAGGTGCCCACCGGCGCTATCAGTGCCCGCAATCGCGCACGCTGTTTTTCGGGGATGTGCCGCAGAAATACCGCGACGCCGAACAGGCGGTGCTAGAGGCCATCGACGCAGGGCTGGAGCAAGCCAAGCCCGGCAACAAGGCCGAAGACATCGCCAATGCATTCAACAAGACGCTCAACAAGGCTGGGTTTGAGAAGGACAGCCGCTGCGGCTATGCCATCGGCATCAGCTATCCGCCCGACTGGGGCGAGCGCACGATTTCTTTCCGCCGGGGCGATACGACGATCCTAGAGCCAAACATGACCTTCCATTTCATGCCCGCGCTCTGGCTAGATGATGGCGGGCTAGAAATCACCGAGCCGATCCGCATCACCGAAACCGGCCATGAATGTTTCTGCACCACACCGCGAAAGTTGTTTGTTTCCGCATGACCAGCAATCCCATCACCCCGACCATCCCGCTCGACAAACCCGGCGCGCATCACGGGTTTCTCCGCCTACCCTACAGCCGCGATGACAGTGCTTGGGGCTCTGTCATGGTGCCGATCACAGTCATAAATGGCGGCGACGGCCCCACGGCGCTGCTGACAGGCGGCAACCACGGCGATGAATACGAAGGGCCGATTGCCCTGCAGGAACTGGCAGCCACGCTGGATCCGGCAGAGGTCACGGGCCGCGTCATCATCCTGCCGATGATGAACCAACCCGCCTTTGCCGCTGGCCGCCGCTGTTCGCCCATCGACGGCGGCAATATGAACCGCAGCTTTCCGGGCAGCCCCGGCGGCACGGTAACCCAAAAGATCGCGCATTACATCGCGACCGAACTGGTGCCGCTGGCCGATATCGTGCTGGATTACCACTCCGGCGGGCGCACGCTGGATTTCCTGCCCTTTGCCGCCGCGCATATCCTGCCCGACAAGAAACAGGAGGCCGCCTGCATGGCCGCGATGGAGGCGTTCAACGCCCCCTATTCGATGAAGATGCTAGAGATCGACAACCGCGGCATGTTCGACACGGAAGTGGAGGAACAGGGCAAGGTATTTGTTACCACCGAACTCGGCGGCGCGGGCACGTCGACCGCCAAAAGCGTCGCCGTCGCCCGCAAAGGCGCGCGCAATCTGTTGATCCATGCAGGGATTTTGGCTGGCGAGCCCGAGATGGCAGAGACTGTGATGCTCGACATGCCCGATGGGCGCTGCTTCACCTTTAGCGAGACCAACGCCCTGCTAGAGCCGCTCGTTGATCTGGGGGATGAAGTGACCGAAGGCCAAGCCATCGCGCGGCTCTGGCCCAGCGACCGCAGTGGTCAGGCCGCGATCATGGCCCATGCGCAGCTCAGCGGTATCTTGACCGCCCGGCATGTGCCGGGGCTGGTCAAGATGGGCGATTGCATCGGCGTGGTGGCGCAGGTGGTCTAAGCCACCTGCAACGCCTCACTCGTCGACGGGGAAGTAGCAGGCTGCCGGATGCGGCGCGCCCTCAAGCACGGGGCGCTCTTTCCGGCAGACATCCTGCACCTTCCAGCAACGTGGCGCAAAGGGGCAGCCCTCGGGGATCGCCAGTGGCGAGGGCAGTTCGCCCTGCAGCTTGATCCGCTCTTTGCCGCCTTCGGGATCGGCGCGGGGCGTCGCGGAGAGCAGCGCCGCCGTATAGGGATGGCGCGGGTTCTCAAAGACTTCATCCTTCGGCCCCTTCTCGACAGCGCGGCCCAGATACATGACGATCACATCATCAGCGACGTGACGCACGACAGAAAGGTCATGGCTGATGAACAAATACGCCAGCTGCATCTTTTCCTGCAGGTCCACCAATAGGTTCAGGATCGCCGACTGGATCGACAGATCAAGCGCCGAGACAGGCTCGTCCAGCACCAGCACCTTGGGGTCCAGCATCAACGCCCGCGCCACCGCGATCCTCTGGCGCTGACCGCCCGAGAACATATGCGGGTAGCGGTCGTAGTGTTCAGGCCGCAGACCGACAAGGCGTAGCATTTCGCGCGCCTTTTCCTCGCGCTGCTTCTTGGACATGTCCTTGCGGTTGATCACCAGCGGCTCTTGCAGGATCGTGCCGATCTGTTGGCGCGGGTTGAGCGAGCCATAGGGGTCTTGGAACACGATCTGCACATGCTGGCGCAGGTCGGCCCAATCCTCGGGTCGCACCTGTTTGCCGTCGAGTGTGAGGGAGCCCGCGGTCGGCTCTTCGATCATCGTGACCATCCGCGCCAGCGTGGACTTACCACAGCCGCTTTCGCCCACCACGGCCAGCGTCTTACCGGGGTGCAGTTGGAAATCGAGGCCCGCAACAGCCTTCAATGTCTGCGTCTTGCGTAGGAAGCCGCCACCAACCTGATAGTGACGCTCTAGCGCGTCGGCGGTCATTACGGGGGCAGTCATGACGCGACCCTTTCATCGGTGTTGAGCGGATAGAAACAACGCGCCTTGCCCAGTTCCTCGCCTAAGGGCGGCGGGTTCTGGTTGCGGCATTTGTCATTGGCGAACTTGCAGCGTGGCGAGAACAGGCAGCCCGCAGGCCGGTCGAACTGGCCCGGCACAACGCCGGGGATCGTCGGCAGGCGTTTCTCAGTGGCCCGTTCGGGCAATGCGTCCAAGAGCGCCGCCGTATAAGGGTGGTGCGGCTCACGGAAGAGCGGCAGCACCTGCTGCTCTTCGATCTTCTGACCCGCATATTGCACGCTCACACGTTCTGCAGTTTCGGCCACCACACCCATATCGTGGGTGATCAGCACCAATCCCATGCCCGTTTCTTCGCGCAGCGAGGTCAGCAGATCGAGGATCTGCGCCTGAATGGTTACGTCGAGCGCGGTTGTCGGTTCATCCGCGATCAAGAGCTTGGGTTTGCAGGCAATCGCCATGGCGATCATCACCCGCTGGTTCATCCCGCCCGACATCTGGTGCGGAAAGACCGACAGGCGCTTTTCCGGGTCCGGGATGCCAACCTGCTCAAACAGCTCGATGGCGCGTTTGTGCCGCTCGGCCCGGTTCAGGCCAAGGTGAAAGCGCAGGGATTCCTTGATCTGCCAGCCCACCGGGAAGCAGGGGTTGAGCGAGGACATCGGCTCTTGAAAGATCATCGCCAAGTCATTGCCGACAATCTTGCGCCGGGCGCGGCGGTCCATTTTCAGCAGGTCGTGACCGTCGAAGGTCAGCTCATCGGCGGTGACGGTGGCGGTCCAAGGCAGCAGGCCCATCAGCGCCAGCATCGACACCGATTTGCCCGAGCCACTTTCGCCGACAATGGCGAGGATTTCGCCGGTGTCGACATCTTGGTCAACCGAGTCCACGGCGCGGAACTTGCCCGAGGCAGTGGCGAAATCGACCGATAGGTTGCGGATACGCAGAAGAGACATCAATCAGCTCCGCTTTAGTTTCGGGTCAAGGGCGTCGCGCAGCCCGTCACCCATGAGGTTGATCGCCAGCACGGTGACGAGGATCGCAAGGCCGGGGAAGGTCACAACCCACCACGCCCGCAAGATAAACTCGCGCGCTTCGGCCAGCATGGTACCCCATTCGGGTGTGGGCGGCTGCGCCCCCATGCCAAGGAAGCCAAGCGCGGCGGCGTCGAGGATCGCGGTCGAAAACGACAGCGCGGCCTGCACGATGATCGGCGCAAGGCAGTTCGGCAGCACGGTCACGACCATCAGCCGCAGGGTGCCAGCACCCACAACGCGGGCCGAGGTCACGTAGTCCTTCTGCCGCTCCGAGAGCACGCTCGCCCGTGTCAGACGCACGTAATGCGGCTGCAACACGATGGCGATGGCGATCATCGCATTGGTCAGCGATGGCCCAAGGATGGCCACGAGCACCAGCGCCAGTAGCAGCGACGGGAAGGCCAGAATGATATCCATGATCCGCATGATGATCGTGTCGAGCCACTTGGGCGCAAAGCCCGAAATTAGCCCGATGATGATCCCGCCAGAAGCGGCGATAGACACCACGACGATCCCAACAAAGAAGGAGTAGCGCGCGCCGACGATCAGGCGCGACAGCATATCGCGACCGAGCGGATCGGTGCCAAGGATGTGGCTCCACGTGCCGCCATCTTGCCAGACAGGCGGCTGCAACGTCGCGGCGCGGAACTGTTGCGTTGCGTCATGCGGTGCGATCCATGGACCGAACAGCGCCAGAAAGGCGAAGACGGCAAAGATCCACAGGCCGATCACGGCCCCACGGTTTTCGCGGAAATAGAACCAGAATTCGCGCAGGCGGCCGGGGCGCGCGTGTACCATTTCGGCTTCGGCAGAGAGTGCGTCGTCCATTAGCGTTTCCTGATCTTGGGGTTGATGATGCCATAGAGCATGTCAACGGTGAGGTTCACGACCATGACCATGACGGCGATCAGCAGCAGGCCACCCTGCACCACCGGGTAGTCGCGGCGGAAAATGCTGTCGACCATCCACTTGCCGATGCCCGGCCAGCTAAAGATCGTCTCGGTCAGAATGGCGCCCGCCAGCAGCGTGCCGACCGACAGGCCGATCACGGTGATGACGGGGATAAGCGCGTTGCGCAGGGCGTGGATGCCATTGATCCGGCCCGAGGACATGCCCTTGGCCCGCGCGGTGCGGATATAGTCTTCGCCCAGCACTTCGAGCATCGCCGAACGGGTCTGCCGCGCGATCACGGCAAGCGGGATGGTGCCCAGCACGATGGTCGGCAGCAACAGGTGCCGCAGCGCCGACGTAAACGCCCCGTCCTGCCCAGAGGCGATACTGTCGATCAGCATAAAGCCCGTGGCATTGGGGAAGTAGTAAAGCAGATCAATCCGGCCCGAAACTGGCGTCCAGCCCAAGTTGCCCGAAAAGACGATGATCAGCAGCAGCGCCCACCAGAAGATCGGCATCGAATAGCCCACAAGTGCGGTCGACATCAGCGCCCGGTCAAAGAACTTACCCCGGTTCACGGCGGCAATCACCCCCGCAGGCAGGCCCAAGGCCACTGCAAAGATCATCGCGCAGACCGACAGTTCCAACGTCGCCGGAAAGAGCGAGAAGAACTCATCCCAAACAGGCCGTTTGGTGACAAAGGAGTTGCCCAGATCACCCTGCAGAACGCCGGTAAAGTACTCCCAGAACTGCACATAGATCGGGCGGTCAAACCCGAACTGCTGTTGCAGTTCCAAGTAGCGTTCTTCGGAAATGCCGCGCTCGCCCGCCATGACGACGATCGGGTCGCCCGGCAACATGCGGATGAAGGCAAATGAAATCAGCGTGACGCCGATAAAGGTAGGGATGAAGGTCGCGAGGCGCGACAAGACATATTTCAGCACGGTAGCACCATCAGTTCCTTCGGAAAGTTGGTCAGGGATTTGTAGCCATCTTCGGTGATCAGCACGTCATCTTCGATGCGCACCCCAAAGTTGCCGATCTCATAGAGGCCGGGTTCGTTGGTGTACACCGTTCCGGCGGGTAAAGTCATATGGTTGCCGCGCATGATATAAGGCGCTTCATGCACATCGCGGCCAAGGCCGTGGCCGGTCTTGGTGCGGATGCGGTCGGCGTAGGGCGAGGCTTCGAGCACGCCGGTCACCACATCGTCGATCTCATGCGCGGTGACGCCTGCACGAGTGGCGTCGAGCCCGGCGAGGTTGGCGCGCAGCACGGTGTCATAAACCTCGCGCCCCTCGTCGCTGACATGGCCAAGGAAAACCGTGCGGGTGATGTCGGCGGCAAAGCCGTGTTTACGCGCACCAAAGTCGATCAGCAGCGCATCGCCCGCTTTGACGCGGTAGTCCTCGCGCGCTTTGGCATGGGGACGGGCAGAGCCGTCACCGGCAGCGACGATGGGCGCAAAGGACAGATCATCCGCGCCTTCGGCAAAGACCATCTGCACCAGTTTCTGCTCAATCTCTTTCTCGGTCTGGCCGAGCTTCACGGAATCGAGCGTAGCGCGGAGGGCGCGTTCGGAGATGTTGATGGCCTCTTGCAGGGCGGCGACCTCGGCCTCGGTCTTGATCATGCGCGGAGCGGAAATTTCACGCTCGGCGTCGATGATCCGCAAGTCGGGCTGCGCTTTCTTCAGCGCATGATGCACAAAGACGCGCATGACTTGGCCCTCAACGGCCAGCGAGGTGATGTTCAGATGCTGCATCAGTGCGGCAAAGGCATCGTCATAGCCGGTTTGGTCGCGCCAATCGAAAACGGCACCGTCAAAGCCGACCACTTCCCAGCTGCCCAATTCAAGATTGGGCACCAAAGCGGCGGCGGGGCCGTTAGCGGGGATCACTAAAAGAAAGGGGCGCTCGTGGCTCATGAAGGCATGGTCGACAGCGCGGGTGAAATTCGGGCCGGGCACCAGCGCCACGGCGTCCACCGATAGTGCGGCGGCGATATCGGCATAGGCCGAGAGGCGATCATTCAGTGAATTGGACATGGGCTGGCTTTCGAGCTGGCGAAGTTAATAAAATGGGGACGGCATAGAATGCCGCCCCCTTTGGTCAAAGCGGCAGGGTTACTGCTTCAGGCCAACTTGGTTGAAGATGTGGCCACCCAGTGGGTGCACAACATAGTTTTCAACTTCGGGGCGCATGGTCATGTAAACAACCGAATGCGCGATAGTGGCCCAGGGGGCTTGATCCTTGAAGATCTGCTGCGCTTCTTCGTACAGCGGCGCACGCTCTTCTTGGGTTGGCAGAACCTTGGCTTTCTGGATCAGCGCGTCGAATTCCTCGTTGCACCACTGGGCGCGGTTGGATTTCTCGACACCGTCACAGCCCAGCAGAACCGCGAGGAAGTTGTCTGGGTCGCCGTTGTCACCGGTCCAACCCAGCAGCACGGCGCCATCACGATCCTTGGACTTGGAACGCTCAAGATACTCACCCCATTCGTAGGAGACGATTTCAACATCGACGCCAACTTTAGAGAAGTCTTCCTGCATCAGCTCGGCCATACGGCGGGCGTTGGGGTTGTAGGGACGCTGAACCGGCATTGCCCAGATTTTCATGGACAGGTCGGTGACGCCCTCTTCCTCAAGCATCGCTTTGGCGGCCTCGGGGTCATAGTTGTCGTCTTCGATGGCGTCGTTGTAGGACCACATGGTCGGCGGGATCGGGTTCTTGGCGATTTCGCCGGAACCTTGGAACACCACGTCGATGATCGCCTGTTTGTCGATCGCCATGTTCAGCGCCTTGCGGACGTTGGCGTTGTCGAAGGGCGCGACCTGCGTGTTGTAAGCCAAGTAGCCGACGTTCAGGCCTTCTTGCTCCATCACGACGATGTCTTCGGCGTCTTTCATCGCCTGAACATCGGCAGGGTTCGGATATGCCGTCACGTGGCATTCACCCGCCTGCACCTTTTGGTAACGCACGGAAGCGTCAGGCGTGATCGCAAAGATCAGGCTTTCGACTTTGGCCGGGTCGCCCCAGTATTCGTCGTTACGCAGATAACGGATGACCGCGTCTTTTTGGTAGGCTTGGAACTGGAACGGGCCTGTGCCAATGGGCGCTTGGTTCACCATCTCAGGTGTGCCAGCTTCCATCATCGCGTCGGCATATTCCTTGGACACGATCGAGGCGAAATCCATTGCCATGTTGGCGATGAAAGGCGCTTCGGGGCGGGTCAGGTTGAAGGCCACGGTGTAATCGTCGACCTTTTCGATGCTCTCGATCAGGTCGGGCATGGACATGCCGCCGTAGTATTCCCACGTGCCGCCGGAAACCTTATTGTAGGGGTTCTCTTCGTTGCCCTGACGGTCAAAGCTAAAGATAACGTCCTCGGCGTTGAAGTCGCGTGTCGGCGTGAACTGGTCGTTGGAGTGGAATTTCACACCCTGACGCAGCTTGAAGGTCACGGTCATCCCGTCTTCGCTGACTTCCCAGCTTTCAGCCAGCGCAGGCACGACTTCGGTCGTGCCGACTTTGAACTCGGCCAGACGGTTGTAGATCGGGTGGCTGGAAGCATCGAATGTGGTGCCAGCTGTGTAAAGCGCCGGGTCAAAACCCTCGGGCGAGCCTTCGGAGCAATAGACCAGCGATTGGGCCGAAGCCGCCGAGGCACCCAGTGCCGCCAGCATGGCGCCGGTGGCCAATTTCGTTGTAAAAGACATAATTCTCTCTCTCCTGATTGGTTTGTTTTTTGGCAGCGGTTTGTCCGCCGCAGGTGATACGCCCTTACGGGCGAGACGACGCGAATGCGGTGGCTAATGCCCCTTCATTCGGACGTATTCTGTTGGCGCCAGCGGCCTGTTCGTACTGCATCCGGCCAACCCAAAGCACGCGGGCGGGCTTGTCAGTATTGTTTGACCAAGAATGCGGGCTGCTGCCGAGGTAATGCAGGCTGTCGCCGGGCTTCATGATATGCTCCCCCCCATCGACGACCTGCGCGATCTCTCCTTCAAGGATATAGATCACTTCTTCGCCCTCATGCACGACTTCTTCCGAAGCATAGCCCGGTGGCACGTTCATGATGTAGGACGACAGTTCATGCCCCGGAAAATCCGCGCCAAGCTTTTCGTATTCGATCGAAGACCCTGACACGGCAAAGCGCTGACGTTCATCCGCGCGGGTCAGGCTGTCTTGGGTCTTGGGGGTATGGATGAAAAAGCTGACTTCGACCTGCAACGCCACCGCGATCTGCGACAGGGTGCCCAGTGATGGCGTGGCCCTGCCCCGTTCAACTTGGCTCAGATAGCCAACCGACACGCCAGAGGCTTCGCCCAGCTGCTGCAATGTCAGGGACAAACGGTGGCGCTGCTTACGCATACGCGCGCCAAGTGTGGATACACTATCGCCATTGGCAGTTGGCAAATTCACCCTCCCCGTGAACAGCGGCCCGATCTAACGCCGGATATAGCCTTATGATGTATCGCTGTGTGAAATTAAAAAGGTTGAGGGTCAACAATAATTTTTTTACCGAAAGGGCGCTGTGCCTAAAATTTCGGCACCACATCGGGCAAAATCATCTTATTCAAAGGACCTTAGCTGATCGTGGCCAATCCGCGCGAGTTCACGCGCCGTCGGGTCAAGCGGGGCAAATGAAACGGTTAGCCCGCTGGGGTGCCAGTCGCACAGGCCGAATCCGGTGCCTTCGACGATACGCAGATCGCGCGTTTCTGTCAGGTCGATGGTGGAATGCAGCCCGTTAGAGATCACCACAGAAATGCCATGCCAATGGCTCACCCGGTTCACATGCACATGGCCCGACAAAATCCCCGCGACGTGCTGACCTTTCAGCATTCCCGCCAAGCGCGCGCTGCTTGTCTCATCAAGACTGCCCCAAGCCAACGCATCAGGGTCAATGCGCGGCGGGTGGTGGATGACCAATAGCTTTGCCAGATCGGAATGGCGCTGTAACGCCGCCTCAAGAAACTCGAATTGCGGATCATCCAGCGCCCCGGCCACCTTACCCGGCACGCTGCTGTCCAACGCAATCACGTGTAGATCGCCGTGCTGTGCATCGTGGAAATAGGGCGCATCGGCCAGCCCCGGCGCAAAGACCGCGTTGAAACCAGCGCGTTTGTCATGATTGCCAAGCGCCAGCACCAAAGGGGCGCGCAGATCGCTAAGAATGTCGCGCACTAACTCATAGCTTTCCCGGTCGCCTTGGTTGGTCAAATCACCGCTGGCCACCACGAAATCGGGCTGCGGCTGCATTGCGTTAATCACCTCAACCACGCGGCGCAGGGTGGCGGGGGTGTCACTTTGCAGATGTGGATCGTTCAGATCGGGATGCGAGATGTGCAGGTCGGTCAGATGGACAAAGCGGGTCATGGGCGTACTCCTGCGGCTTTCAGCAGGGTTTTCGTATAAGGGTGCTTAGGGCTGCGCAACACGTCAGCGGCCACACCGCTTTCCAACGTCTTGCCGTGCTGTAGCACCAGCACCCGATCACAGATCGACGCCACCACCGCAAGGTCATGGCTGATAAAGACCATGCCAAGTCCCAGATCATCTTGCAGGTCCATCAAAAGGTTCAGGATCTGCGCCTGCACTGACACATCCAAGGCCGAGACCGCCTCATCCGCGACCAGCAGCGCGGGGCGGGTGATGATCGCGCGGGCGATGGCGACGCGTTGCCGCTGCCCGCCTGAGAACTCATGCGGATATTTGCTTGCGTCGGCAGGGTGCAGCCCGACCTGCTCCAAGGCTTCGGCGACGCGATGGGTGATATTCTCCGTCTCTCCGTTGGCGCGCAGTGGCTCTGCGATGGACCAGCCAATGCGGCGGCGCGGGTTGAGCGAGCCGAAAGGGTCTTGAAACACCATCTGAAAGCCGCGCCGCAGCTTGCGCAATTCCTCTGCGGTCAGGCCGTGCAGATTGCGGCCCTGAAACAGCACCTCCCCCGCGTCCGGAGCCTCAAACGCCATGATGAGCCGCGCCAAGGTCGATTTGCCCGAACCACTTTCGCCGACCACGCCCAAGGTCTCTCCGGCGTGCAGCGAAAATGCAGCCCCCTCCAATGCCGTCAGCACGGGTGCCCGGCGCAGCAGGCTTTGCCGTGGCAGCTTGTAGTGGCGGGTGAGGTTGCTGACTTCCAAGAGCGGCACCTCAGTCATGGCGTGCCTCCGTCAATAAGTGACAGGCAGCACCGCGCCCGACGTCGGTCTGCGTAAAGACCGGGCGCTGCGTGGCGCATTGGGGCAGTTCGACCGGACAGCGCCCTGCGAAACGGCAACCTTCGGGCAGACCATGCAGGGGCGGCACAGAACCCGGGATGGTTGGTAGGCGCCGCCGTTTCCCATCGGCATCCCGTCCCGCCACACTGGCATCAGGCCGCGCGCCCAACAGACCCTTGGTATAGGGATGCGCGGGCGCGCCAAGCACCTCTGCCGTTGGACCGCGCTCCACGATATCGCCCGCATACATCACCACGATGTCTTCGGTGGCCCGCGCCACGGCAGCGAGGTCATGGCTGATGAAAACCAGCGCCATCTCGCGCTCCCGCGCCAGCCGTTGCAGCAGATCGGTGATCCGCAGCGCCACATTGGCATCCAGCGCTGTGGTCGGTTCATCCGCGATCAGCAGCATGGGGTTACATGCCAAGGCCAGCGCGATCAGCACCCGCTGGCGTTGCCCGCCCGACATTTCATGGGGGAACTGCCGCAAGCGTTGGTCTGGGTCGGGAATGCCCACCTCTTCAAACAGGCTCAGCGCCCGTTTCCGCGCTTCGGCCCGACTGAGCCCCTCATGCAGACGCATCGGTTCCATCACCGTATCGCCCACACGCCGCAGGGGGTTGAGCGCCGCCATCGGTTCTTGAAACACCATTGCCACCCGCCGGGCGCGCAGGTGCTGCCAATCCCGCTCCGACGCGCTGGCCATATCACGCCCATCGATACTAAGCCGCCCGGTCAACTGCGCGCTGTCGGGAGCCATGCCCATCAGACACAACGCCAGCAACGTCTTGCCCGAACCGCTTTCCCCGACGATGCCAAGTTGATCCCCCCGCCGGATCACCAGATCAGCATCCCGCAGGGCCGCGGCATCGCCAAAATGAGCCGATAGGCTAAAAAGCTCAATCATCGCGCGCGCACCAATCGAGGGTCGGTAATATCGCGCAAGCCATCACCTAATAGGCCGAACCCCAGCACCGCCACGACGATGCAAAGCCCCGGATAGATCGCCAATTGCGGGGCTAGGTACATCAGCGTCTGCGCCTCCGACAACATGCGCCCCCAGCTCGATGCAGGCGGCTGCGCCCCAAGGCCAAGATAGCTCAGCGCCGCTTCGGCCAAGATCGCCACGGCAAATTCAATCGTCGCCTGCACGATGATCGCGGCGGCGATGTTCGGCAGGATGTGATCGCGGCTGATCGCGAAGCGCCCCCGCCCCGCCGCGCGTGCAGCGGCAACATAGTCTCGGGTCCATATCTGATTAGCCGAGGCGCGTGTCACGCGGGCGAAGATCGGGATGTTGATAAAGGAGATCGCCAGCACTGCATTGGTCAGCGACGGGCCAAAGACCGCCGCCAACATGATCGCAAACAAGAGCGCTGGAAAGGCAAAGCCCAGATCGGCCAAACGCATCACCGCATCCTCGACCCAGCCGCCCAGCGCCGACGCCAAAAGGCCCAGCGCCACACCAATGCTGCCGCCCAGCAGCACCGCCACCAAGGCCACGGTCATCGAATTGCGTGCCGCCGCCATAAGCTGCGCCACGACATCGCGGCCCAGTTGATCGGTGCCCAGCCAATGCTCTGCCGAAGGCGGCGCGAATTTGGTCGAGATCGACATGGTCTGCGGGTCATGCGGGGTCCAGATCAACGACAGGGCCGCAACCCCGACCACTAAGCTGACCAGAACCGCACCCAGCAAGAAGTTCGCCGGAAGCCGCCTCATGCCCGCGCCTTCAGCCGCGGGTCGATCACGACGTATAGCAGATCGACCACGAAATTCGCCGTTACTACGATGGCGGCAAAAAGCATCACCAGCGCTTGGACAGTTGGCAGGTCCCGGTTCGCGATGGATTGAAAGATCAGCCGCCCAAGACCGGGCAAGTAAAAGACGTTTTCAATCACGATCGTCCCGGTCACGAGTGCCGCAAATTGCATGCCGACAATGGTGACGATCGGCACCAGCGCATTGGGCAGAACATGCCGCCACAATACCCGCCGCCGTGACAGCCCGCTCGCCCGCGCGGTGCGCACGAAATCCTGCCGCATTATCTCCAAAGCCGAAGACCGCGTGACCCGCGCCAGCACTGCCGATTGCACCAGCGCCAATGCGACCGTGGGCAGGATCAAAGACCGGATCGCCGCGATGGGATCAGACCAGCCCGCAAACCCGCCGGGCGGCAGCCAACGCAGCTTGACGGCAAAAAGCATGACCAACAGGATCGACAGCCAAAATGCGGGGACCGCGATGCCCAATTGGCTGAGGAACATCACCCCCCAATCGCCCGGCCGCCGATGCTGCGCGGCGGCGGTGATGCCAAGGCTTAGTGCCAGAACCAGTGTCACCAACATCCCTGCCACAGCAAGCGAGATGGTCATCGGTAGCCGCTCTGCGATCAACTCAGACACGGGCACGCGGAAGGAATGGCTAAGGCCGAAATCCCCCCAAAGCGCATTCCACACCCACGACAGATAGCGCGTCATCAGCGGCTCATTCAGGCCAAGCTGTTTGCGCAATGCAGCGAGTGCATCATCACTGGCGTCCATCCCAAGGATCGTCAGCGCCGGGTCACCCGGCAGCACGTTCATGACGGCAAAAACCACCAGCGACACGGCCAGCAATGTAAGCACGAAACCAAGCGTGCGGCGAAGGAGGAAATATGCCACCGGGTCAGGTCCAATGGCCGCGGCGCAAGGCGCACCGCAGCCGTTTTAGGTCAATTTGCGACGCTGACGCCCTTGAGAGGCATATAAAGGACAGGGGAAGACGTCCAATAGCCTTCGACCCCCTCGCGGAAGACACCCAGCAGCGGCATTTGAAACAGGAAACCATGCACCGATTGATCCGATAACATCTGCTGACCCTGCTGTAGCAATTCATCGCGCTTGGCAGAATCAACCTCGGTTTGGATCCGCTCCCAGAGCGCTGTCATCTCGGCATTGTCATAGCCATAGAAGTAATCTGGCCCCCGGGCAAAATTGCCCATGTCGTTGGGGCTGGTATGGGCGATGATCGTCATATCGTAGTTTTTCTTCTTATAGACCTCATCGATCCAAAAACCCCATTCGACATTCTCGACCTTGGCGTCGATCCCAGCCTCGGCCAACTGGTTTTGGATGATTTCTGCCGAACGGGTGGCATAGGGGAAGGGCGGCACGCGCAGGGTCATCGTTGCCCCGGCAGCGCCTGCATCCGCGAACATGGTTTCGGCTTTGGCGCTGTCGTGGGGGTATGCATCGGTCAGATCGACATAGGCGGTGCCATGCGGGGGGTAAAAGCTGCCGATGGGAACGGCTTGGCCATACATCGCGCCTTCGATGATTTCATCCCGGTCAATGGCGGTGGCGACGGCGCGGCGCACCTCAACATTGTCAAAGGGCGGTTTGGCGTTGTTCATCGCAAGGATCACTTCGCCCTCGGTCGAGCCGACGTTGACGCGGAAGCGCGGGTCGGCTTCGAACTGCGGCAGCAATTCCGGCGCGGGGAAACCGGGAAAGGCGTCGAGTTCCTCGGCCATCATCGCCGCCGTAGCGGCAGCGGGGTCAGAAATGAAACGGAACACCACCTTATCCAGCGCCACATCAGCCGCGTCGCGGTGATCGGGGTTCTTGACCAAAGTCAGACGATCGCCACGGGTCCAACTGTCGAACTTGAAAGGGCCGGAGCCCACCGGGTTGTCGTTGTTGGCCTCCGCACTCTCGGAAGCGACGATGGCGCTGTCGCCCTGCCCCATGTTGAACAGGAAGAACGCATCCTTGCCGCTGAGCGTGATTTCGACCGTCTGCGGATCAACGGCTTTCACGCTCGTGATCGGCTCGAAAATATCCTTGGAGGGGTTCACGCTCTCCTCACCCATAGCGCGGTCGAAGGAGAAGACCACATCCTCCGCGTCCAGTGCGCTGCCATCGTGAAACATCACGCCCTCGGCCAGATGGAACGTATAGGTCAACCCGTCCTCGGATACGTCCCACTTGGTGGCAAGATTGGGCTGCACTTCGCCGTTCTCGGCCACGGTGGTCAGCGATTCAAAGACGTTTTGCGTCATCATACTGTCGATGGAGGCGGTGGCATCCGCTGTCGGGTCAAGCGAGGTGGGTTCCTGCTGCATGCCGACAACAAGCTCAGCAGCGGTAGAGGCGGACGCCAGCAAGGCAAAGGCCAGTGTCAACGCGGGAAGCGGTTTGGTGAGGGGCAGGTCAAACATGGGGCAGCACTCCTGTTGGCAGGAGCATCAATAGAACCGGCAGACCGGACGCCCCTTCATGACAGATTGCGCCGGGCGGGGCATCCGGTCAACGGCTTTGCGGCTTGGGCGGAAAACTTCATGCAATTGCAACATACTGGCGGTTTTTCCCGCTGCCTCTTCCGGCCCTTAATTCGCCTGCATCCGCCCTTTTGCCCCGCAGCGGGCGGTGCTAGCCTTTGCGTAAAGGGGACCGAACATGAACACTTCCACCACCGGTTTCGATTGTATTGTCATTGGAGCGGGCATCGCTGGTGCGTCAGTCGCGGCTGAATTGGCCAGTGACCGCCGGATGCTGCTGCTAGAGCGCGAAAGCCAGCCCGGCTATCACACCACGGGCCGATCTGCAGCGCTGTTTACCGTAACCTATGGGCCGGATGTGATCCGCGCATTGTCCCGTGCCTCTGCCGCGTTCTTTAACGATCCGGCCAGCCCGCATTTGGACCACCCCCTGCTGGAGCCCCGCGGCGCGGTCTTTGTCGCGCGGCAGGATCAAAAATCCTCTCTCGCCCATACGGTTGAGGAACTGGGGCCGCATGTCACCCCGCTGACCGGCGCAGAGATCGAGACCCTCCTCCCGCTGCTGCGCAAGGGTTATGCCGCAGCCGGACTGCGCGATGGATCGGCGGCGGATATCGACGTGAATGGGCTGCATCAACATTACCTCAAGTCGTTCCGCGCGGCGGGCGGCGTTCTGCAGACCAAGGCCGAGGTGCTGTCCCTGCGCAAAGACGAAGATTGGCAGGTTGACACCTCGCAGGGCCAGTTTCACGCCCCGATTATCGTAAATGCAGCGGGTGCCTGGGCGGATGAGATCGCCACAATGGCGGGCCTCGCCCCCGTGGACCTGACTCCGAAACGCCGCACCGCACTGACCGTGGCCCCGCCTGAGGGCATGCTGCCAGACCGTTGGCCTATGGTGGTGGATATAGATGAGCAGTTCTACCTCAAGGCTGACGCGGGGAAGCTCTTAATTTCCCCAGCAGACGCGACCCCCTCTGTGCCCTGTGATGCGCAGCCCGAGGAGTTGGACGTGGCGATCTGTATTGACCGGATCGAAACGGCTTTTGACATCAGCCTGCGGCGGATCGAGAGCCGCTGGGCCGGGCTGCGTAGTTTTGTGCCGGATGGCGACCCCGTGGCGGGGTATGATCCTAAAGGAGAAGGGTTCTTCTGGCTGGCGGGGCAAGGCGGTTATGGCATTCAAACCGCGCCCGCTTTGGCCCGCGCTGCCGCCGCTTTGGTGCGGGGCGAAGATATCCCCGGCGACATTGCCGCCGAGGGGGTTACTGCTGCAGCCCTTGCACGAGACCGCGAAGGGCTGGCTTAACCGCCCATTCCAGCTTCGGCTTCGATCTGCTTGCGCGACTTGCGCGCGCGCTCTGTCGCCGATTTCAGCTGACCGCAAGCGGCCATGATATCTTCGCCACGCGGTTTGCGCACGGGCGATGCATAGCCCGCGTTATAGACAATATCCGCAAAGGCGCGAATGCGATTGTTAGACGACCGCTCGTAAGGCGAACCGGGCCATTCGTTGAAGGGGATCAAATTGATCTTGGCCGGGATGCCCTTGATCAACTCAACCAACCGATGCGCATCCTCGTCGCTGTCGTTCACGCCCTTCAGCATAACATATTCAAAGGTGATCCGCTCAGAATTGCTGACCTTGGGATAGGCCCGCAAGGCGTCGAGCAGTTCTTCGATGTTCCAACGCTTGTTGATCGGCACCAGCTTGTTGCGCACCTCGTCGGTGGTGGCGTGGAAAGACACGGCCAGTTGGCAGCCGATCTCGGCGGCGGTGCGATGGATTTCCGGCACAACGCCGGAGGTCGACAGCGTAATGCGGCGGCGCGAGAGCTGGATCCCCTCAGGGTCCATCGCGATTTTCATCGCGTCGCGCACGTTCTCAAAGTTATACAACGGCTCGCCCATGCCCATCAGCACGATATTGCTTAAAAGCCGGACATCATCAGTGCGGGTGCCGGTTTCGGGCCATTCATCCAGATCATCTCGCGCCACCATGACCTGACCGATAATCTCAGCGGCGGTCAGATTGCGCACCAGTTTCTGCGTGCCCGTGTGGCAGAAGGAACAGGTCAGCGTGCAGCCGACTTGGCTGGACACACACAGCGTGCCGCGACCCTCTTCGGGGATATAGACCACCTCAACCTCGTGCCCGCCCGCGATCCGCACAAGATACTTGCGCGTGCCGTCTTCGCTTTCCTGCCGGGTCACGACCTCGGGCACTTCGATCACGAATTTCTCTGCCAATTCAGCGCGGTAGCCTTTGCTGAGGTTGGTCATGGAGTCGAAATCACGCACGCCCCACTGGTAAATCCATTGCCAGATTTGCCCCACCCGCATCTTCGCCTGTTTCTCAGGCGTGCCGTTTGCGATCAGGGTTTCGCGCATAGCGTCACGGGTCAGGCCGACAAGGTTGATCGGCCCCTCAGGTAACTTGCGGGGAAGGGTCATCACGTCTTGGGTGATGGGCGCGGAAGCGGACATTTCAAAGACTCACAGGCTAGGGATGGGTCTCTATATAAGAAATGACGCGATTTGCAAAAGGGTTTGGCCGCCCGGGCGTAGAGCCGCGCTCAATAGGTCTTTTTGCTCATCCGCAATTCACCCGTCGCCAGAACCGGCGCGGCATCCAGACTGTCCACATTCAGCATCGCGGCCACCCGTTCCAATGAGGATACCAGCTGCGCCTGCTCCCAATCGGCGAGATCCGCAAAGGCACGGACGTAGCGTTGCTGCAAGGCATCAGGGGCTTCCTCCAACACATCCTCACCTTGGGAGGTCAGGGTGATGTTTGTCTGCCGACGGTCCTGCGCTGAGGGCAGCCGCGACACTAGCCCACGCGCCACCAGCTTATCCACCAGCGCGGTCACTGTCGCTTGGCTGACGCCCATCTGGTTGGCGAGGGTCTTGGCGGTTGGGTCTTTCTTCTCTCCAACGATCTGCAAAACGCGCAACTGTGCCGGGGTCACCCCAGCCGCTTGCGCCAAATCGCGGGCATAAAGCTCTGTGGCCCGTAAAATGCGGCGTAAAGCGATCAAACTCTCGTCGACCCGGTCAGGATGTTTTTGCGTCATGGTGCATCATTGCACAATGGGGGCGATTTCAGCAATCGCTCTCAATCGACCTGAACGCTTAGTATAGCTAAGCGAAACGCCGTGATTTCGTTAGTCTTGCGAAACAAATATGCACATGAGCATAGCCTTAAAACAACGCTATAAGCGTATTTTGGGGTATTTTGCTTTGAATGTTGAAGTATCATCGGACATGCCCTACTTAGCTTATCGAAACAATAAGGGAGCCCCGACCGGATGCAGAATGAACTCGACATAAAAAAAGCCCGCACACCCAAGCTGCGCAAGCCCATTGCCGAGGACGGAGCCGCCATCTGGCGGTTGATTCGCGACTGCAAGCCGCTCGATGAAAACTCGCTTTATGCGAACCTGATCCAAGCCGACCACTTCCGCGACACCTGTGTCGTGGCTGAAATGGACGGCGATATCGTTGGCTGGATCTCCGGCCATATGATCCCTGCCCAAGACGCCTTCTTTGTCTGGCAGGTCGCCGTCAGCCCCAAGGCCCGTGGCCTTGGTCTGGGTAAAACCATGCTGATGGAACTGGTGAACCGCGATGAGACTGAGGACGCCAAGACCCTCAAGACCACGATCACCTGGGACAACGACGCCTCCTGGGGGCTGTTCCGCAGCTTTGCCAATCACGTCGGCGGCGACCTTTCGGATGCCCCGCACTTTACCAAAGACGCCCATTTCGAGGGCGCACATGACACCGAACATATGGTGACGATCACGCTGCCCGAGACTGCCGCGCTTAAACGCGCCGCGTAAACCGCAGCTGACAATTCACACGACAGACTCTCTTGAAGAGAAAGGATATTCCTATGCCTAAGGACATGGCACAGAACACGACGATCTATACCCGCCGCGAGAGCGAAGCACGCTCCTATTGCCGTGGCATGAACGCCGTTTTCACCCGCGCCAGTGGGTCGGAGATGTTTGACGGCGAAGGCAACCGCTACATCGATTTCCTCGCCGGTTGCTCCTCGTTGAACTATGGCCACAACGACCCTGACATGAAGGCCGCGCTGGTGGAACACATCACCAATGACGGCATCGCCCATGGTCTCGACTTCCATAGCGACACCAAGGCTGCCTTTCTAAAGGCTTATGAGGAAAACATCCTCAAGCCCCGCGGCATGGACTATAAGGTCATGATGACTGGCCCGACCGGCACCAACGCTGTAGAGGCAGCGATCAAACTGGCACGCAAAGTGACAGGCCGCACCAATGTGATCTCCTTCACCAACGGCTTCCATGGCATGACCATGGGCGCGCTGGCGCTGACCGGCAACAAAGGCAAACGCGGCGGCGCGGGCGGTGGCTCGTTGGCCGATGTGACGCATATGCCTTTCGAGGGATCGCTGGGCGAAAACGTCGACACGCTGGAAATGATCGACGCCATGCTGTCGAACCCCTCCTCGGGGATCGACGCGCCTGCGGCATTCATCTTTGAGCCGATCCAAGGCGAAGGCGGTCTGAACGCGGCCTCTGACGCATGGATGCAGGGCATTGAGAAAATCGCCCGCAAGCATGGCGCGCTGCTGATCATCGACGACATTCAAGCCGGTTGTGGCCGTTCGGGCAGCTTCTTCTCGTTTGAGGCGTCCGGCATCAAGCCTGACATGGTGACCCAAGCGAAATCGCTTTCCGGTTTTGGCCTGCCCTTCGCGGCCCTGCTGATCGCGCCTGAGCATGACATCTGGAAGCCAGCCGAGCACAACGGCACCTTCCGAGGCAACACCCACGCCTTTGTCACTGCCCGCGTCGCGATTGAGAAGTTCTGGTCCGACGACAAGTTTGAAAAGTCACTGGCCGAAAAAGCCGTGGTACTGACCACCGCGCTTAATGACGTTGCTGAACTGGTCGACGGTGCCACGCTGAAAGGCCGCGGCCTGATGCAGGGTGTCGATGTCGGCTCCGGTGAACTGGCCGGCGCAATCTGTGCACGTGCCTATGAATTGGGCCTTGTGATCGAAACATCGGGCGCGAACGATGAAATCGTCAAATATCTCGCCCCGCTCACCACGCCGGAGAAGGTCATGCGCGAAGGGTTTGATATCCTCCTTCAAGCGACCCGTGACGTGACGGGCAACATGAAACTGGCAGCGGAGTAATACCGATGATTGTACGCGATTTTAACAAACTTCAGGGCACAGACCGTCACGTGGGTGACGCTCAATGGACGTCCACACGCTTGCTTTTGGCTGATGACAAGATGGGATTCTCTTTCCACATCACCGTTCTTGAGGCCGGGTCGGAACACACGTTCCACTACAAGCACCACTTTGAGAGCGTCTATTGCATGAAGGGCAAGGGGTCGATCACGGACCTCGCCACCGGCGAGACCCATGAGATCACCCCCGGCGTGATGTATGCGCTGAACCTGAATGACAAACACACCCTGCGCGCAGAGGAAGAACTGCACATGGCGTGCTGCTTCAACCCGCCTGTTACGGGCAACGAAGTGCACCGCGAAGATGGTTCCTATGCGCCCGCCGAGGAGGTAGCGTAATTTATATGACCCAACCGTCCCACACTGTCGAAAAAATCGGCGGGACGTCCATGTCCCGCGTGAACCAGCTCAAGGATACACTCTTTGTCGGTGCCCGCGAGGGCGCGGATATCTATGGGCGTGTCTTCGTGGTCTCCGCCTTTGGCGGGATCACGAACCTGCTGCTGGAGCACAAGAAATCCGGCGAGCCGGGCGTTTACGCGCATCTTGCCAACGCCAGCAATGACCACGGCTGGCACGAGGCGCTGACCCGTGTGTCTGCCGAAATGCAGCGCATGCACCGTGAAGTGCTGGAACATCCCGGCGACATTGAGCAGGCCGACGCCTTTGTGTCCGAGCGCACCCATGGTGCCCGCAACTGCCTGATCGACCTGCAACGCCTCTGCGCCTACGGCCACTTCCGCCTGTCGGAGCACATGCTGCAAATCCGCGAATTGCTCTCCGGTCTGGGCGAGGCGCATTCCGCTTTCGTCACCACGATCATGCTGCAACGTGCTGGTGTGAATGCCCGTTTCGTCGACCTCTCCGGTTGGCGCGACGAGGGCAATGTCACGCTCGACGAACGCATCGAGCAGGCGATGGAGGGCATCGACCCGCACACGGAAATGCCCATCGTCACCGGCTATGCACAATGCGCCGAAGGCTTGATGCGTGAGTTTGACCGTGGCTATTCCGAAGTGACATTCTCTAAGCTGGCGGCCCTGACGGGTGCGCGCGAGGCGATCATTCACAAGGAATTCCACCTGTCGTCCTGCGACCCGAAACTGGTCGGCGAACATGCCGTCAAAAAGATCGGGCGCACGAACTATGACGTGGCGGACCAGCTGTCGAATATGGGGATGGAGGCGATCCACCCCAAGGCAGCCAAGACCCTGCGCCAAGCTGACGTACCGCTGCGCGTGACCAACGCCTTTGAGCCCGAAGATCCCGGCACGCTGATCGACGACCGCAAGGCCGAGACGCCTGCGGTGGAGATTGTCACGGGCCTCGATATCGTGGCTTTCGAGCTGTTCGAGCAGGATATGGTCGGCGTGAAAGGCTATGACACCGCGATTTTGGAGGTGCTGACACGGCACAATGTGCGGATCGTCTCGAAGGTCTCGAACGCCAATACGATCACGCACTATCTTGATGCTTCGTTGAAAACGATGCGTCGGGTGGAGAAGGATCTGGCACAGATTTATCCCGCTGCCGAGATTACCACCCGCACCCTGTCGATGGCTTCGGTCATCGGGCGCGATCTGAACGGCTTGTCGGTACTGCAGCGGGGCCTCGTGGCCATCGCCGAAGCCGGAGAGACGGCGATCGGCGCGAGCCAAGGGCCGCGCAACGTGGATGTGCAGTTCATCGTTGAGCGGGAGAGCCTGCAACCGGTAATCAAGGCGCTGCACGGCGCGTTCATTGAGGAAGAAGTCGCGACGTCGCTGTCGCGGGCGGCCTGAGGCCGGTACATTCGACGTATCCTTAGCCGCGGCTCCCAAACGGAAGCCGCGGCTTTTTCATGCCTGAGGCCCGGCGCCTACGGCTTGTCCCGGGCCCGGGTGGCAAACGCACTGCCACAAACAAAAACGGCCTCGCACTTCGCGAGGCCGTTCCAAAAATCGCTCTGGCCGTTCTCAGCCGCCGCAGCGCTTCGCCGCATCTTCCACCGCCGCCGTGAACCCCAGCAGCGAGAACTTGTCGCTGGTCTGTGTGCCGCGCGATGAACGGCCGACCAAAGTCGCATCCGCGCCGCGTTTCATGGCGGCGATGATCTTGGCGTCATCCGCCGTGGTCGCAGGCCATGCCCACTCCCCTTCGGTGAACAGCTCGTAGCTATCGCCCGAAATATCCATCGTCACGGTCGAACCGGATGCGAAAGGATAGCCGCCGGTGAAAGCAACCTGACCCTTGGCCTCGGCAGACGGACGGTAGAACACCATCAGCAATGTCTGACCCCGGTTCACTGCAACCACCCGCCCATCGCGAGTGTTCACGACTTCCTTGGGCGTTGAAACGCCCCAGCACTCCGTCGGGTTATCTTCTACAAAGACGCTCCAGTCGGTCTTGGCAGCCACCCGATTGGTGCTCTGCTCCTGCGCCACTGCGCCACTTGCCACAAGGGCGAGCGCCCCAAGTGCAAGACCACATGTCTTCATCATTCCCATCTGTCCAGCCTCCAGCCGTCCTTGACCTCAACGCATTCACAGACCCCAATCGGGCAACCTCGGGCGGGTTGCTCTCTTGCGGGCGTCTGTTATCTGTTCGACACCAACCACAATAACGGCAAACGCGCGACCGACGAAACCCTGATTGGCAGGATTTCGCCCAGAAACAGGATGAACCTCATGACCAAAGCAGCCCCATTTGCGGAAATCTGGCGCGGACCCTTTCTGGAAAGCGTACATTCCGGGCATGCCGTGATCTGTGACGACAGCGGCCAGATCGTCGAAGCATGGGGCGATCCTGAGAAAGTGATCCTGCCGCGTTCTTCGTCGAAGATGATCCAAGCACTCCCCCTGATCAATTCAGGCGCCGCCGATGCAGCGGGTTTGAGCACCGAACAACTGGCCCTCGCTTGTGCCTCGCACCAAGGTGCCGCCATCCACACCGACCGTGTGGGCGTTTGGCTCGACACGCTGGGGCTGAGTGACGACGACTTCCGCTGCGGCGCGCAAGAACCCAACGACCGCGACGCGATGGAGGGGCTGATCCGCGCCCATGAGAAACCCTGCCAGATCCACAACAACTGCTCAGGCAAACACGCGGGCTTCCTCACGCTGAATAAGCACCTCGGCGCGGGGCCGGATTATGAAAAGCCCGACCACGCGGTGCAGAAAGCCTGCCTTGAGGCGTTCGAGACGGTCACACAGGAAACTTCGCCCGGCTATGGCATCGACGGCTGCTCGGCCCCGAACCCGGCCTGCACCCTGCACGGCATGGCCCGCGCCATGGCGCATTTCGCCGCCGCCCCCGAAGGCTCTGCCGAGGCGCGCCTGCACGAAGCCATGCGCCTGCACCCCGAACTGGTCGCTGGCGAAGGCCGCGCCTGCACCGAATTGATGCGGGCGATGGACGGTAAGGTCGCGTTGAAGACCGGGGCCGAAGGATTCTTCATCGCCATCTGGCCCGAGCGCAAGCTGGGCATCGCGCTTAAAGCCGCCTGCGGCACCACCCGCGCCGCCGAATGCGCGATCACCGCGCTCTTGGTCAAATTGGGGGCGCTGGACGCCAATCATCCGGCGGCGATCAAGCGGATGAACACGCCGATCACCAACTGGCGCGGGCTTGAGACCGGGATGCTGAAACCAGCGGCGGGACTGCTGTAAGACTATCGCACTGCCGCTTTGCTCTGACGAAGCGGCAGTGCCATGCGGGCAATCTCAGCCTGCGAATTCGGTGCGCGCATAGCCCTGCACGAACAGCAGCGCGGTCAAATCGCCAAAATTGATGCGGATGTCGCATTCCGCCGCGACAGAGGGCTTTGCATGCAGCGCCACGCCCATGCCAGCCCGCGCCAACATGCCCAGATCATTAGCCCCATCGCCCACAGCGACGACCTGATCTTCGGTGATCTCCAGCTTCGCGGTGATCTCTTCCAGCGCAGCGACCTTGGCCTCGCGGCCCAAGATTGGCATACCCACATCGCCGGTCAGCGCGGCCCCATCGACCAGCAGCGTATTGGCGCGGTTCTCATCAAAGCCCAGCATCTCGGCCACTTTGGCGGTAAAGGCGGTGAACCCGCCCGAAACCAGCGCGGCATAGCCGCCGTTGGCCTTCATCGTGCCCACCAAGGCACCGCCGCCGGGCATCAGGGTGATCCGCTCAGCCAAGACCTTGTCGATGACAGCGGCTTCCAGCCCTTTCAGCAGACCGACACGTTCGCGCAGCGCGCCGTCGAAATCCAACTCACCGTTCATGGCGCGGGCGGTGATCTCTTTCACATGCGCGCCAACGCCCGCTTCCTCGGCCAATTCGTCGATGCATTCTTGCTGGATCATCGTGCTGTCCATATCGGCCAGCAGCATCTTCTTGCGGCGGCCTTTGCTGGGCACGATCACCAGATCGACGCCCATGGACTGGCAGCTTTCCCAAACGTCCCAACGGTTTTCCGGCATCTGGGCCAGCGAGAATTCCGCCGCCTCATCCGGGGCCAGCCAGAGCGCGTCACCCCCGCCCCAAGCGTTGCGCAGGCTTTCGACCAGCGCCGGATCAAGGGTGGGGTTGGAGGGGGAGGTCAACAAGATTGCCGTGAACATAAGTTTCCGATCCGCATCATTCGCGTCGCGCAAAGCGACATGACCGGCGTCCTAGCGTCATTTTGCGACTTGCGCCAGTCCAGCCTCCCCGCGTATGCCGACAAGTGGGACACCCTTCCCCAACGAAGGGCGATTATCTGAGAGGGTAGCATAAATGGCTATTACACAACCGGCATCGCGCCCGGGCACGAAACCTGTTGCCGTACCGGCAAACCCGCGTTTCTCTTCCGGCCCCTGCGCCAAAATCCCCACATTCGATCTGACCAAGCTTGGCGATGCACCGCTGGGCCGCAGCCACCGTGCCGCGCCCGGTAAGGCGAAACTGCTCGAAGCGATCGAGACCACCCGCGACGTGCTGGGCGTGCCTGCGGATTACCGCATCGGCATCGTGCCCGCCTCCGACACCGGCGCATTCGAGATGGCCATGTGGTCGCTCTTGGGCGAACGCCCGGCTGAGATGGTGGCATGGGAATCCTTCGGCGCGGGCTGGGTCACCGATGTGGTCAAACAGCTAAAAATCGAAGCGCAGGTTCACACCGCCGAATACGGCGAGATCGTCGACATGGCCGCGCTGAACTATGACAACGACGTCTGCTTCACTTGGAACGGCACCACTTCCGGCGTGCGGATGCCGAACGGCGACGCGATCCCCGCTGACCGCGCGGGTCTGACGCTTTGCGATGCCACCTCCGCGGCCTTCGCGATGGACCTGCCGTGGGACAAGCTAGATGTGACGACCTTCTCTTGGCAGAAAGTGCTGGGCGGCGAAGCGGCGCACGGCATGCTGATCCTCTCCCCTCGTGCGGTTGAGCGGCTTGAGAATTATACCCCCGCATGGCCCCTGCCAAAAATCTTCCGCCTGACCAAAGGCGGCAAGCTGAATGAGGGCATCTTCAAGGGCGAAACGATCAACACGCCTTCGATGCTCTGCGTCGAAGACTACTTGCAGGCGCTTGATTGGGCGAAATCCGTGGGCGGCCTTAAAGGGCTGATCGCACGGGCCGATGCCAATACAGCCGCCATAGCCGAGTTCGTCAAAACCCATGACTGGATTGATTTCCTCGCCACCGATCCGGCGACACGGTCCAACACCTCGGTCTGCCTCAAGTTCACCGACGACCGCATTCAAGACGGTGCCGCCTTCGCCAAAGCGATCGCCAAACGGCTCGCTGACGAAGGCGCGGCTCTTGACGTCGGCGCCTACCGCGATGCCCCTCCGGGCCTGCGCATCTGGTGCGGCGGCACGGTTGAGACGGCGGATATCGAAGCGATGCTGCCGTGGCTCGAATGGGCCTTTGAAGCCGAAATTAACGCCTGATCAACGCCCAAAGCATTCCGGCAGGCGCGTGATCCCACGCGCCGCCCCTGCCCCCCTATTTTTGAAAAGGACCACAAAAATGGCTCCCAAAGTACTCATCTCCGACAGCCTGTCGGAAGCCGCCGTTCAAATCTTCCGCGACCGTGGCATCGACGTCGATTTCCAGCCCCAACTGGGCAAGGACAAAGACAAACTAGCCGAAATCATCGGCAACTATGACGGCCTTGCGATCCGCTCCGCCACCAAGGTGACCGAAAAGATTCTTGCCGCTGCGCCAAACCTCAAGGTCATTGGCCGCGCGGGCATCGGGACCGACAACATCGACAAGGAAGCGGCCTCCAAACAGGGCGTGATCGTGATGAACACGCCCTTCGGCAACATGATCACCACTGCCGAACATGCCATCGCGATGATGTTCGCCGTGGCGCGTCAGATCCCCGAAGCGTCGGCCTCCACCCACGCGGGCAAATGGGAAAAGTCTAAGTTCATGGGCGTTGAGCTCACCGGCAAAACGCTGGGCGTCATCGGCGCGGGCAACATTGGCGGCATCGTTTGCGACCGCGCGCGGGGCCTCAAGATGAAAGTCGTGGCCTATGACCCCTTCTTGGGCGAAGAAAAGGCCGAGAAGATGGGCGTCGAAAAGGTCGAGCTGGACGAGCTGCTGACCCGCGCCGATTTCATCACCCTCCACGTCCCCTTCACCGAGCAGACGGCGAATATCCTCAGCCGCGAGAACCTTGAAAAAACCAAGCCCGGCGTGCGCATCATCAACTGTGCCCGCGGCGGTCTGGTTGACGAAGAAGCGCTGGCCGACCTGTTGAAATCCGGCCATGTCGCCGGCGCGGGTTTCGATGTCTTCGCCGAGGAACCAGCCAAGGAGAACCCGCTGTTCAACCTGCCCAACGTGGTCTGCACGCCGCACCTTGGTGCCGCGACCACCGAAGCGCAGGAAAACGTGGCGCTGCAAGTGGCCGAGCAGATGTCGGACTACCTGCTGACCGGTGCCGTGACCAACGCGCTCAACATGCCATCGGTCACCGCCGAAGAAGCCAAGGTCATGGGCCCATGGGTCAAACTGGCTGGTCACCTCGGCGCGTTCATCGGTCAGATGACCGACGAGCCGATCAAAGCGATTAACATCCTCTATGACGGCTCCGTCGGCCAGATGAACCTCAAGGCGCTGAACTGTGGCGTCGTGGCGGGCATCATGAAACGCGCCAACCCGGATGTGAACATGGTTTCCGCCCCCGTGGTCGCCCGCGAAAAGGGCATCCAGATCAGCACCACCAACCAAGACAAATCCGGCGTCTTCGACGGCTATGTCAAAGTGACCGTGGTGACCGAAAAGCGTGAACGCTCCATTGCGGGCACCGTCTTCTCGGACGGCAAACCGCGCTTTATCCAGATCAAAGGCATCACCATCGACGCCGAGATCGGCGAGCACATGCTTTACACCACGAACGAAGACGTGCCGGGCATTATCGGCACGCTGGGCCAGACCATGGGCGAGAACGGCGTGAACATTGCCAACTTCACCTTGGGCCGTCACGCGGCCAAGGGCGAAGCGATTGCCCTGCTTTATGTCGATGATCAGGTGCCAGAAACCGTGATCGGCAAGCTGCGCGACACTGGCATGTTCCGCCAGATCAAGCCGCTGCAATTCGAAGTCGCTTGATCTAACCCTGCACAATTTGAAAGCGCCCCCTCGTGGGGCGCTTTTGCTTTTGCGGGCATCTTGTTGCTGAGCCTTCCCTTCCCCGCCGCTTTGCGGCATCACAAGGGGGCGCAGAAGGACAGGAAAAAATATGCCCAGCCCCATCTATGCCATCGGAGATATCCACGGTTACGCCGCCGAGCTTGAGCGCGTGCTAACCTTGATCGAAGAAGACGGCGGGCCAGACGCGCGCATCGTCTTCCTTGGCGATTACACCGACCGTGGCCCCGACAGCAAAGCGGTGATCGAACGGCTGGCGCAGGGCAAGGCCGAGGGGCGCAACTGGACCTTCCTCATGGGCAATCATGACCGCATGTTCAGCTGGTTCATGGAGGATTTCCCGCGCCATGATCCGCTTTTGCTGGTCGAACTGAATTGGCTGAACCCACGCTTGGGCGGCGACACGACGCTTGGCTCTTACGGTGTGCCCGTCAACGGACGCGACCGGATGTCAGACGTTCATGCAAAGGCCCGCGAAGCGGTGCCGCAGACACATATCGAGTTCCTGAAAACCCTCGATCTGTGCCACCAAACGCCGGATATTTTCTTTGCCCACGCAGGCATCCGCCCCGGTGTGCCGCTGGACGATCAGGCCGAAAATGATCTGCTGTGGATCCGCAAAGAGTTTCACGAATCCACCACTGCGCATCCCAAGCTGATCGTGCATGGCCACACCCCCGTGGACAGCGCCACGCATTACGGTAACCGCGTCAACCTCGACACCGGCGCGGGCTATGGAAAACCGCTTTGCGCTGCGGTATTTGACGGGAACGAAGCGTGGGTGCTGACGCAACAAGGGCGCAATCGCCTGCGCCCCTGATCGGTTCACGTCCAGTCGAGGACTACTTTGCCCGACTGGCCGGACTTCATCGCGGCGAAGCCCTTCTCGAAATCATCTACGCCGAAGCGATGGGTGATGATCTGCGAGACGTCGAGCCCGTTTTCCAGCATGGCGATCATCTTGTACCACGTCTCGAAAATCTCGCGGCCATAGACGCCCTTAATGGTGATGGCTTTGAAGACGATCCGGCTCCAATCCACCGGCGACTTGCCCGGAGGGATGCCCAACATGGCGATACGCCCGCCCATGGTCATGGCCTCGACCATCTGATCGAGCGCCTGTTGGTTGCCGGACATCTCTAAACCGACGTCAAAGCCCTGCTTCATTTTCAATCGGGGAATCACCTCCGCCAAATTCTCTTCGGCGACATTAACCGTCACCACATCGGCGACTTTCTCCGCAAGTGCTAGCCGCGCAGGGTTCACATCAGTGATCACCACATGCCGCGCGCCCACATGCCGCGCGACGGCGGCGGCCATGATGCCGATGGGGCCTGCGCCGGTGATCAGCACATCTTCGCCCACCAGATCAAAGCTCAGCGCCGTATGCACAGCGTTGCCCAAAGGATCGAGGATCGCGCCGATATCATCGGGAATCTCATCCGGCAGCGGCACCACATTAAACGCAGGCAGCTTAAGGTATTGCGCAAAAGCCCCCTGCTCATTCACCCCAATGCCCCGCGTCGCCGGATCAAGGTGGAACTTCCCCGCGCGGCTTTGACGTGACTGTTTGCCGATCAGATGCCCCTCGCCCGAGCAGCGCTGACCAATCTCCAGCCCTTCGACATTGCGGCCCAATTCCACGATCTCGCCCGCGAACTCATGCCCGGTGATCATCGGGACCGGCACGGTTTGTGCGGCCCAATCATCCCAGTTCCAGATGTGGATATCGGTGCCACAGATGCCGGTTTTGTTGATCTTGATCAGCACGTCGTCTGGGCCGATTTCAGGCACCGGGGCGTGGGTCATCCACAGCCCCTCGCGGGGGTGCAGCTTGCTCAGCGCTTTCATCTCATTGGTGGTCATTCGATCACCCCACAGGCTTTGCCCGCGACTTCGAATGCCTTCAACGCGCGGTCGAGTTGCGCGCGGGTCAGTGCCGCGTTCATCTGCGTGCGGATGCGCGCCTGACCGCGCGGCACCACCGGGAAGAAGAAGCCGGAGACATAGACGCCCTCCTCGAAAAGCCGCGCAGCCATGTCCTGCGCCAGCTGCGCTTCGCCCAGCATGACCGGCACGATGGGATGCTCGCCGGGCAGCAGGTCAAAGCCAAGCCTTTCCAGCCCCGCACGCCAGTAAGCTGTGTTTTCGAACAACTGCGCGCGTAGATCATCGCCTTGCTCCACCAGTTCCAGCGCCCGCATCCCTGCCATGACAATCGACGAGGGCAGCGAGTTGGAAAACAGATAAGGCCGCGCGCGCTGGCGCAAGAGGTCGATCACCGCCTGCGGCCCGGCGATATAGCCGCCAATCGCCCCGCCAAGCGCCTTGCCCAGCGTGCCGGTCACGATGTCGACCTTGACCCCGTGATGCGCGGGCGTGCCTGCACCTTTCGGCCCCATGAAGCCGGTGGAATGGCAGTCATCGACCATCACCAGCGCCTCGTATTTCTCGGCCAGCGCCACAATCTCGGGCAGGTTCGCCAGATAGCCGTCCATGGAGAAGACCCCGTCCGTCGCGATCATGATGAAGCGAGCGCCCTCTTCGCGGGCCTGTCTCAGCTTGGCTTCCAGATCTGCCATGTCGCTGTTGGCATAGCGGTAGCGCTTGGCCTTACACAGGCGGATGCCGTCGATGATCGACGCATGGTTCAGCGCGTCCGAGATCACCGCATCCTCCGGCCCCAGCAGCGGCTCGAACAGCCCGCCGTTGGCGTCGAAACAGGCGGCGAAGAGGATCGAATCGTCATGGCCGAGAAAGCTCGCCAGCTTCTGCTCTAACTCGCGGTGGATGTCCTGCGTGCCGCAGATAAAGCGGACCGAGGCCATGCCGAATCCCTTCTCGTCCATCGCCTCTTTGGCGGTGGCGATTAGATCGGGATGGTCAGCCAGCCCAAGGTAGTTGTTGGCGCAAAGGTTGATGACCTCGCGGGTGCCAACTTCAATCTCCCCGCCCTGGGGCGTGGTAATAAGACGTTCGCGCTTCATCATGCCCTCGGCGTCGATCTCGGCCAGAGTGTCGGTGATGTGCTCCAGAAATGCTTTGGTCATGAGACTCTCCTTTTGAGGCTCATCTACCATAGCGGAGGCTATTCCGGAATAGAGGATTTCTTGAATAGCGGATTTTTTCCGATATACCGGATATCAGGCGTCCTGCACGACCAAGAAGGCCCGCACCTGTCCCGCCGTGGCGCGGATGGCGTGGGGCACATCGGCGGCATAACGGGCGGTGTCTCCGGCCTGCAATTGCTCGGTCCCCGCGCCGCTGGTGACCTCGACAGCCCCTTCAAAGACGCTCAGATGCTCTCGTGCACCACGGGTATGCGGGGCGCTGTCCAATACGCCCCCCTCGGCGATGAGCAGCTCATACACCTCGTGATGCCCGGCCTCTTCGGGCGGGGATAGGATGCGGATGCGACAGCCGGAGCCAAGGTTGTTGATCGTCGGCACCGCGGCGCTGCGCAGCACTTCGATCTGCGCTTCGGTGGGGGCACCATCCAAAAGACCCGCAAAATCAACCTGCAACGCACGCGTCAGGTTCCACAGCGTCGCAATGGTCGGGCTCGATTCCCCGCGCTCAATCTGGCTCACCATGGACCGCGACACGCCCGATAGCTTGGCCACGGCATCAAGCGATAGCCCCTGCCCCTGCCGCGCTTCTTTCAGGCGGGCCGGCAGTTGCGTCAGGATCTTGTCATTATTTTCCGTCATGACGGATATGTCGCGCGGCGCACTGCCCCTGTCAAGCGGCGCTTTGACGGGACGTTTCGCCTGACAACGGGTCATCTCCGCCGCATAGTGCCGCCAACGGATAGAGGAGAGCTTCATGTCAAACGATATCGTCATCTTGGGCGGCGCACGCACCGCCATCGGTACTTTCGGCGGCAGCCTTGCCGCCACCCCTCCCAGCACGCTGGGCAGCATCGTGGCCCGCGCAGCGATGGCGCGTGCAGGCGTTGACCCGGCACAGATCGGCCATGTGATGTTCGGCAACGTCATCAACACCGAGCCGCGCGACATGTACCTCAGCCGCGTCGCCGCGCGCGATGCGGGCGTGCCTGATGAAGTGCCTGCGATGAACGTGAACCGCCTGTGCGGTTCGGGCGTACAAGCGCTGGTTTCGGCCACCCAAAGCCTGATGCTGGGCGATGCGGATTTCGCCCTTGCTGGCGGGGCTGAAAGCATGTCGCGCGCGCCTTACATTCTGCCCGATGCCCGCTGGGGCCAGAAAATGGGCGATGTTCGCAGCCTCGACATGCTTTTGGGCACGCTGAACTGCCCCTTCGGCACCGGCCATATGGGGGTCACGGCCGAGAATGTGGCGGATGAACATACCATCACCCGCGAGGAAATGGACACCTTTGCCCTGCAAAGCCAAGAGCGCGCAGCGGCGGCCATCGAGGCGGGGCATTTCAAGGATCAGATCGTGCCGGTTGAGGTAAAGGTGAAGCGCGACATGGTGCCGTTCGACACCGATGAACACCCCAAGGCGACCACCGCCGAAGCACTGGCCGGGCTGCGTCCGGTGTTCCAGAAAGATGGACGTGTCACAGCGGGCAACGCCAGCGGCATCAATGACGGTGCGGCCGCACTGGTGCTGGCCCGCGCCGAAGCGGCTGAGGCCGCTGGGTTGAAACCTCGTGCGCGCATTCTGGGCTATGCCCATGCGGGTGTCCGGCCCGAGGTGATGGGCATCGGCCCAATCCCTGCTGTGCAGAACCTGCTGAAACGCACCGGGTTGAAGGCCAGCGATTTCGACGTGATCGAAAGCAACGAAGCCTTCGCCAGCCAAGCACTGGCCGTGAGCAAGGAGTTGGGATTCGACCCGGCAAAAGTGAACCCCAACGGCGGGGCCATCGCCCTTGGCCACCCGGTCGGCGCGACCGGGGCGATCATCACCGTGAAGGCGCTTTATGAGCTGGAGCGGATCGGCGGCAAGCGCGCGTTGATCACCATGTGCATCGGCGGCGGGCAAGGCATCGCCATGGCGATTGAACGTATCGCCTAAATGGCGGGGGGCCTCCGCGGCCCCCTGCCCTAAAGCAGCGCGCCGATTAGGGCGACTGTGGTGGCCCCGGCAATGCCGGACATCAGCGCAGTCGCCGCGATGTAGCGCCAGAACCGCGGGCGGCGCTCTGGCTGCTCCTCGGTTTGACGGTTCAGCGCCTGTTCGACCAACCCCGGCAGGCGCGGGCCAAAGCGGGCCATGACCATGGCGGTGTCGCGCAGATCCGAAAGCATCGCCCGCGGGCCGAGCGATTTGGTTATATAATCCGTTACAATCGGGCTTGCGACTTCCCAGATGTTGATATGCGGGTTGAGCGAGCGGGCGACGCCCTCAACCACGACCATCGTGCGTTGCAGCAAGATCAGCTCGGTCCGGGTTTCCATGCCGAAACGCTCAGTCACTTCAAAGAGATACGTCAGCAACCGAGCCATGGAGATGCGGGTGGCGTCCATGCCGAAAATCGGCTCGCCCACCGCGCGCAGGGCGCGGGCGAATTCATCTACATCCTTGTCAGCGGGCACGTAACCCGCCTCGAAATGCACTTTGGCCACGCGCATATAGTCACGGCGGATGAAACCATAGAGAATTTCCGCGTACACCCGACGGGTATAGCTGTCGATATGGCCCATGATGCCGAAGTCATAGGCGATGATATCGCCGTTGGCCGCGACCTTGAGGTTGCCTTGGTGCATGTCGGCGTGGAAATAACCATCGCGCAGGGCGTGTTGCAAAAAGAGTTGCAGTACCCGTTCCGACAGCGCCACACGGTCGTGCCCCGCCGCATCCAGCGCGGCGTTGTCGCCCAGCGGCAGACCATCGGCCCAGCCTAGGGTCATCACGCGGCGGCCAGAGTGGTTCCACTTGATCTCAGGCAGTTGGAAACCGGGATCGTCCTTGGTGTTGGCCGCAAACTCAGACGCGGCAGAGCTTTCCAGCCGCAGGTCCAACTCACCACGCACCACGCCGTCGAAATGCTCGATCACCTCAATGGGCCGCAATCGCCGCGAACCGGGAGAGAAGATTTCAGCCATGCGTGCGGCTAGGTAAAAGGCGTCGATGTCCTTGCGGAAGGCTTTTTCGATTCCGGGGCGCAGGACTTTGACGGCGACCTCTTCGCCGGTCTCGGCCAGTCGTGCATGGTGGACCTGCGCGATAGAGGCCGCAGCGACGGGTTCGCTGAACTCAGAGAAAATGGCGTTGACCGGCTCACCCAACTCCTGCTCAACCGCCCTACGGGCAAGCGCCGTGTCAAAAGGTGGCAGCTTGTCTTGCAAGACACGCAGTTGCACAGCCAGATCATCGCCAACCACGTCAGGCCGGGTCGACAGCACCTGTCCAAATTTGATGTAGGCCGGGCCAAGCGCCGTGAGCGCGCGGGTGGCGGGCGGCATGGTCGGGTCGCCTTTGTAGCCCAGCCATTTGAACGGCAGACCAAGCGCGCGGGCCACGAAACGCAGCGGCGGGGAGGCATCGAAAGCATCCAGCACCACATTCATTGCGCCCGCGCGTTCCAGCGTCGCGCCCGTGCGGATCAACCGCCAGATGTTGTGCGGACCGCGCATCAGAGTTTCCAGCCCGAATGCAGAGCCGCGATGCCCATGCTCAGGTTGCGGTACTTGGCTTGACCAAACCCGGCCGTGCGTACCATCGACAGAAACGTATCCTGATCGGGAAAATTGCGGATCGATTCGACGAGGTATTGGTAGCTATCGCGGTCGCCCGCGATGGCCTGCCCCATGCGCGGGATCACGTTGAAACTGTAGAGGTCATAGGCTTTTTGCATCGCCGGGTTGGGCAGTTGGCTGAACTCCAACACCATCAGACGGCCACCGGGGCGCAACACGCGGTACGCCTCGTTCAGTGCCTCTTGGGGGCGGGTCACGTTACGAATGCCAAAGCTGATCGTGTAGACATCAAAGGTGTTGTCGGGAAAGGGCAGCGCCATGGCGTCGCCCACAACCCAATCAAGGCTGCCGGTCAGGCTGTCGGCCTCGGCCCGTTTGCGGCCTTCGACGAGCATCGGCTCGGTGAGGTCGAGCACGGTGGCATGACCGTGGCCCGCACGACCTAGAAATTTGAAAGACACATCGCCGGTGCCACCCGCCACATCGAGCAACTTCTGACCGGGACGCGGGGCGAGCCAATCCATCATCGCTTCTTTCCAGACGCGGTGGATCCCCATGCTCATCACATCGTTCATGATGTCGTATTTGCTGGCGACGGAGTTGAACACACCCTGCACACGACCTGCTTTTTCATGCTCGGGTACGGTCTCGAACCCGAAATGGGTAGTTTTGTCGGCGTCCTGGGTCATCTGCTCTTGCGATCCTCTGGTTCAGTCCCTTGTTATAGGGTGCCGTAGGCTGGGGACAATGCGTGCCTTTTGTCACAGGCAAGCCAGAGGGGAAACCGAGATGCCAGAACTGCCAGAGGTCGAAACCGTCCGCCGGGGGCTGGCCCCGGCGATGGAGGGGCAAGTGATCGCCCGGGCCGAGGTGAACCGCCCCGACCTGCGCTGGCCCTTCCCCGAGCGGATGGCGGAGCGGTTGACCGGGCAGCGTGTCGGGCTGCTGCGGCGGCGGTCGAAGTATATTCTTGCCGATCTGGAAAGCGGGGAATCGCTGCTGGTGCATCTGGGCATGTCCGGGCGGATGCTGGTCTCGGGCGACCCTCTGGGGCAATTTCAGCACAACCACCCCGCGCCCGAGAAACATGACCACGTCGTGTTGCATATGGGTAACGGTGCGCGGATCACCTTTAACGACCCACGCCGTTTCGGCGCGATGGATTTGATGCCCACCGTCGGGGCCGAGACACATAAACTGCTTGCCTCGCTCGGGCCGGAACCCTTGGGCAATGACTTTCACGAAGCGCATCTGGTGGCCGCGCTGAAAGGGCGCAACATGCCGATCAAATCCGCCCTGCTGGATCAGCGGATCGTCGCGGGTTTGGGGAATATCTACGTCTGCGAAGCGCTTTACCGGGCGGGCATCCACCCGGCACGCAAGGCCGGGCGTATCTCTTCGGCCCGGATCGCGGGGCTGGTCCCGATCATCCGCAACGTGCTGGCCGATGCGATTGAGGCGGGGGGATCGTCGCTGAAAGATTTTCGGCAGGCAGATGGCGAATTGGGCTATTTTCAACATAGCTTTGATGTCTACGGTCGCGAAGGCAAACCCTGCCGCCGATCGGGCTGTGAAGGCACTATTGCCCGGATCGTGCAGGGCGGGCGGTCTTCCTTCTATTGCCCGCGGTGCCAAAGATAACTTGAAACATAGGGGGCGCGTGGTATGCACATTCCCCTGAGCGCAACAACAAAGAGCATTCTTGATGGCTTACGAAACGATCACCGTGGACGTGGACAACCATGTGGCCCTGATCACCCTCAACCGCCCGGATGCGCTCAATGCGCTCAACGACGCGTTGCTGGGTGAATTGGCCAAAGCGCTGAAAGGCGCGCAGGAAAACGACAAGGTGCGCTGCATCGTCATCACCGGCTCGGAAAAGGCATTCGCTGCCGGTGCCGACATCGCAATGATGCGCGACCAAAGCTTTGTCGACGTCTTCATGGGGGATCTCTTCACGCCCGAAACCGATCAAATCCTGCGCGTGCGCAAGCCGATCATCGCAGCCGTGTCGGGCTATGCCTTGGGCGGTGGCTGCGAACTGGCGATGATGTGCGATTTCATCATCTGTTCGGAAAGCGCCAAGTTCGGCCAGCCCGAGATCAACCTTGGTGTTGTGGCAGGCATCGGCGGCACCCAGCGTCTGACCCGTCTGGTGGGCAAGTCCAAGGCGATGGACATGAACCTGACGGGCCGTTTCATGGATGCCGAAGAAGCGGAACGTTCGGGCCTTGTGTCGCGCGTTGTGCCGGTGAAAAAGCTGATGGAAGAAGCGATGGCCGCCGCCGGCAAGATCGCCGAGAAATCAATGATCTCGGCCACCGTGGTCAAGGAATGCGTCAACCGCGCCTATGAGGTGCCGCTGAGCGAAGGCCTGTTGTTCGAGCGCCGCATGTTCCATTCGCTGTTCAACACCGAAGACCAGAAAGAGGGCATGTCGGCCTTCCTTGAAAAACGCGAAGCGCAGTTCCGCGACAAATAAGTGATTCCAGTGGCGCGGCTTGCATTGCCGCGCCTGCTGTCTTATAGGCAGCCCCAATACATGCGCGTGCAGCCCGCTCTGGCTAGAATCACCTGCCCTTTTGGGGCCCGGATTTCCGGTAGGGTTGGCGTCACGCATTGCTACGCAACAAAATAAACCCGAAGGCTGATACTCATGGCAAACACAACACAATCCGCAAAGCGCGCACGTCAGAACGAAAAACGTTTTGCGATCAACAAAGCCCGCCGTTCGCGCATCCGCACCTACCTGCGCAAAGTCGAAGAGGCGATCACCTCCGGTGATAAAGAAGCCGCAACCGCCGCTTTGAAAGCCGCCCAGCCCGAGCTGATGCGCGGCGTCACCAAAGGCGTTTTCCACAAAAACACTGCTTCGCGCAAAATGTCGCGTCTGGCCGCACGGGTCAAAGCACTGGGTTAATCCGGCTCCACAGCCAACCCTTTGAAACACAAGAGGCGCCGCATTGCGGCGCCTTTTTTCGTGCGAGTGCAGCGAAAAAAACACGTCAGAGATTCTTTTCAGGCAATCTCTGAGTCAAGATGGAAGATATGTTGAAGCGGACCTGAAACAGTTGCTACCAAAGGTTCAGCGATTCATTTCGCTTGGGGGGACAGGCCCTGAAACAGGCGTCAGCCAACTGGCAGAATGCCAACTTCAGGGAAGTGCGGATGGCCGTTGAAATACGGCACGAGGCACTGTCGTGAATGCTGCTGCCAGCACGTTTACCCTGTCGATGAGAACACGAACGGTTCGTTCAGCGCTTCTTGCGCCGGTTTACGGCGCGATAGGCTAATGGGCAGGCCATTCTAGCAAAGTCCGAAGGACACAGGTCGGTCATCCGCGTGGGACCGGGTGGATGATCTGTTGCCGGGTGAAACGAAAATTTAGGGCCGGGATCCACTCGGCCCCTGTGCGAAGAGCAAAGCGGGACGTTAGGCACG